>NZ_JBIVDY010000031.1:0-92212 GCF_044747365.1 Kitasatospora sp. NPDC090091
AATCGAAACCCGCCTCCGCGAACACCCCCACATCCACGACGCCGCCGTCACCACCCACAACGACCGCCTCATCGCCTACCTCGCCACACCCCCCGACACGGACGCCACCACCGACCGCATCCGCGAGTGGCTCCGCGAGCGGCTCCCCGACCACATGGTCCCCACCACCCTCATCACCCTCGACGAACTCCCGCGCACCGTCGGCGGCAAGACCGACCGCACCCGCCTCCCCGACCCCGACGGCCACCGCCCGGACCTCGCCCACGCGTACACACCCCCGCGCAACCCCACCGAACAGACCATCGCCGACGTCTGGCGGGAGGTGCTGCAGCTCGACCGGATCGGCATCCACGACAACTTCTTCGACCTCGGCGGCCACTCCCTCCTCGCCACCAGGGTCGCCATCCGGATGCGCACCGCGTTCGGCAGCGACATCGGCGTGCGCACGCTCTTCGACCGGCCGACGGTGGCGCGGCTCGCCACCGCCGTCGAGGAGCAACTGACCCGGGAGATCGCGGCAATGACCGGCGAGGACATCGCCGAGGCACTGAAGGGGCAGCAGCCATGAGCACGGTGCACGGACTGGTCGAGGCACAGGCCCGCCGCAGTCCCGACGCGGTCGCCCTGGAGTTCGAGGGCGAGGAACTGTCCTACCGGGAGCTGGACCGCCGGGCCAACCGGCTCGCCCACCGGCTGCGTGCCCTCGGCGCGGGGCCGGAGAGCGTGGTCGCCGTCGGGGCGCAGCGCTCCCCGGAGCTGGTCGTGGCCCTGCTCGGCATCCTCAAGAGCGGGGCGGCGTACCTGCCGCTGGACCTGGAGCTGCCGGTCGACCGGCTCGCCTCGATGGTCGGCCGGGCCGGGCCGGTCGCCCTGGTCCGCGGTCCCGGCATGGACCTGGACCTCGGCCGGCCGGGGCTGCCCGAGGTCGTCCTGGCCGACGTCGTCGGGCAGCCGGAGGCCTCCGACGCGGCCGACGGCCCGTGCGGCGTGGTCGTCGACGAGCGGAACGCCGCCTACGTGATGTACACCTCCGGCTCCACCGGGCAGCCCAAGGGCGTGGTGGCCGAGCACCGGGGCGTGTGCAACCGGCTGCGCTGGGGCCAGCACGAGTACGGGATGACTCCCGACGAGCGGGTCCTCCAGAAGACCCCGTACGCCTTCGACGTGTCGGTGTGGGAGCTGTTCTGGCCGCTCACCGTCGGCGCCCGGCTGGTGATCGCCCGGCCCGGCGGGCACCGCGACGGCGGATACCTGGTCGAGCTGATCCGGAGCCGCGCCGTCACCACCGTCCACTTCATCCCCACCATGCTCGGCCTGTTCGCCGGCGAGCGCGGGGTCGAGGACTGCCACAGCCTGCGCCGCGTCCTGACCAGCGGTGAGGAGCTGCCCACCGACCTCCAGAACCGGGTGCTGCGGCTGCTGCCCCACGTCGAGCTGCACAACCTGTACGGCCCGACCGAGGCGTCCATCGAGGTCAGCGCCTGGCAGTGCCGGCCCGAGTGGCCGGGCCCGTCCGTGCCGATCGGCGCGGCCGTCGCCAACACCCGGCTGCACATCCTCGACCCGCAGCTGCGCCCCGTGCCCGACGACGGCAGCGGCGAGCTGTTCCTGGCCGGCGTCCAGCTCGCCCGGGGCTACCTCGGGCAGCCGGGCCTCACCGCGGAGCGCTTCCTGCCCGACCCGCACGGGGAGCCCGGCGGACGGATGTACCGCAGCGGGGACCTCGCGCGCTGGCACCGGCCCGGCGTGGTCGAGTACCTGGGCCGGGCCGACGACCAGCTCAAGCTGGGCGGCAACCGGGTGGAGCTGGGCGAGATCCAGGCCGTCCTGAACGACCAGCCGGGCGTGCGCGCGGCCGTGGTGGTGGCCGCCGGTTCGGCCGCCGAGCGGCGGATCGTCGCGTACGCCGTCGGCGACGGCCTCGACCTCGGGGACCTGCGCGAGCGGCTGGCGGCCCGGCTGCCCGGCTACATGGTCCCGTCGGCCTTCGTCCTGCTGGACGCGCTGCCGCTGACGCCCAGCGGCAAGCTCGACCGCAAGGCCCTGCCCGCCCCGGACCGGCCCGAGCTGGCCACCCCGTACCGGGCGCCGGAGAGCGGGCTCCAGGAGCGGCTGGCGGCGGTCTGGGCCTCGCTCTTCAGCCTCGAACGGATCGGGGCCGACGACGACTTCTTCGCCCTCGGCGGCCAGTCGCTGCTCGCGGTGCGGCTGATCGCCCGGCTGCGCGAGGAGCTGGGCGCCGACGTCTCGCTGCGCGACCTGTTCGAGGGGCCGACCGTCGCCGGACTCGCCGCCGCGCTCGACCTCGCCGGCACCGGCGCCGCCCGGCCGGCGCTCACCCGGGGCGGCGACGACCGGCCGGTGGTCGCCTCGTTCGGCCAGGAGCGGCTGCTGTTCCTGCACCGCCTGCACGCCGACGGTGCGAACTACGTCATCCCGATCGCCTGGCGGGTGGACGGCCGGCTCGACGCGGCCGTCCTGCGGGCCGCGCTGGAGCGCCTGGCGGCCCGGCACGACGCCCTGCGCACCCGCTTCCCCGGCGGGGACCACCCGCCCGTCATCGCCCCCGCGCCCGTCGTGGACCTGCGCCTGACCGACGCCGACGGCTGGGAGGAGGAGATCGCCGCCGAGCTGCGCCGGCCGTTCGACCTCGCCGCGGGGCCGGCCTGGCGGGCCCTGCTGCTCCGGCTCCCCGGGCACGACGTCCTCCTGCTGGTGCTGCACCACCTGGTCGCCGACGGCTGGTCGCTGGGCGTCGTCGCGCGGGAGCTGGGCGAGCTGTACGCCGGCGGCACACCGCCGCTGCCGCCGGTGCGCTACGCGGACTTCGCCCGCCGTCAACGCGCCGACCTGACCCCGGAGCGGCTGGCCGCCCTGCTGGAGTGGTGGCGCGGCGCGCTGGCCGGCGTCCCGGTGCTGGAGCTGCCCACCGACCGGCCTCGGCCGGCGGTCCTGGGCACCGACGGGGCCACCCACCGCTTCGGCCTGCCGCAGGAGGCGCTGCGCGCGCTGGACCGGTACGCCCGGGACGGCTCCACCACCCTGCACACCGTGCTGCTGGCGGCGTTCCAGGTGCTGCTGGGCCGGTGGAGCGGGCAACGCGACTTCGCCGTCGGCACGGCGGCCGCCGGCCGCACCTACGCCGAGGTGGAGAACGTCGTCGGCTTCTTCGCCAACACCCTCGCCGTGCGGGCCGACCTCGACGGCGACCCCACCCTCCCCGAGCTGCTCCACCGGGTCCGGGAGGCCGTCCTCGGCGCGTACGACCACCAGGACGTGCCGTTCGAGCGCGTGGTGGAGGAGCTGCGGCCGGACCGCGACCTCAGCCGCAACCCGGTGTTCCAGACCATGTTCGCGCTCCGCGACGCCACCGCGGCGCTGCGGCTGCCCGGACTGGCCGCCGAGGAGATCCCGCTCGGCTGGCGGACCGCCAAGTTCGACCTCACCCTCTTCGTCGACCGGGCCGCCGACGGCACCTGCACCGGTCTGATCGAGTACGCGACGGACCTGTTCGACCCCGCCACGGTGGAGCGGCTCGCGGCCGGCTACCACCGGCTGCTGCTGGCGCTCGCCGCGGACCCCGGCGGGCGGCTCGGTGACTGGGACCTGCTCGGCCCCGAGGAGGCGGCCCGGCTGGTGGCGGCGGGCACCGCCCCCGAGCCCCCGATCGAACCGCTCGCCCTGCACCGGCTGATCGCCGCCCGGGCCGCCGCGCACGGCGACCGCCCGGCCGTGGTGGACGGCGACGCCGTCTGGACGTACGCCGAACTGGACCGGCGGGCCAATCGGCTCGCCCACCACCTGATCGCCCTCGGCGCCGGCCCGGAGACCGTGGTGGCGGTCAGCCTGCCCCGCGGCGCGGAGCTGGTGGCGGCGCAGCTCGCCGTCCTCAAGGCCGGCGCCGCCTACCTGCCGCTGGACGCCGACCAGCCGGTGGAGCGCAGCCGCCACCTGACCGGGGAGAGCGGCGCGCGGCTGCTCGTCACCTCCGGCGGGAGGCCCGAACTCGACGCCCTGGGCTGCCGGGTGGTCGACCTCGCGCGCGACGCCGCCGGGATCGGCCGGCGGCCCGGCACGGCGCCCGAGGCGGCGGTCGCCCCGGAGAACCTCGCCTTCCTCGTCTACACCTCCGGCTCCACCGGGCGGCCCAAGGGCGTCGCCATCGGCCACCGGGCGCTGGTGCGCACCGTCCGCGCGGGAAGCCACCTCGCCCTCGGCCCGGACGACCGGGTGGCCTTCGCGGCCAGCCCGGTGTTCGACGCGGCGACCTTCGAGGTCTGGGCCACCCTGGTGGCCGGGGCGGCCCTGGTGATCACCCCGCCGGACGTGGTGCTGTCGCCGGACGCCCTGGCCGGGCACCTGGAGCGGCACGGGGTCACCACCCTGTTCCTCACCACCGCGCTGTTCAACCAGGTCGTCCGGGAGCGGCCGCGGGCGCTCGCGGCCCTGCGGACGGTGCTCTTCGGCGGCGAGGCCGCCGACCCGTCGGCGGTGGGCGCCCTGCTCGCCGGGCCGGGCCCCGAGCGGCTGCTGCACATGTACGGTCCGGCCGAATCGACCACCTTCGCCACCTGGCACCGGGTGGACGGCAGCGACCGCGGCGCCGGCGGGGTGCCGATCGGCCTCCCGGTGGACAACACCACCGCGTACGTGGTCGACGAGCGGCTGCGGCCGGTGCCCGTCGGCGTGGTCGGGGAGCTGCTGCTCGGCGGCGCCGGCCTGGCCCGCGGGTACGCGGGGGCGCCGGGCCGCACCGCCGAGCGGTTCCTGCCCGACCCGTTCGGGCCGCCCGGCGGCCGGGTCTACCGCACCGGTGACCTGGTGCGCTGGGACGCCGGGGGCCGGCTGGAGTTCGTCGGCCGGGCCGACGGGCAGGTCAAGGTCCGCGGCTTCCGGGTCGAGCCGGGCGAGGTCGAGGGCGCGGTGCGCCGTCACCCGGCGGTCCGGGACACCGTGGTGGTGGCCCGTCCGGACCGCAGCGGCGCCCTCGCCCTGGTCGCCTACGTGGTCGGCGACCGCGCCGGGCTGGACGGGCTGTCCGGGTTCCTCGGCGAGCACCTGCCGGCGTACCTGGTGCCGTCCGCCGTGATGGTGCTCGACGAACTGCCGCTCACCCGCAACGGCAAGGTGGACCGGGCCGCCCTCCCGGCGCCCGCCCGCACCCCGGCCGTACGCGGCCGCCGCCCGGCCCCCGGGCTGGAGCAGCAGCTCGCCGCCGTCTGGTCGGAGGTGCTGGGCGTCGACGACCCCGGCGCGGACGACGACTTCTTCGCGCTCGGCGGGCACTCGCTGCTCGCCATCAAGGTGGTCGGCGCGGTGGCCGAACGGACCGGCCGGCAGCTGACCTTCCGGGACCTCTTCACCGCGCGCACCGTCGCCGGGCTGGCCCGGCTGCTCGCCGGCGCCGCTGCCGCCGAGGACGCCCCGATCCTCCGGGGTACGGGCGACACCGGGCTGCCGGCCTCCTTCGGGCAGGAGCGCCTGGTGTTCCTGGACCGCCTGGAGGGCGCCGGCGCCGCCTACACCGTCCCGGTGGCCTGGCGGCTGACCGGCCCGCTGGACCACGGCCGGCTGGCCGCCGCCCTCGACGCCCTGGTGGACCGGCACGAGGTGCTGCGCACCCGGTTCTCGCTGGCCGACGGCGTGGTGTCGCAGGACATCCGCCCCGGCTGGGCCGGTCTGGAGCTGCGGGAGGCCCACTCCGGTGCCGAGGCCGAGCGGGCGGTGCGGGACGAGGCCCGGGCGCCCTTCGAGCTCGTCGGCGGGCCGCTGTTCCGGGCCGTGCTCTGGCGCGTCGGCGCGGACGAGCACGTGCTGCTGCTGGCGATGCACCACACCGTCTCCGACGGCTGGTCGGCCGGGCTGCTGGTCCGCGACCTCCAGGCCTGCCACGACGGGGCCGAGCCGCCCCGCCCCGCGGTGCGCTACGCCGACTTCGCGCGCTGGCAGCGCGAGCGGCTCGGCGGCGAGGGCCCGGCAGGGGAACTCGCCCACTGGCGGGAGCGGCTGGCCGGGCTGCCGGTCCTGGAGCTGCCCACCGACCGGCCCCGCCCGGCCGTCCGCACCGGCGCCGGCGACTCGGTGGGGTTCACCGTCGGCCCCGAGCTGACGGCGCGTCTGGAGGAGCTGGGCCGGGAGCACGGCGCGACCCTCTTCATGACCCTGCTGGCCGCCTACCAGGTGCTGCTCGGGCGCTGGAGCGGGCAACGGGACTTCGGCGTCGGCACCCCGGTGGCCGGCCGCGGCCGCCCCGAGGTCCGGGACGTGGTGGGCTTCTTCCTCAACACCCTGGTCCTGCGGGCCGACCTGGCCGGTGACCCGTCCTTCGCCGAGCTGCTCGGCCGGGTCCGCGAGGACGCCCTCGGCGCGTACGAGCACCAGGACGTGCCGTTCGGACGCCTGGTGGAGGAGCTGCACCCGGAGCGGGAGCTCAACCGATCCCCGCTGTTCCAGGCCATGTTCAGCTTCAACGACTGGAACCTGGACACCCTGCGGCTCGGCCGAGCCACCGGCACGGCCGTGCCCGTCGACCGGGGGGCGGCCAAGCTGGACCTCACCCTGGAGCTGGTGCACGGCCCCGACGGGCTGGCCGGCGCCCTCGACTTCACCACCGACATCCTGGACGCGGCCACGGTCGGCCGGATGGCGCAGGCGTACACCGCGATCCTGCGGGAGGCCGTCGTCGCCCCCGCCACCCGCATCGGCGACCTGCTGCCGACGCTGCCCCGGGCGGGCGCCCTGCCGCGGACGGCACCGGCCCGCCCGCTGCTGGAACGGATCGCCGAGCACGCCCGGACCACCCCGGACGCGACGGCCGTGGTCAGCGGGGACGTCCGGATCGGCTACGCCGAGCTGGACCGGCGGGCCAACCGGCTCGCCCACCACCTGATCGCCCTCGGCGTCGGCCCGGAGACCCGGGTCGGGCTGCGGCTGCGCCGGGCGGCCGACACCGTGGTCGCCGTCCTCGGCGTCTGGAAGGCCGGCGGCGCGTTCGTCGCGCTCGACCCCGACCTGCCCGAGGCCCGGACCGCCCGGATCTCCGAGGACGCGGGGATCCGGCTGGTGGTCGACGCCGCCACGCTGGCCGACCCCGCGCTGGAGCGCCGTCCGGACACCGCCCCCGACACCGCCCCGGCGCCCGACGGGCTCGCGTACGTCGTCTACACCTCGGGCTCCTCCGGGACGCCGAAGGGCGTGCTGGCCTCCTTCGACACCGTCACCGCCTACCTCGACACCGTGCTCACCCACTACCGGCTCAGCTCCGAGGACGTCGTCCTGCAGCGGGCCTCGCCCTCCTTCGACGCCTTCCTGCGCGACTGCATCGGCCCGCTCACCGTCGGCGCGACGGTGCTGATGGCCGGCCAGTCCGACCTGTCCGGCCTGGCGGACGACCTCGCCGGGGAGGGCCGGCCCGTCCCGACGGCCGTGCTGAGCATGGTGCCGTCGCTGCTGCACCAGCTGATCGACGGCGGCGAGCTCACCCCCGCGAACCTGCCGGCGCTGCGCCTGCTGGTGCTCAGCGGCGAGCCCTGCACGCCGGAGCTGCTGGCCCGGCTGCACAGCGCGCTGCCGGGCCTGCGCCGGGTGGTCAACCACTACGGGCCGACCGAGTGCACCCTGACCACCACCGTCGAGGACCTCGACCCCGCGGTGCCGGTGCGGACCGTGTCGATCGGCCGGCCGATGCCGGGCACCAGTGTCCAGGTCCTGGACGCCGCGCTGCGTCCCGTGCCGACCGGCGTGTTCGGCGAGCTGTACATCGGCGGCTCCGGTCCCACCCGGGGCTACCACGGCCGGCCCGGCACGACCGCGGCCGCCTTCGTCCCCGACCCCTTCGGCGCGCCCGGTGCCCGGATGTACCGCACCGGCGACCGCGGCCGCTGGCTGGCCGACGGCTCCCTGGAGTTCGCCGGACGGCTGGACCGCCAGGTGAAGGTCCGGGGCGTGCGGATCGAGCCTGCCGAGGTGGAGGCCGCCCTGGCCGCGCACCCCGGCGTGGGCGCGGCGGCCGTGGTCGCCCGCCCCGACGGCCCGAACGGCTGGCGGCTCACCGGCTACGCCCAGCACGCGCCGGGCTCCCCGGTGACGGTCTCCGCACTGCGGGCCCACCTGGAGACCGTGCTGCCGTACGCGATGGTGCCCGCCGCCCTGGTGGTCCTGGACGCCCTGCCGCTGCTCGGCAACGGCAAGGTGGACCGGGCCGCGCTGCCGGAGCCGGTCGCCGGCGGCGGGGCGGCGCACGTCGCCCCGCGCACCGACACCGAGAAGGCCCTCGCCGAGGTGTGGGCCGAACTGCTCCACCGGCCGGACATCGGGGTCGAGGACGACTTCTTCGACCTCGGCGGCCACTCCCTGACCGCCATGCGGGTGATCTCCCGGATGCGGTCACGACTCGACGCCACGGTCACGCTCCGCGCCTTCTTCGAGGCCCGGACCATCGCCGGGCTCGCCCGGCAGCTGGAGGAGAACCGATGAACGACCTCTCCCCCGTTCAGCGGGAGCTGCTCCGCCGACGGCTGGCGGGGCTGGCCGGCCCCGGACCGGACGCGGACGCGATGACCCCGGTCGCCGGCACCGGGGACCTGCCGGTGTCGTTCGGTCAGGAGCGCCTGGTCTTCCTGGACCGCCTGGAGGGACCGGGCCCGGCGTACACCATCCCGGTCGCCTGGCGGCTGACCGGGCCGCTGGACCGCCCGCGGCTGGCCGCCGCCTTCGACCGGGTGGTGGCCCGGCACGAGCCGCTGCGCACCCGCTTCACCGTGACCGACGGCGCCGTCCGCCAGCACGTGGACCCCGGCTGGCCCGGCCTCGACTGGCGCGGGGACGTCCCGGCCGGGGAGCTCGCCCGGGCCGTCCGGGAGGCTGCCGACGAACCCTTCGACCTGGCGGCCGGCCCGGTCCTGCGGGTCACCCTCTGGCGGCTCGCCGGGGAGGAGCACGTGGTGCTGGTGGCGCTGCACCACATCGCCGCCGACGGTTGGTCGATGGGCGTCCTGGTGCGCGAGCTGGAGGCCTGCTACGCCGGCGAACCGCTGCCCGAACTCCCCGTCCGCTACGCCGACTTCGCCGCTTGGCAGCGCCGCACCGCGGCCGCGGACCGGCAGGCCGAACGGCCGGACCGCCGGCGCAGCCGGCTGGCGGGGCTGCCGCCGCTGGAGCTGCCCACCGACCGCCCCCGCCCGGCCGGGCGCTCCACCGCGGGCGCGGTCGGCGAGTTCACGCTGGCACCGGAGCTGGTGGCCGGCCTGGAGGGGCTCGGCCGCCGGCACGGGGCGACGCTGTTCATGACCCTGCTGGCCGGGTTCGAGATCCTGCTGTCCCGCTGGAGCGGCCAGGGCGACTTCGCCGTCGGCACCCCGGTCGCCGGACGCAGCCGCCCCGAGGTGGAGCAGCTGATCGGATTCTTCGTCAACACCTCGGTCCTGCGGGCCGACCTGTCCGGCGACCCGTCCTTCGGCGAGGTGCTGGACCGGGTCCGTGCGGACGCCCTCGACGCGTTCGAGGACCAGGACGTCCCGTTCGAGCGGATCGTCGACGAGCTCGCCCCCGACCGGGAGCTGCACCGCACCCCGCTGTTCCAGGCCATGTTCAGCCTGGACGACGACGCCGACGACCGTCCGGTCCGGCTCGCCGGGCTGACCGGCACCCGCTACGACCTGGACCTGGACGCCGTCAAGTTCGACCTGGTGCTCCAGGCCGCGCGCCGGCCCGACGGGGTGGCCGCCGCCTTCTTCCACCGGGCGGACCTGTGGAGCCCGGAGAGCGTGCGGCGCTGGGCCGAGCAGTACACGCACCTGCTGGAGCAGGCGCTCGCGCACCCGGACACCCCGCTGTCGGCGCTGGAGCTGCTGCCGGAGGAGGAGCGGCGCCGGCTGGCCGCCTGGGCGGCCCCGGAGCGCTCGTACGAGGGCGGCGACCTGCTCCACCGGCGTTTCGAGCGGCACGCGGCGGCGCAGCCGGACGCCGTCGCGGTGGTCGCCGGGGGCGAGCGGATCGGCTACGCGGCCCTGAACCGGCGGGCCAACCGGCTCGCCCACCGGCTGCGCGCCGCCGGGGTCGGCCCCGAGACGGTGGTCGGGCTCTGCGTGGAGCGCAACGCCGACCTGGCGGTCGGGATCCTCGGCATCCTCAAGGCCGGCGGCGCGTACCTGCCGCTGGACCCGGAGCACCCGCGCGAGCGCCTGGCGTACGTGGCGGCGGACGCGGGCGTCGCCCTGGCGGTGGTCTCGCCCGGCCTCGGCGACCGGGTGCCGCCCGTGGTCGGCGCGCAGCTGCGGCTGGACGACCCGGTGCTGGACGACCCGGCGCCGGACGCCGACCCGGACCGGAATCCGGAGCCGCTGGGCGACGCCGACACGCTGGCGTACATCATCCACACCTCCGGCTCCACCGGCCG
Source organism: Kitasatospora sp. NPDC090091 (assembly GCF_044747365.1). Classification (NCBI taxonomy): domain Bacteria; kingdom Bacillati; phylum Actinomycetota; class Actinomycetes; order Kitasatosporales; family Streptomycetaceae; genus Kitasatospora; species Kitasatospora sp. NPDC090091. The sequence continues at coordinate 10,397 of NZ_JBIVDY010000031.1, forward strand.
CCCCAAGGGCGTCTGCGTCCCGCACAGGCAGGTGGTCCGACTGCTGGACGCCTGCGAGGAGGCGTTGGAGCTGGCCCCGGGCGGGGTGTGGAGCCTGTTCCACTCGTACGCCTTCGACTTCTCGGTCTGGGAGCTGTGGGGCGCGCTGACCCGGGGCGGCAGCGTGGTGCTGGTCGACCGGGACACCGCCCGGGACCCGGGCCGGTTCGCCGAGCTGGTCGAGGCCGAGCGGGTCTCGGTGCTCAGTCAGACCCCCGGTGCCTTCCGCAACCTGCGCGCCGCCCTCGCCGGGCGGCCGCTGGCCGCACTGGGTGTGCGGACCGTGGTGCTCGGCGGGGAGAAGCTGGACCTGCCCGAGCTGGACGGCTGGCTGGACGGCCCGGGCGCCGGGGTCCGGCTGGTCAACATGTACGGCATCACCGAGACCACGGTGCACGTCACCCACCACACCGTCGCCTCCGCGGACCTCGCGGGCGCGGCGCTCTCCCCCATCGGCCGGGCGCTGGGCGACCTGAGCGTCCACGTCCTGGACCGGCACCTGCGGCCGGTCCCGCCCGGCGTGGTCGGCGAGCTGTACGTGGGCGGCGCCGGCCCGGCCCGCGGCTACCTCGGCCGGCCGGGGCTGACCGCCGAGCGCTTCGTCCCCGACCCGTTCGGCACCCGGCCAGGGGCCCGGCTCTACCGCACCGGCGACCGGGCCCGCCGGCTGCCCGACGGGACCCTGGAGTACCGGGGCCGCGCCGACGACCAGGTGAAGATCCGCGGCCACCGGATCGAGCTCGGCGAGGTGGAGGCCGCGCTGCTGGGCCACCCGGCCGTCGAGCAGGCCGCCGTGGTGGCCCGGGGGACGCGCAGCGGCGAGTACCGGTTGCACGCCTACCTGGTCCCCGGCGGTGCCCTGGACCGGGACGAGCTGCGGCGCCGGCTGCTCGACCGGCTGCCCGAACCGATGGTGCCCGCCTCGTTCACGGTGCTCGCGGCGATGCCGCTGACCGCCAACGGCAAGATCGACCGCCGGGCGCTGCCGACGGCCGACGGCGCCGGGCTGGACAGCGTCCGCCGGCACGTCCCGCCGGCCACTGCGACCGAACGGGCCCTCGCCGGGGTGTGGTGCACGGCACTCGGCGTGGAGCGGGTCGGCGTCACCGACCGCTTCTTCGACCTCGGCGGGGACTCGATCCTGGCGCTGCGCGTGGTGGGCCTGGCGGAGCAGCGCGGGCTGACGGTGGCGCTGCGCGACGTCTTCACCCACCAGGGGCTGGGCGAGCTGGCCCGCGCCGTGGACGAGGCCGCGGCGCGGGCGCTCGCGCCGGACGCCTCCGGGCGGGACGTTCCCGCGGTCGCCGGACCGGTGGAGCCCTTCGCCCTGCTGTCGGCGTCGGACCGCGACCGGCTGCCCGCCGGGCTGGTGGACGCGTATCCGCTGACCCGGATGCAGCAGGGCATGCTCTACGAGCTGCTCGCCGACGCCGGCAAGGGCGCGTACCACAACGTGACCAGCTTCCGGATCCAGGAGCCCGCCGGGTTCGACGCCGGGGCGATGCGCGACGCCGCCCGGGCGGTGGTCGGCCGGTACGAGATCCTGCGGACCGGCTTCGACTGGAGCGGCTACGACGAACCGCTGCAACTGGTCCACCCCTCGGCCGAGTTGCCCGTGGGGGTGGACGACCTGCGGGGTCTGGACGAGGAGGCCGGGGCGGAGCGGGTCCGCGAGTACCTGCGCGCCGAGGCGGGGCGCTGGTTCGAGCTGGCGCTGCCGCCGCTGATCCGGCTCCACGTGCACGTGCTCAACGAGGCCGAATACCGGCTCACCATCACCGACTGCCATGCCGTCCTGGACGGCTGGAGCCTCACCTCGCTGATCGCCGAGCTGGTCGAGCGGCACCGTCGGGCCCGCACCGGCGGCGGCCTGGCGGCCGGCGACCCCGCGGCCGGCGCCGTCCTCGCCTCCGGCGCGCCGGAGGCGGCCCCGGACCCGCTGGACGGCCCGCCGGTGCCCGCCTTCGCCGAGTACGTGGCGCTGGAGCGCGCCGCGGTCGCCGACCCCGCCGCCCGGGCGTTCTGGGACGCCATGGTGGAGTCCTTCCCGCCGGTGCGCCTGCCGCGCGCCGCCGGCGGCGACCTGGCGGACAAGTCCACCTGCGAGGCGCTGCGCTCCTACGGTCACCTGCGGGCCGGCATCGACGCGCTCGCCGCCCGGGCCGGAGTGCCCCGCAAGACGGTGCTGTTCACCGCCCACTACCACCTGATGCGCCGGCTCGCCGACGGCGACGCCTACTCGACCGGGATGGCCACCAACGGCCGCCCCGAGCGGGCCGGGGCGGACGGCATGCGCGGCGTGTTCCTCAACGTGGTGCCCTTCGGCACGCACTCCGCCGCGACCAGCTGGCTCGGCCTGCTGCGGGACGTCTTCGCCGCCGAGCGGGAGGTGATCCCCCACCGCCGCTTCCCGCTGGCCGAGCTGCAGAGCGGCCGGTGGGCCGGGGAGGTGCTGGTCGACACCGCCTTCAACTACGTGCACTTCCACGGCCTGGGCAGCGAACACAAGGAGGACATCGAGGAGATCGCCCGGACCAACTTCGGGCTGATGGTCACCACCGGCCCGACGGGCGTCTCGTTCGAGGCCGACGCCGGCCGGATGTCCCGGGCCGAGGTGGAGCGGCTCGCCGACACCTACTGCGCGCTGCTCGCCGCGATGGTCGCCGACCCGGAGGCGGCCCCCGGCCTGCCCGCCGAGGCGCAGGACCTCCGCCCGGCGCGGGCCGCCGCCGCGGCCCGGGACGACCGCAGCGTGGTGGCGGTCTTCGAGGAGCGGGCGGCCGCGCACCCCGACCGGGTGGCGCTGGCCACGGCCGACGGCCGCACGGTCACGTACGCCGGGCTGCGGGCCCGGGCCGACCGGATCGCCCGGCGGCTGCGCCGGCACGGCGCCGGGCCCGGCCGGGTCGTCGGGCTGTGCGCGGAGCGCTCCACCGACCTGGTGGCCGGCATGCTCGGGATCCTCCGGTCCGGCGCCGCGTACCTGCCGCTGGACCCCCGCGACCCGGCGCTGCGCCTCGACGGGATGGTCGCGGAGACCGGCGTGGACGTGGTGCTCGTCCAGCCCGCGTGGCGCGAGGCCGTGCCCGCGCGGGTGGGCACCGTCCTGAGCCTCGCCGAGGACGGCCCCGAGGCGGACGACGGACCCGAGGCGGACGCCGGCCTCGCGGACGCCGGCCCCGAGCAGGACCGCCTCACCCTGCCCGACACCGACAGCGCGGCCTGCGTCCTCTACACCTCCGGCTCCACCGGCCGCCCCAAGGGCATCGCGCTGCCGCACCGCGCGGTCGTCGACTCCCTGGTCGCCCAGGACTTCGTGCGCCTGGACGAGCACGAGACGGTCCTGCACCTGAGCAGCGTCAGCTGGGACGCAGCCCTCTTCGAGATCCTCGGACCGCTGCTGACCGGCGGCACCTGCGCGCTCCACCCGGCCGAACCGCTCACCCCGGCCGGCATCGCCGACTCGCTGCGGCGGCACGGCGTCACCACCGCCTTCCTCACCACCACGCTGCTCAACCTGGTCGTCGAGCAGGACCCGGACGGACTGGCCGGCCTGCGTCAGCTGATCACCGGCGGCGAGGCCGGCTCCCCGGCCCATCTGCGCGAGCTGCGCAGCCGGCTGCCCGCCCTGCACCTGATCAACGCCTACGGCCCGGTGGAGTGCACCTTCATCGTCACCCGGCACGAGGTGCGCGCCGTCGCCCCCGACGCGGTCGCCGTCCCGATCGGCCGGCCGCTGGCCCGGACGACCGTCCTGGTCCTCGACGAGGCGCTGCGCCCCGTCCCGGCCGGGGTGTCCGGGGAGATCCTCGTCGGCGGCGACTGCCTGGCCCTCGGCTACGTCGGCCAGCCCGGTCTGACCGCGGAGCGGTTCGTCCCCGACCCGGCCGGCCACGGCCGGCGGCTCTACCGCACCGGCGACCGGGGGCGCCTGCGGGCCGACGGCGAGCTGGAGTTCGGCGGGCGGCTGGACGGCCAGGTGAAGATCCGCGGCCGCCGGATCGAACCGGGCGAGATCGAGGCCGTCCTCACCTCGCACCCGGGCGTCGCCGCCGCCGCCGCCCTCGCCCGAACCGACCGGCCTGGCGACGCCGTCCTGGTGGCGTACCTGGTCCCGGCGGCCGGGTCCGCCCTGCCGAGCACCGCCGAACTGCGCCGCTGGCTGCGCGACCGCCTCCCCGCCTACCTGGTGCCGACGGCGCTGGTGCCGCTGCCCGCCCTGCCGGTGACCGCGAACGGCAAGCTCGACCGCGCCGCCCTGCCCGCGCCGGACGGACTGGTCGAGCCGGAGCACCCGTACGTCGGGCCGCGCACCGAGGCCGAGACCACGCTGGCCAAGCTCTGGGCGGAGATCCTGCGGCTGGACCGGGTCGGGGTGCACGACGACTTCTTCGACCTCGGCGGCAACTCGCTGGCCACCGTCCGGGTCGCCGCCCGGGCCTGCGACCTCGGCCTCCCGGTCGGGGTGGCCGACCTGCTGGAGAACCCCACCGTGGCCTCGCTGGCCGCCGCCGTCACCGCCCGGGTCCAGGCCGGCCCGGACGCAGCGGCGGGGCTCGAGGGCGACGCCGCCCCGGCGCGGCGCCGGGAGGGCGAGGTGCTGGTCGTGCTCCGCGAGGGCAGCGGGAACCCCCTCTACTGCGTGCACCCGAGCGGCGGCAGCGTCGCCTGGTACCTCCCGCTCGCCAAGGCCCTGCCGCCCGGCAGGCCGGTGATCGGCCTCCAGGCCCGGGGCCTCGACGGCGGCACCGACGCCGACACGATGCAGGCCCTGGCCGAGGACTACGTCCGGCAGCTGCGGGCGCACCGGCCGCAGGGCCCGTACGCACTGCTCGGCTGGTCGATGGGCGGCAACATCGCCCAGGAGATGGCCATCCAGCTCACGGCGGCGGGCGAGCAGGTCGAGGTGCTGCTGCTGTTGGAGCCCGCCGTGCCCGACGAGGACGGCATGTTCGCCGTCACCGAGGCGCTCGACCTGCTGGACCGCGCGGTCGCCCTGCGCGAGGCGGTCCGGGGGCTCTCCCCCGGCACCCCGGCCAGGCTCAGCCAGGAGCGGGAGCTGGTGGCGACCCTGCTCGCCGCCGGCGTCAACGAGGCGGAGGCCCGCCTGGGCGCCGACTGGCCGGTGGCGATGTGGACGGCCCTGCTGCGCGCCGCGGCCGGCCACCGCCCCGAGCCCTACCGGGGCCCGGTGCACCTGGTGGTCAGCGCCGAGGCCGTCGACGCCGCCCCGGACCGGAGGTCCGTCGCCGCCGGCGACGGCTACCCCGCGTACGAGCGGCGCTGCCGGGAGCTGTTCCCCGGCGCGCTGACCGTCCACCACCTGCCCGGCACCCACCGGAGCATGGTCACCGACCCGGACGTGGCCGCCGTCGCCGCCATCGCCGCCGACCTGATGGAGCGCACCCCGTGACCGCCACCGACCGGGCCATCGACCCCTACCTGCTGGACGACGAGGTCGTCGCCGACCCGTTCCCCCACCTCGCCCGGCTGCGCGAGGCCGCGCCCGTGCACTGGAGCCCGGCCAACCGGGCCTGGCTGGTGACCGGCTACGACCAGGTGGCCGCATGCTTCGCCGAGCCCGCGGTGTCCGCCGACCGGATCACCCCGGTGCTGGCCCAGACGCCCCTGCACCTGCTCGGTCCGGAGGCCGCCCGGGCCTTCCAGATCATGGCCGGCTGGATGGTCTTCGTCGACCCGCCCGAGCACCGCCGGCTGCGCAGCGTCTTCCGGGGTGCCTTCGGCCCCGGGCAGATCCGGCGCAACCGCCCGATGGTGCAGGAGGCGGTGGCCCGGCTGACCGCCAGGGCCGGGGCCGGCGGCCCGGTCACCGACCTGGTGGCCGACTTCGCCCGCCCGCTGCCCGCCACCGTCGCGGCGGCCTGGATGGGCGTACCGCCGGAGGACACCGCGGACTTCCAGCGCTGGGCGATCCTGGTGGGTGACCTCGCCCTCGGCTCGGTGCAGTCGCCGGAGGAGACCGAGAACTCCCACCGGGCCCTGCTGGACCTCTTCGGCTACCTGCGCCGGCTGGTCCGCAGACGCCGCGAGGAGCCGGGGGCCGACCTGATCAGCGCGGCCCTGGCCGGCGGCCTGGTGGGCGCGGAGGTCGGCGAGGACGAGTTCGTCGCCATGCTCACCCACATCGCGTTCGCGGGCGGCGAGACCACCAGCAACCTGATCGCCGTCGGCGTGTGGAACCTGCTGCGCCGGCCCGACCAGCTCGAACTGCTGCGCGCGGACCCCGAGTCGGCGCGCGGCGCCGTGGAGGAGCTGCTGCGCTTCGACGGACCCTCCAAGCTGTCGGTCCGCCAGGTCGCGGCCGACTTCGCCCTGGGCGACCGCACCCTCCGGGCCGGTGACCGGCTCTACCTGGTCACCGCGGCCGCCAACCGGGACCCGTCCAGGTTCGACCGCCCCGACGAGCTGGACATCGGCCGCTCCCCCAATCCGCACCTCGGGTTCGGCCACGGCGAGCACTTCTGCCTGGGCGCGCCGCTGGCCCGGCTGGTCGCCGGGGCGGCGCTCACCGACCTGCTGGCGGCCTCGCCGCACCTCGCCCTGGCCGGCCACGAGGTCGGCTGGCAGCCCTCGCTGCTCAACCGCAGCCTCCGGTCGCTGCCGGTCCGGCTCTGAACCGCCCGCCACCGATCCACCCGAGCCCCGAGACCCGAGACCAACACCCGATACCGGACCCGACACCGACACCCGAAGGGACCACTTGAGATGTCCGACACCGAGGACGACGCCGTCTACCAGGTCGTGATGAACCACGAGGAGCAGTACTCCATCTGGGCCGCGGGCCGCGAACTGCCCAACGGCTGGACGGCCACCGGCTTCGAGGGCGTCAAGAGCGCCTGCCTGGCCCACATCGACGAGGTGTGGACGGACATGCGCCCGCTGAGCCTGCGCCTGCGGATGGCCGCGGCCGAGCGGTCCTGACGCATCCGCACCCGACGAATCCGTACCCGGGGCCGCCGCGCCGACGCGGCGGCCCCGGGCCCGCGCGCCCACAGTCGCCCGGCGGCCGAGGGAGCTCCGGGCATCCACGAGAAAGCAGGACAGAGCGTGAGGTGGTGGTGATGAAGGTCTACTCCCACGAGCGGCTGGAGCGGCTGGCCGCCGAGCGGGGCATGCCCGCGGAGTACCTGCACGAGCTGCGGGTGGTCTCCTCGGTCCTACCGTTCAAGGTCAACCAGTACGTCGTGGACGAGCTGGTGGACTGGTCCGCCGTCCCCGACGACCCGATCTTCCGGCTCACCTTCCCGCACCGGGACATGCTGCCGCCGGACATCTTCGAGACGCTGTCGGCACTCCACCTGGCCGCCGCATCCCCGGGCGTGATCCGCAAGGCCGCCCGGGCGGCCCACGCCCTGCTCAACCCCAACCCGGGCGCCCAGGTGGACGCGAACGTCCCGGTCCACGAGGGCAGCCCGCTGGCGGGCGTCCAGCACAAGTACGCCGAGACGGTCCTGGTCTTCCCCTCCCAGGGGCAGACCTGCCACTCCTACTGCGGGTACTGCTTCCGCTGGTCCCAGTTCGTCGGCAACGCCGACATCCGGCAGGCCGCGACCGACGTCTCCCGGGTGGTCTCCTACCTGGCCGCCAGCCCCTCGGTCAGCGACGTCCTCTTCACCGGCGGCGATCCCATGATCATGAGCGCCACGGTGCTGGACCGGTGGGTGGCCCCGCTGCTCGCCCCGGAGCTGGAGCACGTACGGACGATCCGCTTCGGCACCAAGGCGCTGTCCTACTGGCCCGCCCGTTTCACCACCGACCAGGACGCCGACGACATGCTCCGGCTGTTCGACCGCATCGTGGCCGGCGGCCGGCACGTGGCGGTGATGGCCCACTTCTCCCACGTCCGCGAACTGGAACACCCCGAGGTCGGCGAGGCGATCCGGCGCATCCGGGCCACCGGGGCGGTGATCCGGGCCCAGGCCCCGGTCATCGCGCACGTCAACGACCGGGCCGAGGACTGGTCCGCGATGTGGCAGCGGCTCGTCGAACTCGGCGTGGTGCCCTACTACATGTTCGTCGAACGCGACACGGGCGCCCGCAACTACTTCGGCGTCCCGCTCACCCGGGCCCTGCAGATCTACACGGACTCCGTGCGGGGCGTCTCCGGCCTGGCCCGCAGCGCCCGGGGGCCGGTGATGTCGGCCGCCCCCGGCAAGGTGCTCATCGACGCCGTCACGGACATCGGCGGCACCGAGGTGTTCTCGCTGCGCCTGCTCCAGGCCCGTGACGCACGCCAGGTGGGCCGCCAGTTCTTCGCCCACCACGACCCGGCCGCCGAGTGGTTCGACGACCTGCGCCCCGCCCTCGGCTCCTGGTGGCCCCGGTGACGCCGTCCGTGCCGTCCCGCCCGTCCGCCCCGGCCGTCCCGGCTCTCTCACGTCCGGGAAGACCCGCCCGCCGTACCCGACGTGCTCCGAAAGCGAGGCAGTAGTGCGGCCGACCACCGAGGACACCACCCCCGCCACCGGGACCGGGCCGCCGCCCGGTCTCTGGCGCAACCGCGCGTTCAACCTGCTCTGGACCAGCCAGTGCCTCTCGGACCTCGGCAGCGCCATGGCCAACCTGGCCCTGCCGCTGCTGGTGCTCCAGCTGACCGGGTCGCCCACCCAGGCCGGCCTGGTCGGCACCACCGCCCTGGTGGCCGGCATGGTCTGCCGGCTGCCGGCCGGCGTCCTGGCCGACCGCTTCGACCGGCGGCGGCTGATGGTGCTCTGCGACGTCCTGCGGACCGTCGCCTACGGCGCGCTCGGCGCCGCCGTGCTCGCCGACGCCGCCGGCATGGCGATGGTGCTGGTACTGGTGGTGGTCGGCGCCGCCGCCAACGCCGTGTTCAGCACCGCCGAGCACGCGGCGGTGCGCAACCTGGTCCGTCCCGACCAGCTCTCCGACGCGGTCGCCCGCAACGAGGCCCGCTCGTACGGGACGCAGCTCGCCGGCCCGCCGCTGGGCGGTCTGCTGTTCGGGCTGGGCCGGTCGGTGCCGTTCCTCGGCAACGCGGTGAGCCACCTGCTCTCGCTGGCCGCCCTGCTGGCGATCCGCGAACCGATGCAGGAGCCCCGGAAGGAGGCGGCCGAATCCTCCGGCGCGGCGGCCGGCGCCGAGGGCCTGCGGTTCGTCCTGGCCAACCCGTTCCTGCGCGCCCTGCTGCTGATCGCCGCCCCGCTCAACATGGCGTTCACGGGCATGATCTTCGCGATCATCGTCTCGCTCCAGCGCTCCGGGACGTCGTCCTACCTGGTCGGCCTGGCGAGCACGATCTTCGCGGTGGGCGGCTTCCTCGGCGCCTTCGCCGCCCCCTCCGTCCAGCGCCGGCTGCGGCTGCCGACCCTGATCCTGGTGCTCAGCTGGGCGACCGCCGCGCTGATGGCCGCCAGTGCGCTGTTCTCCACCAGCGTGCTGGCCGCCGTCCCGCTGGCCGCCGCCGTCTTCCTCGGCCCCACCGCCAACGCAGCCCTCTTCGGGTACCAGGCGGCCATCACCCCGGACCACCTCCAGGGCCGCGTCTTCAGCGTCGTCATCCTGGCCGCCACCTCCGCCGCGGCCCTGGCCCCCGCCCTCGCAGGCCTCCTGCTGGACCACCTGTCCAGCGCGGCGGCGATGCTGGTCTTCGCCCTGATCGTCTCCATCGGCGCCGTCACCGCCACCTTCAGTACCGGTATCAGGTCCATGCCCACCGAACTCTGACACCCCGTCGGAGCAGCAGACCGGGGGATCCGGCTTCACCAAGGTCCGGCGACCGACCCCGGCGCGCCGGCGAGACACCCGGCACGAGGACTCCGCGCGAACATATTCGATGGTGCCGATGAACGGGCACCGCTAGGTTGGTGGGGCGGGCGGCTCCGCAGCGTGCTTCCTTCTCCACTCCTTCTGACACCTGTAGTGCGCCCCCTCTCCGCCCGCCTCTCCTCTTCCCTGCCACTTTCGTGAGGGTCTCTCCGCATGCCCCGAGCCATCAAGGCTCCCTTCGACAGTGCTGTCGATCTCGATCTCGGTTCGTTCCTGCTCCGCCGGCGCGGTGCCGTCTGTGTGGCGCCCGGTGATCTGCTGCCCGTGGCCGACCCGTGGAGTACCCGTGGGCTGGTGGCGCTCGACGCCGACCTGGTACGGCGCGGGTTCCTGCTCACCAGTCAACTGAGAGTCGCCCTGGCAAGGTTGTCACCCACACGGTTGGCGGAGGTCGGCGACGGGCTGCTCGCCCGGATCGACCATCTGCTCGGTGCCGACCGGGAGCACGTACCGTTGTTCCGCCGCTTCCCCGATGCCGTGCCCGACCACGCGCAGCTGTTCTGGACCCGGCAGATCCGGGCCTTCCTGCTCAACCAGCCCCGGCAGCCGTGCTCGCACTGCGGTCGACGCGGCGCCGAGGCCGGCATCGGCGCGCTCGCGCCGTGCGCGCACCTGCTCTGTGCCGGCTGCTTCGACGGGCTGACGGCGGAGGGCCGGGGCGAGCATTGCCCGACCTGTGGTGTGCCGTTGAGCACCGGTACGTACCTCCCCGAGGACAACCGGATCGGGCAGCGGGCGGCCCAGGAGTTCGGTGGCGAGCAGGCGCTGCGTCCGCTGCGACTGATCACGGCCGACCAGGTCACCGCCGCGATGGGCGAGTTCGACCGGCTGCTGGCGCGCCGCACCCGCAGCGCAGTGTCCGGGGCGAGGAGGCGGTGCTCGACCGAGACGACAAGGGCCGGCAACCGGGCAGCGAGATGACTGGTGATCCAGTCGCTCTGCACCGCCGTGCCCACGAACCCGCCGCCGTGGACGTGGAGCACGAGGGGCAGGGCCGCCGCCCGGTCGGCGGAGCCGGCTCCGCGTTCGCGCACCGGCCGGTGGACCCGGACCGGCAGGCGGCGGTCGGGCAGCGCCAGCGACTGCCAGTCGATCGCGGCACCGGGGTCCGGCATCCCGGTGATCGCCCGCATCTCAGGCGACGCCCGCCTGCGGTTCTCCGTCTCGCGGTAGGCGGCCAGTTGCTCGGAAGTCATCGCCGCCCAGTCCGGCTCGCCCCCCAATGCCTGCTGCCGCAACCTGCTGCTGCCCTCCGACGGCTGCCGCGCACCACTGTCCCCGTTCATGCCTTCCCCTCCCCGTACGGTTTCGCTACCTTAGGTATCGATACCTAAGGTAGCGGAACTAGCTATGGTGAGGGAATGACTCGAACGCCTCCTCCCGCCCGGCCGCCCGGACGCCCGCGCACCGGCATCGACGCCGAGGTCTTCGCCGTCACCCTGCGCACGGTCCACGAAATCGGCTACGCGCGCGCCACGGTCGAGCGCATCGCCGCCGCGGCCGGCATCGCGAAGACGACGATCTACCGCCGCTGGCCGTCGAAGGGCGCACTGATCGTGGACTGCCTCCTCGACGCGTTCGGCCCGGCGCCGCTGAAGGAGGGCGCCGACCGGGCCGAGCTCATGTCCTCGACCATCCGCTGGATCGCGGCGACGATCGGCGAGCCCGGGGTGGGCGACGCGTTCGCGGGCGTGTTCAGCGACGCCGTCAGCGACCCGGCCCTGCGCGAGATCCTCTCCGCACGGTTGCAGGACCCCTACCGCCTCGCTCTCCAGGACGCGCTCGACGAGCCGGAGAACAGGGTCCTGTTCTTCATCGATGCCGTCGTCGGCACCCTGCTCCACCGGATGGGCATGACCGGCGAGCCCATGGTCGATGCCGACGTCGACGCGCTGGTCGCGATGGTCCTGCCGCACTTCGCCCGTGGCGTCGACCCGACCTGACGGCGAATCGCCGACCCGGCAGCGCAGGCCGATGCCACGGCCGGAGCAGACGGTGTCGGGGAAGGCCGGCAGGTCGGACGAGGACGGGACGGACATCGGCGCACGTACCCACCCCAGCGATCACTGACATTGACGATCAACGAGAACAGGAGGCGCCATGTCGCGCTCCGAACCACTGCCCCGCACCGTCCGCCTGCTGTTACTCGCCCGGGTCGTCAACCGGCTCGGGGCATTCTCGCTGCCCTTTCTCACCGCGCTGATCAACACCGACCACGGCGCGAGCCTGACCGCCGCCGGGCTGGTCAGCGCCGCCTTCGGGCTCGCGACGATCCCCTCGCGGCTGGCCGGAGGACACCTGGCCGACCGACTCGGCCGGCGCACGACCATCGTGCTCGGCCTCGTCGGATGCGCCGCCGCACAGCTGGCGATCGCAGCCTGCGCGTCGCTCACCTGGGCCGTCGCCGGGGCGCTGCTGCTCGGGCTGGCCTTCGAGCTCTATGAGCCCCCGAGCCAGGCGATCATCGGCGAGTCCGTGCCGGAGCAGCAACGGGTGCGCGCGTTCAGCCTGTTCAGCGCCGCGCTCGCGGCAGGCGGCATGGGCGCCGGACTGCTCGCCGCTCTCCTCGGCCGCTGGGACCTGCGCTGGCTCTTCGTCACCGACGCCGCCACCTGCCTGGCCTGCGCACTGCTGATCCGGCTGGCCCTGCCCCGCGACCGTCCGGTACCGCCCGGAGCGGACCAGGACGGCACCGCGGTACGACCATTGCGCGACCGGGCTCTGCTGAGCGTCCTGGCCACCGGCACCGCCTACGCCCTGATCAACCAACAGACCGTGATCACCCTGCCGCTCGCACTCGCACGGCAGGGCCTGCCCGCCGCCGACGCCGGACTGCTGTTCACCGCCACCGCGGCCACCACCGTGCTCGCCCAACCACTGATCCGTCTGCCCTGCGTGACCAGGCTCACCACGCCTGTCGCACTCGCCCTCGCCCATCTCCTCCTGGCCGCGGGGCTGACCGGCTACGCCCTCACCCGCACCCTGCCGGCGCTGCTCGCCTCAGCCGCTGTGACGAGCCTCGGCGATCTGCTGGTCATGGGCCGCGTCTACGCGCTCGTCACCGACCTCGCGCCACCCGGCGGAACCGGACGCTACCTGGCCGTCTTCGGCACCAGCTGGGGCGTTGCCGCGACGCTCGCACCCGTCCTCGGTACCCAGTTGCTCGCCCACGCGGGGACGACCGCACTGTGGTCGGCGATGGCCGCATTCTGCCTACTGCTCGCCGCACTGCATCTTCGTGTGACACCGGAGTCGGCCCCGTCACTGCAACGTCGCGCACCGAGGGAGCGGAGGTCGGCCGAGACGGCGACTGCACCCGGCCCGCGACGCTGACCGACGGCAGAAGGGACCACCACCCGACAGCCGAGGCGGTCCGGGACCGCCTGAACACCCACGTCTCCCACGCCATGCGCGAGTTGGTCGCCGAGCGCGCCTGGCTGACGGTGTTCCTGCTGCCCGCCCACTCGCCCGACCTCAACCCCGTGGAGTGGGTCTGGGCATACGTCAAGCGCAGCCTGGCCAACCTCGCCGTCATGGCCCTCGACCGACTCGAGGCCCTCGTCCGCAACCGGCTCAAGCGCCTGCAGTACCGGCCCGACACCCTCGACGGCTTCATAGCCGGCACTGGCCTGACCCTCGACGCCCCAACCTCACCCTGACGAGCCGAGGTCAGTAATGTCCGCCGGCGCGCTGTTCTCCACTTGCGTGCCGACGGCCGTCCCGCCGGCCGCCGCCGTCTTCGGAAATCAGCCATTCTGCGCATTCGTGCACCGAGGGGGACGGCGATGCGGCAGTCTGGTGAGAGCTGCTCGACCGCATGCGGAGCTTGGAGTCCGTGTGCGGTGTCCTACTGGACGGCTGCCTGCGGGGGCGCGGGCACAGGAACCGCTTTCGGCACGGTCGATCTCTCTTGCTGTCCGCTCTGTCGGGGGCCTCAGTATGAGTTCAACGCCGTCGTTCTTCACGCAGGCCGGCAATTTCGGCGGTGCGATGCAGGGGGCATGGATCCCCTGACGGGCTTGTTCAACGCCCGGGCCGCGCCGGGGAATCCGGTCGCCAATCGCAACCTCGGGCCGTCGTCCTGCGGGTCCGGTTCGAGGCGTGTCCTTGACGCGAAGGGGCTGGTGGATCATCAGCGATCCCGGCGATGACCGCACGAACAAAGGAGACGTAAATGTCAACGTGGACGGGCGTGTCGCAGCTCTCGGTGAAACTCACGACCGGCGCTCCGAGCTGCAAGATCTATGCGAACGGACAGAACAGGGTCGGCGTGACGATCAGCGTCACGCCGACCGACGAAAACGGAGATCGCATCCAGGTCGACCCCCAGCACCTGGCCTCCAATCTGTGGCTCATCGACTACCTCGACGAGTCGACGCTCAGCTGGAACGGCAAGTCGGGCTGGGCCTACACGGACACCATGAACGAGTTCACCGCGGTCCCCGACGGAGCCGGCGAACACGCCGAGGTCGCGACCGACGACAACGGAACCCACCACGTCACCTTCTACGTCTACTGCTCGCCCGACGTGGACCAGAAGTCGATCGCCGTCCGGGTCAGGACCGACCCGGACGACGACGGTTGTGTCAACACCATCACCAGCTCCCAGGACGGGAGATTCGACAGCAGCGTCGTACTCCGTCCGCGGACGGCCCTGACGTTCACGCGGGATGACATCAACTGGGACTACTCGCGCGCGTCGACCCAGGAGTCCGGCAACACGAAGTACGTGACGACCGACGCCTGGAACTACTACCTGTCCTTGAAGGACGAAGAGAACTACTTCGTCACGTTCCGGGTGCACGGCCACTGCAGCGATTCCGGCTACGACGGACTCATCGCGAGCCACATCCCCCCGGACGACCACCGCAGGAACTTCTACGGCGGCTACGTCTGGTACAGCGAGCCGCACGCCTACGGCACCGGGGAGATCGTCAACTTCCCCGCGGGAAACAACTGGTGGGACTACACGACCGTCTACGACAAGTCGTATCCCGATCAGTACCTCTGCTTCACGTGGGTGCACTCCACCACCGGCGGCGACGGATGGCACATCCCCAACGGGCCGGTGACCAACTGGCACGTGTACTACACCCCGAGGGTCGTCGTGTGGGACAGGTACGGCAACACGGGCACGTTCTGGGTGGACGGGAGCGACATCACCGGCGGGCTCAACATCTACGACTACCACCCGTAGGAGTACGGCGCCGGACGCCATCGAGGACGGCGTCGAAGCCGGACGGCCGAGCCTTGGGCCTCCGCTGTTCAGGCGTCCTGCCGAGCCGGTGATGGACATCCTGTGTCGACCGGGGGCTGACCGGGACTCCACGAGGGGTGCCTTTGACGGAGCGCCCGCGGGCCGTGGCCGGCTCATCGGCAGTCGGCCCGTCCCGCGAGCAGGGACGGGCCGACGGTTCTCAAGGAAGCCGGCTGAACCAGCGCACGATGTCCGCCGTGCCGGCGACGTTGGAGCCGAGGTGCCTGGAACCGGCGAAGTCCGGGGTACCGAGGTTGACGACCGCCGCGTTCACGCCGCGCGATCGCAACGCGGCCTCGCAACGGTCGGTGTTGGCGTCGGCCGCCTGCTCGTCCCCGTCGGCCACGTACAGGCGGACCGGGACGCGTGGTGCCCAGTCGCACGTGCTGTCGGCCACCCGGAGCGCCTCGGCCAGGCGGCCGGTCGGGTGACGCAGCATCTCGAAGCCGTGCGGGGTGAGCAGTGCGTCGATGGTGTCGGGCGTGCCGGCGAAGAGTTGCGGGCCGGTGTGCGATCCGTCGAACAGTGCCTCGATCGTGCTGTGGTACGGCGCTCGGAAGACCTCGTCCGGGGAGTCGTACAGATGGTGCAGCCGGTTCCAGGCGACCAGAAGGTATGCCGAGTACAGCACACTCGATTTCGGCTCCAGAGACCCCTCGAGCAGTGCGGGTAGCTCGGCGTACCGGAAGTCGTAGGCGCCGCTGACCGGCGCGACGGCCCGGAGCCGGAACCACCGGTCGTCGCCGGCCTGGAGTGTCCGCGCGAGTCCCATCGCCGCCGAGGCACCCTGGGAGAACCCGGTGACCAGCACGTCGTGGCCCAACGCACGGCCCGTGCCCGGGACGAAGGCACGGGCTGCCCGGAGCATGTCCAGGGAGGCGGTCGTCTCCGACGGCACGTCCATCCAGGGGTGGGGTCCCGGCCCGGTGCCCAGACCGAGGTAGTCCGGGGCGACGGCGGCGAACCCGGCGGACGCGTACGTGAGGGCGGGCGAGGACACGAACCCCGCCTTGACCATCGCGGAGGGGGCGTCCGACCGGTAACTGGTCGTGCCGTGGGTGAATGACACCGTCCGCAACTCGTGTTCGCCGCCGCGGGGCAGCACCAACAGCCCGCTGGCGGTGATCGGCCGACCGCCGGGGTCCACGGTTCGGTACACCAGCCGGTAGGCGTCCACTCCGAACCGGGCCGTGCTCGCGTCGAACCTGGCGGCGGCCAGTGCCGCGGCGACGTCCTCCTTCGTGGCCAGGGTGGTCGTCTGTTCAGCGGAAACCAAACGTCCACGATCGCCACGGCGCACCGTGTCCGCCGATGCGGCCCCCGCCGTCACGGTCGCAGCGGCCACGACGGCCAGGACCGCCCCGGCGCTCAGCCGACGAAGCGCGGACCGTAATCTGCCTGCCTGGTATGTGGGTTTCATGTCGCCCACGCTACGTACGGTCACCCTCGTGCCGCAGTCCGGCCAGCAGGCGTATCCGTCCTGTGGCTGTCCCTACCGCGGCACGGACGGACGACGCGGCAGCGGCCGGGTCGCCCGATCTGCCGACATGAACCGGCGGAACCGCACGCAGGCGCGTAGACGGCGGGTGACGGAATGATCGTCCGGGGCGGATCATCAGAACGGAGGCCTGTCGTGCGTGCTAGAACCGTCAGCGGCGGCAGTGAACGCTCACCCGCGATCTCCGCCGCCGGCACCGTGCACCCACCGACAGCTCCTCCAACCGAAGGAGACCCATGTCCGTCGCACGAACCGTCCGATCCGCCCTGCTCGCGGCCTTCGCCGCGCTGGCGCTGCTGCTCTCCGGCGTGGCCGCCACCGTACCCGCCTCCGCCACCACGACCACCTCCACCGGCCTGGACGGCGTGTGGGCCTGCGACGTCCCGGCCGGCTACGTCTACGACCAGGTGTCCATGAACCGCAGTTGCAGCGGCGGCGGCAGCTGGAACTCTCCGCAGTTCCACCTGCGCACGCCCGTTGACGGCCTGACCGCTTGTATCAGCACGCCGGCCTTCGTCTACGACTCCATCTCCTGGGGCTACGCGTGCAGCGAGATGTCCGGCGTGATCTCCAACGCCTACCACCTGCGCACACCGGTCGACGGTCTCACCGCGTGTGTGGGCACCCCGGCCTTCACCTATGACTACGTCGGCCGCAGCACCTCCTGCAACCTGTCGTACGCAAGCGGCATCCCCTCCACCACCTTCCACCTGCGCACGCCGGTGAACGGCATGTGGGCGTGCGACGTCCCCCGTGGCTGGACCTACAGCGCCACCACCTCGAACCTGGACTGCGCCAGCATCCAGGGCGTACCGACCACCAAGTTCCGCCTGGTCGGCTGAGCTTGGCGTTCAGTCTTGGTTCCTGAGGACAGCCGAGGTGTGGCCGCGCCGCCGGAAGCCCCGCGATCGAAGAGAACCAGGCACACCAGAGCAGTCGCAACCCGCATACGACGAACGCGGATACGTCCACCTCGGGACCGTCACCGCAGCCGCCCTCGTCACCCGGCTCCGCACATGATCGGCCGGACAAGGCCCCGGCGGCCGGAAGCCTCACGGGCTCCCGGCCGCCGGGCACCGACCGGGTCAGACCGTGGCGAGCGAGATCTCGGTGGACTTGATGAGCGCGACGACCGAGGAGCCGGCCGCGAGACCGAGCTCGGTCGCGGCGTCCTTGGTGATGGCGGCGGTCAGCTCGCCGCCCGCGACCGAGACCTTGACGGTCGCCATGGCAGCGCCGGCCGCCACGTCGACCACCGTGCCGGGGATCTGGTTGCGGATGCTCAGACCGGCCACCGACCCGGTCGCGAGCGCGACCTCGGTGGACTTCACCATGGCCCGCACGGCAGTGCCCTCGGCGAGGCCGAGGTCCTTGACGGCGTCCGCGGTGACGGCCGCGGTGATCTCCTGGCCACCGTCCAGGCGGGCCTTCACGGTCGCCATCGCCTCACCGGTGGTGACGGAGGTGACGGTACCGGGGATCTGGTTGCGGATGCTCAGGCTCATGGGACCGACCTCGCGGGATTGGGAATCACACGTGCTTCCTGCACGTCACCACCAACGCTAGCCACATGATCGAAAGCTCGCAGGCCGTGCCTTGCAGGTGCCAGGACGCACGACGGAATCAGGCGCAGATCGGATGGGCCGAATGTGTTTTCGAGTCTCCGCGATCACCGCCGAGCGTCGGAGCTGCCCTCTTCCGCCCGTCGTGTCCTGCCGCGATGCGCTCGGCGAATGCGGCGGTGCCGTCGTCGGCTTGTCGGTGCATGTGGTGGACGAGGTGTTCCAAGCGCTCCCGGGCCGTGCCGGCCAGCGCTGCGCGATCGTTGTCCTCAAACCGGTAGGCGTCAGCGAAGAGTCGCGCACAACTCTCTCCTGTCTGCCGCCGGCCGCACGGTGACATCGCAGCGGTCGGGCTCTCTCCGCCCGCCCCTCCAGCTCCCCGACCCGAGCCGGCCTGGCGGACATTCTCCAGCCCCAACGACCGGAACGTGAGATTCCGGCCACCGAGGGTTGCGTTCAAGTCGTCTGCAACGTCGATAAGTTCAGCACGACCTCTCCACCGAAGCTCCACTGCCAGACTGGCTGACGCCTCGTCAGGGGGACGAGGTGGATTCACCGCCGCTCCGGGCACGGGGGACGAACCGGGGTAGGCGTCCAGGCTCATGGGAGGGGAACAGTGGCACCTCAGGAATCCCTGCTCAAGATCTACGGAGACCGGTCGTACCGGCACGTGACCATGGCCCGGCACCAGGGCACGACCATCGCCTTCGCGATGGACTCCTCCCGCCGGATCGTCTACTCGGTGCTGGACCTGGCCGGCCAGCAGGCCAAGGGCGAGATCGACTCGGCGTACTGGAGCGAGAACCCGGCCGAGCTGGTCTTCCCCCGGGAGATCGCCGAGGTCGGATTCGCCGCCGTCGGGCCGACGGCCATGCCGACGGTCAAGCGCGGCGGGGCGGAGGCGGGCCGCGACGAGCGGCCGCTGCCCGCCGAGATCGACCCGTTCCTGTCCACGACGGCGCGGCTGACGGCCGACGCCCCGTTCCACGTGGTCTCCGACGGCACGTACGTGGTGGTGCTGCGCCAGTCCATCGGCGGGACGGACCCCGGCGCGGTGCACAAACTGACCGGCCGCGGCTCCTCGGGCGACCCGGGCCGCACGGACTACGAGCTCAGCGGCACCGAGAAGATCCCGCTGGTGCACAACACCCTGCTGTGCGACCGGTTCCTGCTGGTCGACGGCAAGCTCAAGCCCGTCCTTGAGGTGCGCTTCAAGCGCAGCAGGCACGCCACCCTCCCCGAGTCGGTCAAGGACAGCCTGGGCACCGAGGACATGGAGGGCCGCCCGTTCCACGAGCCGACCCAGGAGCTGTCCTTCGTCCGGAACCTGACCCGCGGCCGCTTCGCCGCCGTGCTCGTGCCGACCGCGATCAGCAACGTGCAGCGCTGGCAGCTGTTCGCCCACAACGACGCCACCGGCCGGGTCGACTGCTTCAACGTCGAGCAGGGCGCCCAGGGCCTGTTCAACACCCTCGGCACCCGCTTCTACACCAGCCCGGACGCGGACTACCGCGACTCGGTGTTCGAGCGCGGCCCGGGCACCTGTCCGTTCACCGGGCGCGAACTCGTCCCGGTGACGGGCGGCGAGGGCCACGCGGAGACCGCGCTGCGGCTGACCGGCACCGACCCGCACGTCGACCTGGGCGATCCGGCCGCACTGCGCTTCGGGGGCAAGGCCTACTCGATCGAGGCCTGGGTCAAGCCGACCTCCCACGACGGCCCGGTGCTCGGCCGCGACGGGGAGTACCAGCTGGCCGTGGACACCACCGGCGCGGTGACCCTCACCCACACCGGCGCGCCCTCCCCGCTGACCTCCACCGAGACCGTCCCCACCGACGTCTACACCCACATCGCCGCCACCTTCGACGGCAGGACCGCGAAGCTGTACGTCAACGGCAAGCCGGCCGGCAGCGGCGCGCTGCCGTTCACCCCGGTCACCGGAGTGAACACGCTGATCGGCCAGGACGGCGCGGGCGACCACTTCGACGGCGACCTCGACGAGCTCCGGGTGTGGAACCGGGTCCGCTCGGAGGCCGAGCTCGGCGAGGAGATGAACCACCGGCTGATCGGCAACGATTCCGGCCTGGTGGCCTACTACCGCTTCGACGAGGGCGCGGGCGGCAAAGCCTACGACCAGACGGACAACGCGCTGCACGGCACGCTCCGCGGCGGCGCGGAGTGGACGGGCTCGGACGCGCCGGTGGGCGATCACCCGGGGGTACGGCGCGACAGCTTCACCCTCGCCGGACGCACGGTCGAGTCCGGCATGTCGGCCGTGCTCTACCACCAGCAGGAGAACGTCGTCGCCGGGTACCGCCCCGACCCCAAGCCCGCCAAGCGGCAGGCCCGGGTGATGCTGGCGTTCGTCGCCAAGGACGGACAGGGCCCGTCCATGGCCACCCTGGACTTCGCGGTCGGCCGCGACGGCCGGCTCGCCCAGGCCCCGGACGTGCTGGACCCGACGGCGCTCAAGCGGCCGGTCAAGGGGCAGGACTCGGAAGAGATCAGCGAGCAGCAGCAGCGGATCAAGCGGCTGGAGCCGGAGATCGCCGGCCTGCAGCGCCAGATCGCCCAGCTGGCCGGCGAGGCCGGCAAGGTGGCCGAGTACCAGGCCCAGTACGACCGGATGAAGCCGGGGTTCGACGACCTGGAGCGGCGCTACCTCGCCGAGAAGGACCTGCCGACCGCCTACGACTACACCCTGAGGCTCAAGAACCCGCAGGTGACATCGAGCGGGCACCGGCGGCATTGGTTGCTCGGCTCGCGCTACGACCCGACCAGGGGCGTGGCGTACTTCGACGAGACCAAGCCGGAGGAGACCAAGAGGTCGACCTGGCGGCTTGAGGCCGTCGGCGAGAGCCAGGACGGCAGGCCCTGCTACTGGCTGGTCTTCGACGGGAACCTGTGGCTGCGCATCGAGAACGACTCGACGGCGGAGAACGCCAGGATCCTGCTGAGCAACCCCATCCCCGGCAACCACTTCGAGCAGTTCCAGCTGATCACCGAAGGCGAGCTGAACTCCGACGAGAAGTACGTCCGCATCGTCAACCGCAAGACCCGGCTCGCGCTCGGGGCGCCCTCCACGATCAACCACGCCATCCCGGTCCAGTCGAGCGAATGCCTCAAGGCGGATTCGGGTTTGCTCCTCATGACGAGCCTGGGCCTGCGGTCGGGGCTGGACGTGCAGTACCGGCCGGCCAAGCAGGCGATGGACACCCTGAGCACGCAGCTCCAGGGGGCGCGGACGGCCCAGCAGCGCGTCGCCGAGCTGCAGCTCGCGGTCACCGCCCGGCAGGTGGAACTGCAGGACGCCCAGGCCAAGTTGGCCGCCCTGTCGAACGCCCTGCTGGGCGACGACGACCTGACGCTGGCCATGCCGCTGCTCGCGGTGGACGCCACCGGCCTGAGCCTCTCCGCCGGCCTGCTCGACTTCGCCCGGGGCACCGACCGGCCGATGCTGCTGGACAGCGGCACCGGCAACCTCGTGCTGTACTTCCGCGGGGTGAACGGGCAGTTCTTCGCCGTGTACTACGACACCGCCGTCATCCGCGGCACCCGGACGCTGGCCGGGGACGGCGGCACGCTCACCTTCCTCGCCCGTGACCCCGCCGTCACCCTCGACACCTGCACCATCCGGGTCGGCGACGGCGACGCGCCCGACCGCTGCGACCTGACCGTCACCGTTGGGACGGTCACCGAAACCTGGAAGTCCCTGCCGCGCAAGGCCGACCAGATGGCTGCCGCGCTGGCCGGGAACCCCGGCCGTCCGGTGACGGTCGGCGCGGTCGCGAAAGTGACGGGCAGCACGGTGGAGTTCACCGACGCCACCACCGTCCGCGTCCCGGCCAGGGCCCACCTGCTCATCGGCAGCACCAACTACGCCGCGTCCGCCGACGCCCCGGTCGGCGCCAAGACCCTCACCCTCACCTCGGCGGGCACCGCGGTCAAGCCCGGCGACAAGGTCAGCGTCGTCAGCTACGACTGGGGCCGAGCCGAGTCCAGCCGTCCCGGCGTCCTGCTCTCCGCCGGGTCCCGGCTGATCGGTCTGACCACGGGCGAGGTCAAATCCGTGCCCAACGGCACGGCCAAGGCGTCCGTCACCGGTCGCGGTTGCCGCTGGCGGGCCGAGATGCCCGGCCGCGCCTTCCTGTTCGACGGCAAGGACCAGTACCTGACGCTGCCCGCCGCCAAGCAGCAGGCCGTCACCCCGGGCGGCGACCTGAGCCTGGAGGCCTGGGTCCACCCCGAGACCGGGCAGGGCCGGCTCGTCCACGGCCGGACGGACGGGGCGAACTACTCCCTGGCGCTCGCCGCCGCCGGGCTCCCGGTGTGGCAGTTCCTCGGGAACTCCAAGATCGAGCTGACCGGTTCGCTCGACCTGTCGAGGCGCGACTTCACCATCGAACTGTGGGCCAAGCGGGACAGCGTCCGCGGCGTCCGGGAGCCGCTGCTGGCCCACGGCCACATGGCGGGCGGCCTGAAGGACCACACGCTGCACCTGCACTTCGAGCCCAACGGCTCCTTCGGCTTCGGGATGTTCCACGACGACCTGACCACCACCCAGGCCTACTCCGACCTGGAGTGGCACCACTGGGCCGTGGTGTACCGCAACGCCACCCGCGAGCGGTTCGTCTACCGGGACGGCGTCGAGGTCGCCAAGGACGTCGCCACGGGATCGTACGTCGGCAACGGGCCGCTGATCCTGGGCCAGCAGCCGTTCAACGGCACCTCCCTCTACGGCCAGATCGACGAGGTCCGCGTCTTCGACCGGGTCCGCAGCCCGCAGGAGATCCTCTCCCAGCGGTTCCAGCGGCTGTCCGGCCTGGAGCCCGGACTGCTGGGCCACTGGAAGTTCGAGGGTGGGCCGAACGACACGGCCTCGCCGATCAAGGGCTACCAGGTGGTCGCGCGGGTGGGCCACCAGGCGGTGCGGTCGGCGGAGCGCTTCCCGTGCAACGAGTGGGGCCACGTCGCCGCGACCTTCACCCAGTCCTGGGCGGTGCGCCTGGACGGCGGCGAGGGCCTGTCGGTGGCCTCCCAGGACTCGCTGAACATCCTGGAGGACCTCACCATCGAGGCGTTCGTCCAGGTCGAGCAGCTGGGCAAGCCCGCGGTCCTGGTCTCCAAGGGATCGGCGGTCGACGGCGGCCGGGAGGGCGTCCCCTACCAGCTGAGCATCCTGGGCGACGGCCGGCTGGAGTTCGCCTTCGCCGACGCCGCCGGCAAGGCCACCCGGTTCACCTCCGGCGAGACCGTGAAGCCCGGCACCTTCCACCGGGTGACCGTGGTGCGGCAGCGCCAGCCCGACACCCTCGACACCGTCAAGACGAGCGAGAGCAAGCCGGCCGAACCGGCCGTCCGCGTCTACCTGTACCTCGACGGCAAGCTGGCCCTCAGCACCCTGTGGGGCGGCACCGGTATCCAGGCCAACAGCCGCCCGGTGGAGATGGGCCGGGGGCTGCGGGGCGTCCTGTGCGAGGTCCGGCTGTGGAACACCGCGCGCACCGCCCCCCAGCTCGGGCTGCCGGTCGGCCCGCGCGACAAGGGGCTCCTGGCCTGCTGGCCGTTCAACGAGAACACCGGCAACGTCTCCGTCGACCTCGGCGGCTCCTTCCCCGCGAAGCTGCGGGGCGCCCGCTGGACCCGCGACCCCGACCCGAAGGCCAGCATCCTGCGGCTGTACCGCAACGGCGAGCCGCTGACCGAGGGCACGGCGACCGCCCACGACCACGACACCTCGGGAGACAACCAACTCACCCTGGGCGCCCGCCTGGTGGGCGGCAAGCCCACCGAACTGCTGACCGGAACCCTGGAGGAGGTGCGGGTCTGGCGCACCGTCCGCACCCAGGAGCAGATCTCGGACAACCTGTTCACCCGCCTGCGCGGGGACAAGCAGGACGTGCTCGGCTACTGGCCGTTCGACCGGGACTCCACCGACACCGGCACCACCTCGGTGCGCGACGAGGGCCTGCGCGGCAACGACCTGCACTTCTCCCCGACGCGGCCGCGCGTCCTGCTCTCCACCGCACCCGTCTCCGCCGACACCGCCCAGGTGCGCTCGGCCCTCGCCGACGTGCGCACGCCCTTCCACAGCACCATCGCCGGAGCCCCCGGCGTCACCGAGTACGCCGACCTCCAGTACGACGCCAAGGGCCAGGCGATCGGCGTGCTCAAGCGCTGCTACGGCTTCGTCCGCGACGGCCGCTGGCACCTGATCACCGGCTACAAGGTGGGCGACCTGATCACCGAATGGGTCGGCCAGGCCCAGTTCGACCCGCAGCTCATGGGCTACATCGAGGGCGCACCGCCGGTGCCGTCCGAGAACCTCACCGACAAGTCCGACGGCTACGCCGGCGCCTCCTCGGTGGAGTTCGGCGAGGCCGAGGAGGTGGTACAGAGCCTGTCCGCCAGCCGGGAGAACAGCCGCAACCAGGCGTTCAACGCCTCCCTCGGCCTGGAGAACGACCAAGGCATCATGACGGTCGCCGCGCCGCTCGGCGCGGGCACCGCGTTCCCGGCGGCCAAGTTCCACCTGAAGATCTCCGCGACGGGCAGCGTGGAGCGCTCCAACAGCTGGAGCGAGGACACCAAGATCAGTGTCGGCAAGAACACCGCCCGCAAGACGAAGCTGGCGCTGACCGGGTACACCGAGGACCCCGCCAAGGTGCTGAACTCCACCGTCGGCCGCCGGTACGTACCCGCCAACACCGGCATCGCGCTGGTCCAGTCACAGACCGCCGACATCTTCGCGCTGCGCCTGGCGCACACCGGCGCCCTGGTCGCCTACCGGATGATGCCCAACCCGGACATCCCGCTGGACTGGAACATCATCCACTTCCCGATCAACCCCCGCTACACCAAGCAGGGCACCCTCGACGGCGCGGTCGGCTTCGACGACCGCGGAAAGGTCACCGACCCCGACTACCCCACCGCCACCGGCTACGGCGAGTACAGCTACTACAAGCCGAAGGACGCCTACGCGCTCAAGCGCCGGATCACCCGCGACCAGCAGCGGCTCCAGGCCTACTACGAGTCGATCTCGACCGAGGTCGGCCACACCACGAGTGACGAAGCGGCCAAGGCGCAGGCCAAGGAGGCCCTGCGCTCGATGGGCGTGACCGCCACCCAGGACGGCCCCCGCCCCACCGCCGGCAGCAGCAGCACCGCCACCGGCTTCTCGCACCGGGACCTGGTCAACACCTACGTCTGGACGGCCCAGGGCGGCTTCTTCTCCGAGACCACCGAGGCCACCGACGCCGTCAGCGAGACCACCTCCGGCTCCTACAGCTTCAGCGCAAAGGTCGGCGTCTCCGCCGAGCTCGCCTTCGGCGTCGGCCCCATCGGCTTCGCCGCCAACGCCGACGTCTCCATGGGCGGCGGGTTCACCGTCACCCGGGCCAAGAGCAGGGACGCCTCCCGCAGCTTCGGCCTCGACGTCCAGTGCACGCCGTCCGGAGACCTGCAGCGCCGCGACAAGGACGGCAAGCCCGTCTACGACGCGGCGGGCAAGCCGGTGCTGGTGCCGGGCAAGGTGGACGCCTACCGGTTCCTCAGCTTCTACCTCGGCGAGAACAGCGCCAACTTCGACGACTTCTACCACAAGGTCGTCGACCCGCAGTGGCTGTCGAACAGCGACGCCCCCGACGCCGCCGCCCTGCGGCAGACCCGCCAGAACTCGGCGAAGCCGCCGTGCTGGCGCGTCCTGCACCGGGTCACGTACGTCAGCCGGGTGCTCGCGCCCGTCCCGCCGCCCGGGGCGCCGCCGCTGGAGAAGGCCATGCGCGCCGAGAACATCGCCAGCAACTACGAGCTGATCAGGCGTCTCGAACCGTACGTCCGCCCCGCCGCCACCACCAGCGACGCCCTGGCCGCCGCCACGCGCAGCGCCCTCGCCGCCCACCTGCCCGAACTCCTCCCCCACGCCCCCGAGATCATCGGCTACCTCAGCCGCTACTTCGGAATCTCGGAGTAGAGAACCGACATCCGCCCGGCCCTCCGGCACACCGGAGGGCCGGGCCTCCACAGCTCCCTCGACGTGATCGGCCCGAACCCCGCGACGGGCGGGATGCTGAAGCCCAGATCCACTCCACGATCGTCCGGATCATGGTCACCCGACATAAGGCTGACCTTATTTAGGCTAGCCTACCCTCATGCACACTGCCTCCTTGGCCGCGACCACGGCCGGATACGCCATGCCCCAGCTCTGGCGGATCCTCACCAAGACCGGCTACTTCATCGGCCTCAGCGGGGCGATCGGCGCCACCGTCACCTACGCGACCACGGTCCGCCCGGCACTGCGGACCGCGACAGCGAGGTCCGAAGACGCCGAGGTCCTGCGTAGACGCACAGCGCACTACCTCGCCTGGACCGGCGTGGTCCTGCTGGTCGCGGGCTACTTCCAGCTCGCCGCCCGCGTCGCCCGGGCCGGCAAGGGCATGCCCTTCGGGGACGCCCTCGCGCCGGACCGGATCCGGGACTACCTGCAGGCTCCGGCGGCCAAGGGAGCCTGGATGGCCCAAGGCACGCTCTACCTCGTTCAGAACGTCGTCCTGGTGACGGCCGCCGCCACGCTGATCGCCCTCTTCGTACCGGCCGTTCGCCGCCAAACGGACCGGATCGCCCTCGCCGCCCTTCCGCTCGCCCTGGCCGTCACCCTGATCGCCGGCGTGCCGACCACGACGCCGGCCGACCTCGACGCATGGCTCAACCCGGTCTTCGGCCAGACCCACATCGTCGCCGGCACCGTCTGGCTCGGCGGACTGGCCCTGCTCGTCGCGCTCGCCGGCACCCGCAAGCACCTCGGCGACGGAGCCGGCCTGCTGTGGGCCGAGACGTGGCGGCGCTTCGGCCTCGTCGCCATGG
The DNA here is from genome assembly GCF_044747365.1 of Kitasatospora sp. NPDC090091. Classification (NCBI taxonomy): domain Bacteria; kingdom Bacillati; phylum Actinomycetota; class Actinomycetes; order Kitasatosporales; family Streptomycetaceae; genus Kitasatospora; species Kitasatospora sp. NPDC090091. The sequence continues at coordinate 37,422 of NZ_JBIVDY010000031.1, forward strand.
TCTGCGTGGGCGCGGTCACCGTCTCCGGCCTCTGGCTCAGCTGGAAGCACGTCGGAGGCATCTCCCAGCTCTGGACCACCGGCTACGGCATCGCACTCCTCGTCAAGCTCCTCCTGGTTTCCGGTCTGGTGACCGCGGGCGCCTTCAACCAGTTCTGGCTGATGCCCCGTATCGTCCGGGCGCGTACCACCGATGACACCACCTCCCTGCTGCACCTGACCCTGCGCCACTTCCCGAAGGTCGTCTGGGGCGAGGTGATCCTGGGAGTGGCCGTCCTCGTCGTGGTGCCGTTCATCTCCGGCTCGGCCCGGACCGAGGCCGGCAGTCCGAAGGCCGTCTCCTCCGGCACCCTCTTCGCCAGTGGCGCCGCCCTCGCGATCGCCCTGGCCGTCTCCCTCTACGCCACCGCCAAGGCCTCGGACGCGCTCGCCCGCCGCGGACTCCCGTCCTCGGCGGCCTGACGCATCGGACGTGGTGCGGGGTGAGCCGCCCGGCTCACCCCGCTCCATGCCCTCAGAGCCAGGCCGAAGGCCAGCAGCTCGCCGTCCCTGATCCTCACGGGGCGCGCGCGGGCGACGGCCAGGGCGAGCAGACCGGCGCAGAGGGCGGATGTGAAGGCGTGCCCGGAGGGGAACGCGAAGCCGGAGGCGGTGAACGCCCAGTCCGTCTCGGGTGGCCGGGGCCGGCCGAAGGCGTGCATCAAGCCCTGCCGCAGCAGTTGTCCCAGCGCCAGCCACACCACGGGCAGGAGCAGCACCCGTACGACCGTCCGGCGGGGCTTCGGCGATCCCGTGGTCCGGGCTGCGATGACGCCTGCGGCCAGAGCGAGGAGGTAGGGGGCCACGCCGGTGCCGAGGGAGGTGACGGCCATCGCTGCGGTCCGGGCCGCCGGCGGCCGGTGTGCGACGCACCGGTCGACAGCAGCCTGCTCGAAGGCGAACGGTCTCCAGTCGTGGGCGGCGACCACGACGGCGATCGCCAGGAAGGCAGGCCAGGCGGCGGCGAGTACGAACGGCCGGCCTCGCTCCGTCATGCGGTCAGCCACCAGCTCAGCCCTCCGGACCGCGCCCGGGCCACCAGGCTGCGGCCCCGCGCTGCCAGGGTGGCGAGCCCGTGTCCGGCCGCGGCGCCGATCGCCGCCCCCAGCACGACGTCGTGCGGGTAGTGGACGCCGACCAGCACCCGCGAGACGCCCATCGCCGCGGCCAGCAGAAGGGCGAGCACGCCGATGCGGCGGTCCACGCGCCAGAGCACCGCGGCGCCGGCGAACACGATGACGGTGTGGTTGCTCGGGAGCGACCAGTCCCCGAGTCCGGGACAGGCTTCCAGCGTGCGGCCCGCGTCGAGGGCCTGGCAGGGCCTGGGCTCACGCAGGACCGCCTTGAGCAGGGTGTCGGCGGCGAAGACGGCCGTGACGGCGAACGGGGCGGCCAGTGCCCGTGCCATGGCGGTGCTGTCGGCGGAGCGGGCGCCCCACCAGGCCCAGAGCATCAGAACCGCGAGGAGCCCCAGGCCGTAGGCGGAGAACGCGGCGATCGCGTCCTGCACCGGCGCGGGCAGGTGCTGGGCCCAGTGGTCGGCCCACAGGTACACGCCGCCGTCGAGTGGACGGCCGTCCACGGCGAGCGGAAATGCCGCGGATGCGCTCATCGGGCCCTCGCCTGACGACGGGAGCGCAGGAGCTCCAGCAGGAGCGGCAGCAGCGAGACGACGACCACCACCGCGACGATCGGCAGGAGGTAGTGGTCGACGTTGGGCACCGACGAGCCGAGCGCGTAGCCCGCGAGGACGAGACCGAGGGTCCAGACCAGGCCGCCGACCACCTGCCACACGGTGAACGTGCGCGCGTTGACACCGAGCGCGCCGGCGAGCGGGTTGAGCACCGTCCTCACCACGGGGACGAACCGCGCGAGGACGACGGCCCTGCCGTGCCCGTAGCGGGTGAGGAGTTCCTCCGCCCTCAGCGCACCCTCGTGCAGGCGCTTGTTGCGCGAGCGCGCGAGCAGGGCACGCCCGCCGCGCCGCCCGATGAGGAAGCCGACCTGAGCGCCTGCGAGGGCGCCGGCGGCAGCGGCGGCCAGGACCTGGGCGAGGTCCAGGTGGGGCCCGGTGTGCGCGCCGGTGGTGCAGAGCAGGCCGGCGGTGAACAGCAGGGAGTCGCCGGGGAGGAAGAAGCCGACCAACAGGCCGGTCTCGGCGAACAGGATCACCGCGATGCCCAGCGCACCGAACGCGCCGAGCAGCGAGCCGGCGTCCAGGGGGTTGACGGCCAGCAGGACCGATGAGGACGACATCGTGACAGGGCCTTTCCGGGAAAGGATGTGGAGGCGGCGCGGTTCGGACGGCGGGTGGGAGCGGGCGCCGTGCGCAGGCACTCACTCCGCGCCCACCCGGTGGTCAGCCGCCCAGGACCGTGTTGCCGGTGATCGTGTCGCTCGCGCCGTCGACCGTGACCAGGTGCCGGACCCCGTCGGGCCCGACGACCACGGCCTGCCAGGCCCGGCCACCGCCCTGCCCCGTGACCGCCCGCAGCGACTCGACCTTGCCGCCGGCAACGCCCGACGAGGCCTTGACCACCGCCTCCGCCGCGTCGGTGGACGGCAGCGGCGCCGGAACGGACCGGTCCCCGCGACCGCCCTCGCCCGCCTCACGGCCGTTCCGACCGTCCCGGCCCTTGCGGGAGTCGTGCCCCTCGTGGCCGTCCTCGGCGGCTGCCGCGCGGCCGTGCCGATCGCGCCCCTCGCCCTCGTGGTGCTCCGCGACGGCGGCCATGCCACCGCCGGCCACCACCACGGCAGCAGCCCCGAGCACCACCCAGCGCACCCGGCGGCCACCCAGCCACACCCGCACGCGCTTCACCGGGCCCGCTCCCGTCATGCCCGTCTCCTGCTGCGGCTGCGGCTGCGGCTGCGGCTGCGGCTGCGGACCATCCATGGACTCGCTCACTACGCCCACCCCGATCATGTGGCACGGTCCGGACCCTGTGCCCGGACGACAGCACCAGCATGGCGAGGCGATGCTGAAGACCCGCTGAAGACCTGAAGACACCTTCAGCTTCCCGGCTCCGGTACCTGCCACCCTGGGAGCATGCGTGTACTCGTGGTGGAGGACGAACGCCGGCTCGCCCGGGCCCTGCAGCTCGGGCTGACCGCCGAGGGATTCACCGTCGACCTCGCCCACGACGGCCTCTCCGGCCTCGCCCGGGCCACCGATCATGCCTACGACCTGATCGTGCTGGACATCATGCTGCCCGGCCTCAACGGCTACCGGGTGTGCTCGCGCCTGCGCGCGGTCGGCAGCGACGCCGGCATCCTGATGCTGACCGCGAAGGACGGCGAGTGGGACGAGGCCGAGGCCCTGGACACCGGCGCCGACGACTTCCTCTCCAAGCCGTTCTCCTTCGTCGTCCTGGTCGCCCGCCTCAAGGCCCTCGCCCGGCGCATCGGCAGTCGTGCACCCCGGCGCACCGTCCTCGGCGACCTCGTCGTCGACTCCGCCGCCCGCACCTGCACCCGCGCCGGCACCGCCGTACCGCTCACCCCGCGCGAGTTCGCCGTCCTCGACCACCTCGCCCGCCGCGCCGGCGAAGCCGTCTCCAAGCGCGAGATCCTCGACGCCGTCTGGGACAGCGCCGCCGACGGCGACCCCAACACCGTCGAGGTCCACATCAGCGCCCTGCGACGCAAGATCGACACCCCGTTCGGCCGGTCCGCCGTCCAGACCGTCCGGGGCACCGGATACCGGCTGGCGGCCGACGGTGGCTGACCCGACCCGCGCCGCCCATCCCCGCGGCGACCATCCCCGCGGCACACGCCGCAGGGTCACCACCGCGCTGCACCGCATCACCCGGCACCCCCGGATCGCGCCCCTGCTCGAACGCCTCACGCCGCGGTCCGTGCGCGCCCGCACCACCCTCGCGGCCTGCGCGAGCGTGGCGATCGTCCTGTTCGTCGCCTCCGCCGCCGTCCTCCTCCTGCTGCGCGTCAACCTCGAACGCACCGTCGAGACCGGCGCGCGGGAACAGGCCCAGGCCGTCGCCCGCCTCGCTTCCGACGGTCACCTGCCCCCACAGCTCGCCCTGGACCACGGCACCGACTTCATCCAGGTCACGAACAACAACGGCAAGGTCGTGGCCGCCAGCCAGAACCTCGCGGGCCGCCCGCCCCTCACCCCCACCGCCACCCGGGACGGTCACGAGACCTACGACCTCGGCGTCCTGGGCGACGAACACCACCAACGCGTCACCACCCTCACCGCCGACACTCCCGCCGGCCCGGTCACCATCCGCGTCGGCGCCTCCCTGCACACCGCCGACACCGCCGAGGACCTCACCACCGCCGCCCTCGCCGGCCTCAGCGGCGTCCTCCTGCTCACCGTCGGCCTCCTCACCTGGCGCGCCACCGGCCGGGCCCTGCGCCCCGTCGAGGCCATCCGCGCCGAGGTCGCCGCCATCGGCGACCGCGACCTCGACCGCCGCGTTCCCGAACCCCGAAGCGACGACGAGATCGCCCGCCTCGCCCACACCATGAACGCCATGCTCGACCGTCTCGAAGCCGCCGGCACCCGCCAGCGCCGCTTCATCGCCGACGCCTCCCACGAACTGCGCAGCCCCCTCACCGTCCTGCGCACCCAGCTGGAGATCGCCCTCACCCACCCCCAGCCGGACGTGCGCACCGACCTCGTCGCCGGGGCCCTCCAGGACACCGAACGCCTCCAGGTCCTCGCCAACGACCTGCTGCTGCTCGCCCGGCTCGATGCCACGGGCCACGACCGGCCCGACGAACCGGTCAACCTGACCGAACTCGTCCGCACGGCCGCGGCCCCCGGCGCGGCCAGGGCCCATCCGATCGCCCTCCACGCTCCCGAGGAGATCACCGTCACCGGCAACCCGCTCTGGCTGGGACGGTTGCTGACCAACCTCCTCGACAACGCCCAGCGGCACGCCCGCAGCCTGGTCACCGTGCGGCTGACCACCGACGGCACGACCGGCGACGTGCTCCTGGACGTCTCCAACGACGGCCCCCGCATCGAGCCCGCCGACCGGGAGCGGATCTTCGAACGGTTCACGCGCCTCGATGACGCACGTAGCCGTGACGAAGGCGGCACCGGCCTCGGCCTGCCCATCGCCCGCGACATCGCCGCCATCCACGGCGGCACGCTCATCGCCGAGGACACACCCGACGGCACCACCTTCCGGACCCGCCTGCCGGGCGCCAGGACGTAGCACGAGCGGACCTTCGGCGACGTCGAGGAGCAGGTCGGTGAGAGCGGCCTCGATGCCGGTGCGGGTCATGAGAGGTGGGCCGAGGCCTCAGGCGCTGGTGGTGGCGAGGGTGTCGTCGAGCCAGTCGTAGATGCGGGCCTGGGTCAGGCGCATGGCGCCGGGGTGGCAGTGGGCGCCGGCGCCTTCCTCGGCCGTGAACACCATGAGGGTCCTGGGGCAGGTGAGGTGGTCGTAGAGCTGTTCGGGCTGGCCCTTGAAGAACATGTCGTCTTCGGCGTCGCAGACGAGGGTGGGGCACTGGATCCGTTCGGCGATGCCGCCGGCGAGGGTGTAGTCGAGGTAGGAGGCGTTGAAGGCGCGGGGGGTGTCGACGCCCATGACGTACATGCCGTGGTTGATCGCCCAGCGGGCGATCGGGTCCTTGGTCATGATCTGTTCGAGGGCGGCGTCGAGTTCGGGAGCGGACTGCGCGCGCAGGAGCCGCTCGGCCTCGGCGCGGGTGCCGGGGATGTTGCGGACGGAGGTCTGGCCGAGGTCGTAGAGGCCGTCGACGGCGATCAGCGCGGCCAGGCGGTGCTCGAATGCGGCGGCCCTGGGGGCGAGGATGCCGCCCATGCTGATGCCGAGGAGCGCGATGCGGCTGTTGTCGACTTCCGGGAGGGTCTCGGCGAAGTCCACGACGGGGGTGATGACGTTCTCCCAGTCGGGGCGGAAGACCAGTCCCTCGTGGTGGCGCGGCCCGGGCATGCCGGGGCCGTCGAAGACCAGCACGGTGTAGCCGCGCTCGACGCCGGCCATCGCGCCGAAGAAGTGCAGTTCCTCCGCGGTGCCGTCGAAGCCGTTGTGCATGATGAGCGTCGGCCGCGGGGTCCCGGAGTCGTCGACGCGGTACAGGTAGCCCGGCAGGGTGGTGTCCTCGTACGGGATCTCGACCGGCTCGATGATCGGGGTGAACAGCCCGGCCGCCGCCCGGAAGCAGGCCACGCTGCGGTCGTAGGCGTGGTCGTGTCGCGGGTCGCAGGGGTGGCCGTGCAGGAAGAACTCAGCCGACCGGTAGTAGTTCGACGCCCGCAGGAACCCGTCCCGGGCACTCACCTGGTGACCGGCCGCCAGCGCCTTCTCGGCCTCCCGGGACACCCGGTCGGCGGTGGCCATCCACTCGGTGTACCAGCTGTCGTAGTCGCCCTCGACGATGCGCTCGCCGGTGGCGACGACCTCGCCGAAGTCCGCGCCGCCATAGGCGATGTGACTCATCGACCGCAGGGTCTCGTACCAGAACTGGATGTTGTTCGGGAACAGCAGCTGCTTCATCGCACACACTCTCCTCGGAGACGGTAAGCACGGATCTGTGCTTGCGATGAAGACAGTAGCCCCTCCGGGCGCACTAAGCAAACATCTGTGCTTACGATGTGGGGGTGACTTCGAAGCAACCGACCACACGCATCCGCAAGAGCCCCGAGCAGGTCCGCGCGGCCGTCCACCAGGCGGTCATCGACCTGCTCTCCGACCCGGCGGGCGAAGACCTCAACATCCCCGCGATCGCGCAACGCGCCGGCGTCAACCACACCAGCGTCTACCGGCGCTGGGGCAGCCTCGACGCACTCCTGGCCGACATGGTCACCACCCGCCTCGAACGCGACTCACCGCTGAACGACACCGGCACCCTGCGCGGCGACCTCCTCGCCTGGGCCGAGGCCAGCGTCGCGAGCATCCGCACACCCGAAGGACGCGCCCTCGTACGCGCAGTCGTCCTGTCCATGCCGAACAGCCCCCAGGCCCAGGACGAGCGTGCGCAGCACTTCCGGCGCCGCATGCACTCCATCGAGCAGATCCGCCGGCGAGCCACGGCCCGGGGCGAGACCCCCCCACCCCTGGAGCAGATCCTCGACCAGCTCATCGCACCGTTCTACCTGCGGGCCATCTTCGGCATCGACCCACCGGCCACCGGCTACCCCGAACTCCTCGTGGACAGACTGCTCGGCACCACGGGCGCGCCGGGCAAGGCTTGACGCCGTGAACCTCCTGCGCCCGGGCGCCAGGGCGACACCCGCGCGCAGCCGAAGCGGTGCGGGGCGGGCAGCATCAAGGCCGGCCCTTCCACCAAGGTGTCCGCAGGGTCACCAAGGTCTCCGGGCGCCGGTCATCAAGGAATCCGCCAAGGTGAGGCCCGCGGGGCCGTCACCCACCGCTTCGCCGAGCGCAAGGAGGGCACGGTGCGGTGCCGGCTGAGGGTGCTCGACCAGGGGGAGGGCCGTGAAGACGCAGGCGTGGCGGACCGTCAGGTCCTCGTCGTCGAGCAGGGGGCGACAGGGTGGTGGCCGGCCCGGGCTCGCGTGCCCGGATGTGGTCACCGGCACCGGCGGGGCCCCTGACCGGCGACCGGCTCGCCGCACTCGGCCGCGGCCGGACAGCGCCGGGTGGCCCGGCTGCCGCGCTCTGTCGGGCGCAGCGGCCGGGCCACCTGTTGGACGGGGGCTGATGTGGTTCTGGGTCGCCGGTCAGTGGTACCCACGGAACGCCCCCGGCGGGTGCGGGTCGGTGGTCAGTCCGGGAGGCGGTCGAGGAGCCAGTCGCCGAGTTCTGCGGTGATGGCGGTGTGGGGCGTGGTGGCGGAGGAGCAGATGAAGTCGTCGAGGTCGCTCTCGTCCGGGGGCAGGTTGTCGATCGCGGTGTAGAGGTCGTCCTGCTTGTCGATGTCGCGGACGGAGACGGCGCTGACGGAGGGGACGAAGCAGATCTCGGGGTGGCGCAGGTCGGCGGTGCCGCCGCTCTTCTTCAGGGCGTCGGCGACGATCTGGTACGAGGCGAGGGTGCCGCCGGGGGCACCGTCGAGCTCGGGGAAGTCGCTGGTGGTGATCGTCTTGGCGGCCGGGGGCAGCAGGCGCTTCAGCTCGGCGACGGTGATGCCGGAGCCGGCGGCCTGTGTGTGGAAGGTGGTGCCGGGGAAGCCGATCTTCCCGGTGCTCTTCAGCGCGATCTCGCCGGGCGGCACGTCCAGGCCGGTGCCGGTGCCGGTGCCGTTCGCGAGGGCCAGCAGGCGGGGGATCCGCGGCCAGCCGCCGACGCGCTTCAGCTCGGCCAGGAACTCGGTGCGCATCGGGTCGACGCGGACCTCGCCGCTGCCGCTGTCGTAGTGCCGCCAGAGCATCTGCCGGGCGGCCGGGCTGTTCATCTGCTGAGCGAACGGGTGCGTGACACCGGGCAGGGTGGGGATGAAGTGTGCGAACGCCTGGAGCCCGATCGGGATCACCCCGCCGCGGTGCGGGCTGTCCCAGGAGAAGTACACCGCCGTCCGGTGGTCGATGCGCTGGACCTCCAGCTTGGCCAGGGCGTAGCGGGTGATCATGCCGCCCATGCTGAAGCCGCCGACCATCAGGCGGGCGTCGCCCAGCTGCTCGGCGATCGTGCGCATGATGACGGCCTGCGCGGTCTGGGCGTTGGCGAGGATGGAGGCGGTGCGCTCCTCGAAGCCCAGCAGGATGACGGTGCGGCCGCGCTGGCGCATCTTGGTGATCAGCGGGAAGTCCCGGTCGAGCCCGGCGTACAACCAGTCCAGGTCGCTGGGGCCGAGGTTGAACCCGTCCGCCATGATCACCGGGCGCACGACGCCCTTGGTGCCCTCGCCGTAGTAGACACGGGCGAAGCCGCCCGGGAGCGGCCACTCCTCGTCCGCCGGCGGAACCGGGTACGGAAGCGGCGTCGGGGACGCGATCGGATCGGCAAGCGTGAAGACGGGAAAGTCCTGCTCGATGCTCTGCTCGGCCAAGGCCGGCTCCTTACTGCTCTGCTGCGCACGGCAGCGGCCCCTACGGGGTCCGCGACGCGCCGGCGGGGACATGACTGCCTCGCATCCTCAACGCTTCGTGTCACAACAATCCGCGACCCGCCCAAGACGGTCACCCGGACGAGCGACCCACCAGACCCGTCGGCTCCGGCGCATCGGCGAACGGCGAGAAGCCGGCGTCGTCGCAGGTGCCGAGCCGGTCCGCCGGGATGTGGCGGGCGGCCTGCAGCACGCGGTCGCGCACCTGCTCGGCGGTCTCCACCTGCGGGTCGATCGGGTCAGTCGCCCCGCCAAAGACGCGGAGGCAATCGACTTCGTCGGGAACGTTCACACACAGGAGCGATCCGTCCTTGAACTCCTGGTGCGCCGGCGGCCGTTCCGACAAGAACTGTGCAGCCACGACGAGGCCTCCCCGACCCCCTCGAGGTTTCGGCGGGACGAGGCGATCGTTGGCAGGAAGCAGCCGCACGCCCTCGGAGCAGGGAAGGCCGACCGGGGCCGGGCAGCACATCCCGGCCCTTGTCGTCCCGGTCGGCCGCCGGGCGGCGCGCCCGCCTCCGATCAGGAGGCCCGGCCCTCGGGGCCGGGCCTCCTCGGGTGTCCGGGCAGGCCGAGGCCCGGTCGGGAGTGGGGCGGTCAGGGGACGAGGACGTGAGTCGGGGGCGGGGTCGGGGCGGTGGCGGTGTGGTGGCGGGTGGGGCGGAAGGGCCACCAAAGGGCGCGGCCGAGGAGGGTCGCCAGGGCCGGGACCAGGGCGAGTGAGAGGACGACGGCGGAGAGGAGGATGCCGAGCGTCAGCGCGAAGGCGATCTGTGCGCTGCCGGGGGTGGTGGCGAGGGTGGCGAAGGAGCCGGCCAGGACCAGGCCGGCGGTGGCGACGGCGGGCGTGGTGTGGCGGACGGCGCGGGCCACGGCGGCGCGGGCCGGGCCGGGGCGGTGCATCTCCTCGCGGATCCGGTCGGTGATGAGGATGTTGTAGTCGGTGCCCAGCGCGACGACGAACAGGAACAGCACCAGCGGGAGGGTGAAGTTGACGCCGGGCTCGTCCAGCACGTGCTGGAACAGCAGGGTGGCGGCGCCGAGGGTGGCGGCGAAGCCGAGCCCGACGGCGAGCATCAGCGCCACCGGGGCGAGCAGGCTGCGCAGCAGGAGCAGCAGGATCAGGGCGATGAGGACGGCGGCGACCGGGAAGACGATCGTCAGGTCGTGGTCGACGGCGACGGAGATGTCGGCGAAGATCGCCGCCGTGCCGCCGACGTGGGCGCTCGTCCCGGCGGGCGTGTGGGCGGCGACGGCGGCGCGGACCGGGCCGGAGGCCAGGTCGCGGGCCCGTGCGCTCTGCGGGTCGGCGGTGAGGAAGAGGTCGATCCGGGCGGCGTGGCGGTTCTCGTTCAGGGCGGTGCCGCCGACCTGGCCGACGCCCTCGGTCTTGGCGAGGGCGCGGGAGAGGCCGTCGAGCCGGGCGGGGTCGAGGGTGCCGCCGTCGTTTGCGGTGACGTAGACGGTGGTCGGGTCGGACACGCCGGCCGGCAGGGCGCGTGCGATCTCCTTGGCGGTGGCCGCGGCCGCCGTCCCGGAGTCGCCTCCCTGGCCGTAGTCCATCCGGATCCCGGTCATCCCGGCGGCAAGGGTGCCGAGCAGCGCAAGGGAGCCGAACAGCAGGACCGTCGGGCGACGGGCGACGAAGGCGCCGTAGCGGGCGGCCGCACCCGCCCGCGGCTCCCGGTCCACGCTGCGGGAGGGCCAGAACATCTTGCGGCCGCAGGCGGCGAGCAGGGCCGGCATCAGGGTGAGACTGCCCAGCAGCATGATCAGGACGGCGACGGCGATCGCCGGGCCGAGCGAGCGGAACTGCCCGAAGCTCGCCACGCCCAGGGTGGCGAAGGCGGCCACGATGGTCAGCGCGGCCGAGGTGATCGCGGTGCCGACCCGGCCGGACACCTCGGCCGCCGCCTCGCGGGCGGGCTGGTCAGGCCGGGCGCGCAGGTGCTCGCGGAACCGGAAGAGCAGGAACAGCAGGTAGTCGACGCCGATGCCGAGCAGCACCACGGAGATCAGGCCCGGGGTGGAGACGTCCAACCGCAGGCCGGTGAGCGTCGCGGTGCCGGCCACCGCTCCCGCGGCCACGCCGCCGATCAGGGAGACCGCGAGCAGCGGCAGCACGGCCGCGAGCACGCTGCGGAACACCAGCACGTTGAGCAGGACGATCAGCACGGTGACCAGGCTGCTGCCGATCAGCGCGGCGACCCGGTTGTCGTCCGCGCTGTCGGCGGCCTCGGCCAGTCCGCCGGTGAATCCGGTGCGCATCCCGGCGGCGGCGAACTCCGCACGGGCGGAGTCCCGGAAGGTCCGGTAGACCTTCTGGACGCCCTCGTCCGCGGCACTGCCGGTCAGCTCGACGGAGAGCAGCTCGAAGCTCCGGTCGGGCGCCGTCATCGCCGGGGCAACCCGGGGGGTCTGCGAGCGGTCGGGCTTGAGGAACGCCGGCTCGTCCTCCTCCCTCGGCATGGTGACCCGGCGCTTGCCGAGCTCCGCCGCCTCGGCCTCGATCCGGAGCCGGTCGCCGTCGGTGAGCGCCTTGCCGTCGCTCCGGGCGACCAGCACCGTGACCGTGGTGGCGTCGGGCTTCACCCCGAACTCCTCCTCGGCGATCCGCAGGGCGGCGGCCGAGTCGTAGCTCTTCGGCAGGAAGTCACCGGTCTGGGTCTGGGTGACCCGGCCGAGCAGCGTCGGGCTCAGCGCACCCAGTGCCAGTCCCAGCACCGCCCAGAGGGCGATGACCTTCCAGGCGTGTCTGGTGGAGCTTCTGGTCAGTGCGCGGATCACGGTGCCCTCCGGCTGATGGACGCGAACGTCGGCCTTGTCGCCGGGGGTTCCCGGCAGGCTCCCAGCCCATCAGGCGAAGGGGATGCCGGGCGTCCGGGCAGCGGACGATCCGAGCCAGGGCCCCCGGTCCCCCGGCGGGCCGGAACCAGGACCGTGCTCCTGGTCTGTCCGCCCGCCCTCGGCCGGAGGGACCATCCGGGGCCGGGCGGGCCGGTGCCAGAATGAGGCATCAACGCTGGTCGGCCGGGAGGATGAGGATGGACGGGCGTCAACACCCCGGCGCGGCGGCGGACGAGGTGCCGCAGAACCGCACGGACGGCCTGCCGTGGACCCAGGCGGACGCGCTGACGGCCGTCGGAAGCAGCACGCTGGACCTGCTCACCCACCTGCTCGTCAGCGAGGTGGCGGGCACCCGCGGCGTCGGCGTGCCGGGCTTGGTCCTGCTCGTGCTGTCGGGCGTGCCGCTACTCGCCCGGCGCAGCCACCCGGTGCAGGCGCTCACCGCCGTCCTGGTGCTCCAGTCCGCGATCGACCTGTCGACCCCGATGGGCATCCACTTCGGCGCCGTCCTGACGGTGGCGGTGTACTCGGTCGCCCGGAACCGTTCCTGGCCGGTCACCGCGGGCGCCGCCGCGGCAACGGCGCTGGTGACGATGCTGAGCCAGAGCGGCTTCCCGGTGCCCTCCGCGGAGGCGGGCATCGCGGCCGCCGCTTCCGCCGCGCTGGTGGCCGGCGGCGGCCTCACGGTCGCCCGCTGGCAGCGTGAGGTGGACGCCAACCGCCGGCTGCTGGCCGATCGCGCGGTGGCCGAGGAGCGCCGCCGCATCGCGCGGGAGCTGCACGACATCGTGGCCCACCACATCACCACCATGCAGCTGATGGCCGGCGGCGCCCGCGCCAATCTCGCCAACCCGGAGGTGGTGCGGGAGGCCCTGGTCACCCTGGAGTCCTCCGGGCGGCTGGCCCTGCGCGAGATGCGCCAACTGCTGCACGTCCTGCGGGCTGGTGACGAACCGGACGCCGCCCCGGCCTCGCCCCAGCCCGGGGTGGACGACCTCGGCCGGCTGGTGGACGAGTCCCGCCGGGCCGGGCTGCCGACCGCGTTCAGCATGCGCGGGGCGCGTCGGCCACTGCCGCCGACCGTCGGCCTGACGGTGTTCCGGATCGTCCAGGAGGGCCTGACCAATGCGCGCAAGTACGCGGGGCCGGCCAGCGCGTCCGTCCTGCTGACCTACCGCGCGGACGGGATCACCGTCGAAGTGTGCGACGACGGCCGGGGCGTGCCGTCCCAGGACGCGGGGCACGAACCGGTGCGGAGCGGGTACGGCCTGATCGGCATGCGCGAGCGGGTCGCCCTGCACGGCGGCACCCTGAAGGCGGGGCCGCGGCCGGAGGGCGGCTTCGCCGTGGTGGCCGAGCTGCCGCTGGCGGCGGAGGAGACGGCCGAGGCTGCCGTCCAGAGCGGGGAGCGCACCGAGCGCGTCGGCGGCGGGCTGCGCGGGGAGGCGGTGTGCCGGTGACGACCGTAACGCCCGGGATCCGGGTCCTCATCGTGGACGACCAGCCGCTGGTCCGGCGTGGCCTGTCACTGATCCTCTCGCCGGACCCCGCCTTCGAGGTGGTGGGCGAGGCGGAGGACGGCGCGCAGGCCGTCGCGCTCGCCCAGCGGCTGCGCCCCGACGTCGTGGTGATGGACATCCGGATGCCCGTCCTGGACGGGGTCGCCGCGACCGAGGAGCTGGCCCGCACGCTGCCCGGATGCCGGGTCCTGGCGCTGAGCACCTTCGACATGGACGAGTACGTGGTGGCCGCGCTGCGCGCCGGCGCGTACGGGTTCCTGCCCAAGGACGTCTCGCCGGAGGACCTCGCCACGGCGATCCGCACCGTCCACACCGGGGAGGCCGTGGTCGCGCCGCGACTGCTGACCCGGCTGATCTCCGCCTACGTCCGGACGCCGCTCGGTGTCCTGCCACCGTCCGGGGTCGTGGCGGGGGAGCTCACACCCCGCGAGGTGGAGGTGTGGCGGCTGATGGCCGCCGGTCTGGACAACGCCGCGATCGCCCGGGCCATGAACATCAGTCACTCCACGGTGAAGAACCACATCACCAGCCTCTTCGGCAAGCTCGACGTGCGCGACCGCGCCCAGGCGGTCATCGCGGCGTACGAGTCCGGCCTGGTCACCGCCCGTTCGGGGGGCGGCGACCAGGCCTGACGGCGGGGTTGAGCGAGAAGGCCGGGGCGGCGCGGTGCAGAGGTCAGGGCTCGGCGTGCGCGCCCCGGCTGACTTGGCACAGTGGGCCTCGCGCAGGGCGAGCCTGGCGGCCGCGAACGGGGCGGTACGGCCTGCGTTCGAATCCGGTGCCCACGGGCTCGCGGATCTCAGTAGCTGTAACCCTGCTTGCAGAAGCTGGCGGTGACCTTGTGCGGCTCGAAGTCCGGAAGCACCGAGTGAAGGTTGGCCACCTCCGGCGTGATGAGCAACAGGTCGATGACGAGCGCAGTGATCATCAGTGGCTTGAGAGGCCGTGCCGTGGTGTTCTGGCCCCGCGGCGCGGCCCACAGCAGCCTGGCGAGGAACAGCGCGGCGAGGATGCCGATGGCAGGGCCGGCCCATGCGGCGACCTGCGCGGACACGGGTATCGCGGGGGTGGGGACGCACAGCAGTCCGTCAACGTAGTGGCGATGGGCCCAGAACGCGTAGACGGTGCAGGCCAGTCCGATCGGGACGGTCAGGGCCGCCATGGTGGCGGGCAGTGGCCACCGCGCGATCGAGCATGAGCGAGCCGGGACGGTGTTGGAGCTGTAAGCCATCTGACCAGTGCCAATCGGGATCGGGTTGCTTGTGCCCCAACATAGACTCTCGGCCGCGGCGATGATCTTCTCCGGCGAGCCGGGAGCCGACACAGCGTCTCTTCGCCGAGACAGTCCTGGTCCGCGGTCCCAACTTTCGCCCTTGTCATTCCAACTGACACCTCCCCTGACAGACCCACTGCCACTCCACGGCAGACCCCGCTGCTGTCCTCACGACAATCCACACCAGCGGGGCGGGCGTCAGGGTGCCCGACCCGCCTGCCCTTTCGGCGCCACCATCGTGCCCCGGCGGCTCTACCCCTGGAGCCGTCGCCCGGGCCAGCATCAGGGGGCCGTACGAGTACGGCCGTCCCCAACCGCGAAAGGTGACCATGCTCAACACCCCCGCCAGGTCCGTCCGCCCGTCAGGTGCCGCCCTGCGGCGCCTGCGCCGTCTGGCCCGGACCGCGACGGTGACCGCTGTCGCCACCCTCGCCCTGGCCGTGGCCCCGCTGGCCGCACCGCACGCCGCCCTGGCCGCGGGGAAGGACAACCGCGACGCTTTCCGGAACCTCGGTTCGGCCACCCAGCAGGACTGGATGGGCAAGGTGGGGGCGACCACACCGCTGACGGCGATGTCCATTCCCGGCACGCACGAGACGCTTTCCCTGCACGGGGGTTCCAACACCCAGACTCAGCAGGACTTCGGCGATAGCGCGGCGACCCTGACCGCGCAGTTGGACCGCGGGATCCGCGCAATCGACATCCGGGTCCGCATCATCAACGACAAGTTCGTGATCCACCACGGCCCCTACTACCAGAACGCCAACTTCGACGACGTCCTGACCAAGGCGAAGGCCTTCCTCTCGGCCCACCGCGGCGAGACCGTCCTGATGCGGCTGCGGGCCGAGTGCGACGGCTCCACCTTCAGCTGCTCGGACGACCACCCGACGGCGAGCCACACGGCCCTCTTCGACGCGTACGCGAAGCAGTACGCGGGACTGTTCTACAACAACGGCAAGCGCAGCGACCCGCCGACGCTGGGCCAGGCCCGCGGCAAGATCGTGCTGTCCGTCTTCAACGCCGCCAACGGCGGTTCCTACGGCCTCAACGGCTTCGAGGACCACACCGAGGACACCTGGAACGCCGCCGACGCCCCGGCCAAGTGGAGCCTGGTCAACAAGAACCTCGCCGCGGCCGCCTCGGCTCCCGCCAACCAGACCTTCGTGACCTACACCTCCGCGTCCCGGGCACCCTTCAACCTCGTCCCCTCCGAGTACGCGGGCGGCTACGGCGTCCTGCACGGCAAGGACCTGGTCTGGGTCGACGGCGTCAACGTGCGGCTGATGAACTACCTCAACGGCGGCGGCGGCAACCGGCTGGGCATCGTCATGATGGACTTCCCCGGCTGGGCGCTGGTGGAGGACATCATCGCCCGCAACAGGTACTACGAGGCCAGGAACAGCAGCCCGGCGATCTGGGTGGTCAAGGCCGACAAGACGTACGTGGACAGCAAGTACGGCCGGTGCATGACCCGCGGGCCGGAGTTCGACAGCTCCGGGCAGGGCGGTGTGGTGCAGCAGCGGACCTGCCAGAGCACCCCGCCCGGCAGCCACCAGTGGCAGGCCGCCAAGCCGTCCACCTTCGACAGCATGGGCTACTTCTGGATCAAGGCCAACAACGGCCAGTGTCTGACCGCCCCCTACAACAACGGGACTCCCCCGCCGGCCGGCACCCAGCTGTTCTGGTGGCCCTGCGAGACCCGCTGGTTCTCCGGCAACCAGATGTGGAACATCATGCCCACCAATCTCGCCGACCAGGCGGCCTACCGGTTCATCAACCAGTGGACGAACCTGTGCCTGATGGTCGATCCGGCCACCGCCTCGCAGTCGGGCGGCAAGGTCATCCTGGGCAACTGCCCGGCCTGACCGGACCACCCCGCCACCCGGCAGCCCGGCGCTCTGGCGCCGGGCGGGTCGGGCTGACGTGAGGCGAGTCTGCTCGGCAGGCCGGGCCCGGTGCGTCTCAGCGCATCGGGCCCGGTTTTGGTAGCGGGGGCAGGATTTGAACCACGCCGAGGTACCGAAGGTGCGGGCCTCCGATGGGGTGAACGTCCACCACCACCCCTTCGAAGATCCACCCGTGAACGCAGACGTACCCTTCGACACGGTCCACGCCGGCTGACCCGGTCGCAGCTCGCGGGACGTGCTCTCCGGGCCGGCCTGGTACAACCGGCGCCGACGCTGCTCCGCCCTCGGCCATCTCGGCCCTGCCGACTTCGAGTTTCAGATGCCACGATAGCCCGGGATTGGTGCCATAGAAGGCAAGTGTCCACGAAATAGGGCAAAGCTTGACCCGCCAAAGTCGCCGGTATTGCACTTGAGGCAGGTTTATTGCGAACTGCCGGTTTCGAGTGCGAAACATGGCCGGCCTTTCAGGCGCGCCACCACCCGCTGATCGCCGCGCGAACCTGCTGCCAGCAATATTCCGCACCTTCCTTGACAGCGGCAGCCTCCACATGAATAGTTTGATTGCGGCCGCCTCAGCGGCTGGCATTGGGGATTCACGGCGTGGTGGGGCGCTCAGCATTGCCCTTGCCTCGTCGCACTAGAAGACGCTTTCGTTGCGGGATTCTCCGTCGCGCCGCATGGCGCGCGCCTCTTTGCGCCGGTACGGCCATCTCAGACGTCAGGCTTCTTCTCGTTCACTTTCCTTGACGAACGCAAGTTAAGTGGGGGTCTTGGTGCGCGCAAAGCGAGTTGTTTCCTTGGTGGCGGCTGCCGGGGCGGCGGCGGTGATGTTCACGGCGTCACCCGCGAATGCCGATGTCCGCAACTGGTCGGGCTACGCGGGGACAGACGCCGTCTGCTATGGCTACAGCGGGTTCGACATGGGGTTCTTCTACAACTCCAACCTTGCCGGCGCCATGCGCTACTTCGGCTACGCCGAAGGCGACTTCAACCAGCTCGGTGAGCTGGGTTCGACCAGCGCCGGCCCGGCGACGTTCTGCCCCGGGTACAGCGGCGCGGGGCAGAACGTGAAGAACAACGCGGCCTCCGTCTCGAACCACGACATCTTCCACGAGTACGCCCGCGTCTACTACAACAGCTGGTTCCAGGGAAATTCGGACATCGTGATGCGCCAGACTACCCGGAACCTGTCTCCGACCATAAAGAACAACAACGCCTCGTTCCAGTGGTTCTCGTAGCAACGATGGCCTCCGCGCGTAGGCGGTAGCGCCGAAGCGCGGCCGTCCGGTGGCGGGGCGATCTTGTTCCCCCGCGTTGCGGCAATGGTGCCCCGCCGTGGGGCGGGGCACCGGAACCACCAACCCGAAGGGCGTCGTTCGTGCACCTGTTCCCGCGCCATGCCCGGCGCCTGCTGTCTGCGGTGTGCCTGCTGGGCTCGATGACCGCGGCGGCCGCCTGCCAGAGTGCGTCGCCGGATGCGGTCGCGGCCCCGCATACGGATGTGTCCGTGCCAGCGGAACGCCCGGCGCCGCCCATTCCCGACCCGGTCCCACTGTCCTTGGGTTTGGACGCGTACCGGCCGACGGACGCCGAGATCGGGCAGATCAGCAAGGCGATCAACCTGTTGACCGACCAGTGCATGCAGCGCTACGGCTACCGGTACACCGCGGGCCCGCCGTTGACCGCCTTCGGTCCCGCCTCCCGCACCGATCTGCGCTACGGCATCCACGATGCCAAACTCGCGGCCGAGCGCGGATATCACCCCGCCGGCGATGCGGCTGTTTTCAAGGACGAGGGCGAGGCGCGTCGGCAGGCGTCGGCGTCGATGAACGAGACCGAACGTCTCGTTCTGACGGGCGGGTACGCCGGGCGGCCAGGCGCCTCCGCGGGCGGGTCGTCGTCTGCCTCGGTGGCCGGCCGGGAGCTCCCCAAGGGCGGCTGCCTGGGCGAAGGCACGCAGCGGGTGACCGCCGGCCGGCCGCTCGTCAGTGACCTGGTCCAGGACCTCAACGACGCTGCGTACGCCAAGGCGGAGGCCGACCCGAAGACTGTCGCGGCGATCGGCGCCTGGTCGACGTGCATGGCGCAGAAGGGTTTCGCCTATGCGAAGCCGATGGACGCGCCGAACGACCCGCGGTTCTCCGGCCCGAGTTCGACGCCGGTGGAGATCTCCACCGCGTTGGCGGACATCGACTGCCGCACCCAGACCAACTTGATCGGTATCTGGTACGCGGCCGAAACCGCGTACCAGAACGCCCTGGTCGAGAAGAACGCGACCGCGCTCGCGGCCGCGAAGCAGGCCAAGGACGCGGCACTCAAGCAGGCCGCCGCGGTCATGGGCGGTACCCCCGCGCCGTGATGAGGTCCCCTCGCCTGGCACAGGTGTCGGCGGGCTCGCCGGCGACGCCGGGCGGCAGCCACAGCGGTCCCATCCCCACGGCGCGGCCGAACCGCCGAGCCGGGCAGCAACCCGAGGCGCGCAAACCATGGACGAACTCGCAACCACACAGGGCCCGCAGGCCGAGACGGGACCCGACGCGGCCTCGCACCGCCGACCCTATCGGGCGTTGGTGGCGGTGACGGCCGCCGCCGTGCTGGCGATCGGCGGCGGTGTCGTGGCCGCCGGATTCATCAAGTCGCCGGGCGAGCGCGCGGCCGAGGCTGCTGCGCCCGCGCCGTCGGTGATCACCGCGACGGTGGAGTCGCGGCGGCTGACGGACACCGTGGTGGTCCGGGGCCAGGTCACCGCCGCGCAGACCGTGGACGTGGCGCCGCAGGGCGGAGGCAAGGACGGCGGCGGCCGCATGGTGGTGACCGCCGTCAGGGTCAGGGCCGGGGACACGCTCACGGCCGGGCAGGTACTGCTCGAGGTCGCGGGACGGCCAGTGTTCGTGCTGGACGGCGAGATCCCCGTGTTCCGGGACCTGAAGCCCGGCAGCGAAGGAAAGGATGTCGCCCAGATGCAGACGGCCTTGTCCGGGATGGGCTTCAGCTGCGGTGGCGACAAGTCCGGCTCTTTCGGGCCCGGCACCCGCACAGCCGTCGAGGCGCTTTACCGCAAGCTCGGCTACGAGGCACCCAAGTCTCCGGATGCGAACGAGGACCAACTGCGTGCAGCGCGCGACCGGGTCACTGCGGCGGAGCGTGCGGCCAAGGCCGCAGCCGAGACCCGGGATGCGGCACGCACCGCTCACACAGGCGCGGGCACACCGGTCGGGCCGCCGTCCGCTGCTCCCGCAGACGACAAGGGTGCCGGGGCCGCCGGCAACGGCCCCGACCCGGTCAAGGCCGCCGAGCAGCAACTCGTCTACGCCAAAGAGGACCTGGCGCGGGCGCGCACTGACCTGACCGGGCTCGAAGCCAAGGCCGGGGCGATGCTGCCGGCGTCCGAGGTGGTGTTCCTGGGCGGGTTCCCGGCCCGGGTGGACGCGGTCGGCGCGCAGGTCGGCGCGGAGGTCCGCGAGAAGGCGGTCACCGTCTCGGCCGGGGCACTGCTCGCCAAGGGCGCGCTCGCGCCGCACGAGAAGGGCCTGGTGCGTCCGGGAATGCGCGTGCGCCTGCTGTCCGAGACCACCGGGATCGCGGCCGACGCGACCGTGACCACCGTCGCCGACACCCCCACGGACCCCATGCGCTCCAGCCAGAACGGGCAAGGCGGCCAGGGAACAAGCGGAACCGCAGGACGATCGTTCGAGATGATCGTCACCCCGTCCACAACTCTCGACCCGCGGCTGGCCGGGCAGGACGTGCGGCTGACCGTGGAAGCCGCCGCGTCCGACGGCGACGTCCTGGTCGTTCCGCTGTCCGCGGTGTCAGCCGGCGCCGACGGCCGCACCGTGGTGACGGTCCGGGAGCCGAACGGCGGGCAGCATGGGGTCGAGGTGCGCCCCGGCACGACCGGAAGCGGCTACGTGCAGGTCACGCCGCTGGCCGCCGGGCAACTCGCCCCCGGCGACAAGGTGGTGGTCGGGGTGAGCCGCACCGCCACCGGCCAGCAGCGCGCCGGAGGTACACGGTGACGCCGGTCATCGCCTTCCACGGCGTCGGCCTGACCTACCCCGGCCCGCGCCCCGTGCACGCGCTACGGCCGGCGGACCTCGCCGTACACCGCGGGGACTTCGTCACCATCATCGGCCCCTCCGGGTCGGGCAAGTCGACGTTCCTCAACGTCGCCGGCCTGCTGGACCGACCCACCGAAGGAACCTACCTGCTCGACGGCACCGACACCGGCGCCCTCAAGGACGCCGAGCGCACCGCGCTGCGCGGCTCGCGGATCGGGTTCGTGTTCCAGGCGTTCCACCTGCTCGCGCACCGCAGCGCCGTCGAGAACGTCGCACTGAGCATGCTCTACGCCGGGGTACCGCGCCGCCGGCGCGACGAGCGCGCGCGCGAAGCACTGGACCGGGTCGGCCTCAGCCACCGGATCGCCGCGCTCCCCTCGACGCTGTCGGGGGGCGAACGGCAACGGGTCGCGATCGCCCGCGCGATCGCCGCCCACCCCGCGCTGCTGTTGTGCGACGAGCCGACCGGCAACCTCGACACCGTGACCGCGGCAAGCGTGCTGGGATTGCTGGAGGAACTCCACACCGCCGGCATGACAGTCATGCTCATCACCCACGACCCGGCCGTGGCCGCCCGCGGCACCCGCGGCCTGACCATCCGCGACGGCGTCCTCGCCGAAACCGCGGCCGGACGCGCGGGGGCCGCGCGGTGACTGCGACTACCACGACCACCCCCCGGCCCGACGCCTCACCTGCCGTCCGACCGCGTTCACGGATGCCGCTGCGCGACCTGCTCGCCGAAGCGGTCGCAGGCATGCTGCAGCGCCCCGCACGCTCCGTACTCACCGCGCTGGGCACGGTGTTGGGGGTGGGCACGTTCGTCGCCGTGCTCGGCCTGACCGCGACCGCCACCAGCCAGATCGACGAGCGCTTCAATGAACTGACCGCCACCGAGGTCCGCGTCGAGGACACCGGCGGCCCGAGCGCGGCGATGCTGCCGCTCGCGTTCACCCCCGACGCCGACGCCCGCGTACGCATGCTCAACGGGGTGACCGGCGCGGGTGTGTACTGGCCGGTCCGGCTCCCGGCTGGCGCCACCGTCCGTGCCGCACCGGTCGGACGCCACGCGGACGGACAACCGGTGCAGGTCGTCGCCGCGTCCGCCGGACTGCTGCCCGCCGCCGGCGCACGCTTCACCGAAGGCCGCCCCTGGGACACCTTCCACGACACCCGCTCCGAACAGGTCGCCGTCATCGGCGAGGGCATGGCCACCCGGCTGGGCATCACCACGCTGGAGACCCAGCCCGCCGTGTTCATCGGCGACGTCCCCTTCACCGTGATCGGGATCCTCGCTGACACCGAGCGCAAGGCCGACCTGCTGCTGTCCGTCCTCATCCCGCGCACTACCGCCGAAAGGATCTGGGGCCCGCCGGAAGACGGCCAGCGTGCCGCGATGCTCATCACCACGAGACTCGGCGCGGCCCGTCAGGTTGCCGACGAGGCCCCGTACGCGCTGCGCCCTGACCACCCGGAGTACTTCATCCCGATCCCGCCTCCGGACCCCCGGTCGCTGCGCGACAGCGTCAGCTCCGACCTTGGCGCGCTGTTCCTGTTGCTGGCCGGGATCTGTCTGGTCATCGGCGCGGTCGGTATCGCCAACACCACCCTTGTCGCCGTCATGGAACGCACCAGCGAGATCGGCCTGCGGCGTGCGCTGGGCGCCCGTGGCCGCCACATCGCCGGCCAGTTCGTCACCGAGTCCGCAGTCCTCGGGGCGTTGGGCGGCCTTGTCGGCACCAGCCTTGGCACCATCGCCGTCGTTGCGACCAGCGCCGCCCGCACCTGGACGCCGGTGATCAGTCCCGCGACCGTTGCCGCCGCCCCCGCCATCGGCCTGGCCACCGGCCTCTTGGCCGGTCTCTATCCGGCCTGGCGCGCCGCCCGCATCGAACCCGTCGAGGCCCTCCGCCGCTGATCACTCCTCTGCCTGCACCACCCACCAGACCCGCCTCCGCGACCGACCCTCGAGGAGATCCGCATGCAGCACGCCACGACCCCGCGCGCACCCTGCGTACGCACCCCCGCAGTCGTGCTGACTGCGCCGCCGTGGTGCACCCAGGGCTCGAAGAAGGCGGAAGGGACCGCCTTCGAAGCGCTGAAGCACGGATACCGTCCCCAGCGCACGGACTTCCTGATCCTGGGTGACAACTCGATCAAGGTCCTCACGCCCGTCACCGCCTACCCGAAGAGCAGGTGCGCCACCAACCCACGGGCAGTAGGTACCCGGGACACGCACCTGTCAGCAGGCCCCCTACGACATCACGCAGACCCACAACTACCTGCGTGACGGTTACGACGCAGGTAGTTGTGGGGCGCTGAGAACGCCACACCTGGCTGCTGACGGCATCGCCACCCACCAACTCCGCCGCGTTGACCGGTGGTTGCGATCGCAACCCCGCGCGGCGGCGGGCGCACCTGTGCCCGAACACGAGAGGACCGCCCATGCGGCCACCAGGGCGAACAGTCCGAACGCGCATACGACGAAAGGCGATCGACATCCGCACGGCGCTCGGCATCACCGTGCTGATGGCGTTCACCGCTCTCGCCACCGGCGCACCGTCCGCGAACGCGGCACCGGCCGCGCCGGCGCCGAAGGCCTCGGACGACCGGGCGTGGACGACCACGGGCGACGCTGAGGGCTTCCACATCATGGTCGCCGACGCCAAGGACGGCTACGGGTGGCGCACCGCCGCGTCGCTGTCGGAGCCGGGCTTCGACACCGATATGTGGATCGGCAACGCCTGCGTCACGGGCTCCGGCCAGCGCGCCGTCGTCGTGTATGCGCCGCGCACGTTCACCAATAAGCCGGACCTGATGGCCCGCGGCGGCTTCACCGCCGTCGTCGACCTGGCCACCGGCACTGTCACCAAGCTCGATCTTCAGGCCTCGCTGTCCTACTACAATCCCGGCTGCGGCGTCGACGAGACCGCCGTCCTCACCCAGTCCGGCGGTGAAGACAAGGCAGCCACCCGCCTGATCCGCATCGACGCCGCCACCGGCACAGTCGCCGCCCCGGTCGAAGCCAAGGGGCAGGTGACCTCCGCGGTCCCGGTCAGGGATGGCAGCATCGTCGCCGCCGACGCCGGGGCCCTGGTCAAGGTCGAGGCCAACGGCACCACCACCGAGGTCACCAAGACCAGCGGCGTCCCGTTCCGCATCACCGCCGACAAGGACGGCGGCGTGGTCTACCTCGACAAGGAGGCCTCCGCCCAGGCCAAGCCCGCAGCGGCGCCCAACGGCGCGGCAGGCACGGCGCCCGCCCCCGACACCGCCAAGGCCAAGCACGTCGGCGCCGACCAGATCAAGAAGCCCGACGCGAAGAATTCCAAGCCGGTCGAGTTCGCCTCGGGACCGCTCACCGAAACCGGCGTCAGCCGCGACGCCGCAGGCACGGTCTACATCACCGGGCCCGTCGCCAAGGCCGGAAGCAAGGTGCCTTCCAGCGCCAAACTGCTGCCCAGCGCGCCGAAAGAAGCAAAGGTCAGCACCAAGGGCGAGTCAGTCGTCACCCACACGCAGTGGGCCGATGGGAAGGACTCCCGGATCAACCCGGACGAGACGAAGGCGCCCCGCCCGGTCACGGTCGCGTTGAACCGCACCGACGGCGGGCAGATCGGGGCAGGAGTCGTCGACCCGGCGGCCAAGCCCAGCGCGAACAGTGCCCAAGGCAGCGCCCCTTCGCCGAAGCTGAAGGCCGCGCCGGCCCCCGGGCAGGCACCTGCATCCGCGGGCGCCGCGCAGCCCAGCCTGATGGCCGCCGACCCGACCGAGATCGTCGACTCCGAGCGCACCTGCGCCGTGCCGCGCAACGACCCGCGCAACCAGGCGCTGCAGCCCAAGCCCCGCCAGGTGGAGTGGGCAGTCGACCAGGCGATCGTCGGGAACCTGAACGCCAAGACCAGTCGGCCGGCGAACTGGAGGAACCTGGGCATGCCGGCCTACCAGCCGCAGACCCTCTTCCCCCTCGTTCCGCTGTCCGGCGGCAACCGCGTGCCCGCACAGATCCTGCTGGGCATCACGGCACAGGAATCGAACATGTGGCAGGCCGCCCGCTCCGCGGTCCCCGGCGTGACCGGGAACCCGTTGATCGGGAACTACTACGGCATCAACTACTACGACGGCAACAGCTCCAACGACTGGGACGTGAACTGGGCCAAGGCCGACTGCGGCTACGGCGTCACCCAGGTCACCGACGGCATGCGCCTGGCTGGCAAGGAGAAGCCCGGCGAGACCGCCCTGCCGTACCAGACGCAGCGCGCCGTAGCCCTGGACTACGCGACGAACATCGCCGCCGGCCTGCAGATCCTCTCCAAGAAGTGGAACCAGACCCGCGACGCCGGCATGGTCATCAACAACGGCAACCCGGCCAAGCTGGAGAACTGGTTCTTCGCCCTGTGGGCGTACAACTCCGGGTTCTACCCCAATGCCGGCGACTACAGCCCGTGGGGGGTGGGCTGGGCCAACAACCCCGCCAACCCCGAATGGGACGCCGGACGCCTGCCGTTCCTGGAGAACCAGGACGGCAACGACAACTACGCCGCTGCCGCGCACCCCCAGGACTGGCCCTACCAGGAGAAGGTCATCGGTTGGGCCGGACACCCGCTCGAGGGCCTGGAGTCGCCCGGCAAGTTGGTCAGCGGCTACCGCCAGGGCTGGTGGAACGGCGGTGACGGCAGCGCCCTGCAGTACGGCACGGCCAAGATGAACCGCGCGCTTGCCAAGCCGCTGGAGTCCACGTTCTGCACGGACCAGAACACCTGCTCGTGGGCGTACATCGGCGACGGCGCGTCCAACGACCCGGGCCTTGGCCCGTGCAACCGCGACGACCTCAAGTGCTGGTGGAACGCGTCGGTCACTTGGAAGAACGACTGCGACTACAGCTGCGGGAACGAGTTCGTCCGCTTCAACACCACCTATGCCGAAGAAGCCGACGGCACAGCCTATCCGCCCGTCTGCGGAACGGTGGGCCTGAGCGACAAAGTGGTGGTGGTAGATGACCAGCCCGACAACGTGCCCTCGATCCGCCCGAACTGCGGGCACTCGACCTGGTCCAGCCAAGGGACCTTCACGATGGCATTCGGCAACGACCCGACCGCTGTGACGTTCCCCGCGAAGGTGGACCTGCACCAGTTGGGTGCCGGACTCGGCGGCCACTTCTACTTCGCCCACACCCGTGCCGACGACGCCAAGGCGCAGCTGCTCAAGGTCACTGGCACCTGGACCGCGGACCCTGCAGCCTGGGCCGCCAAACGCACGCCGTCCGGCGAAGCGATGGTCCAGGTCCACCTGCCAGATCACGGCGCCCAGACGAAGGTCACGTACCAGATCAACACCGATGGCGGCCCCCAGTACGTCACCATCGACCAGCAGACGGCCGGCACCGCCGGGACCAACCGCTGGGTAACGCTGGGAACCTACTCGTTCAGGAACACTGTCCCCCAGGTCCAACTCACCAACATCGCCCCTGGCGGCGCCGGTGACCGCGACGTGGCATACGACGGCGTCGCCTTCATACCGGGCGACTTCTCGAAGATGCCGCACATTACCCTGCCCGAAGCCGACCCAACGGCTCCCGACCGCGATGCCGTCGAGGAGCCCATACCGATCAACGGCAGCGGCGGCTTGGCGGCCAAGGCCGCGCAGGCCACCCAACAGCCCTTGGGCAGCCAGGTCCGACAGGACTCTACGTGCGCGGACAGGGACGCGAAGACGCGGATCAAGGTGTGCTCCAAATACACAAGCACGGATGCACTGACGCAGTCGGCGGCGCCATCGGCCAGCGATTCACAACAATTGCCGCAGCCGGGTGCACAGGCCGCAAGTGGCCCGTCCTCGACGGAGTTCGTCCCTTGGTGCCCCTCACGTCTCGGTGATGCGATGACCCGGACGGCTGCATGCATTCACGGAACCCTCGAGCTGATCTACTTCGACGAGGGGGACGCGCAAATCGGGACTGCGACTTTCATGGTCGAACAGCAGATCCTGCTCTACATCAATGAAATTGGCTTCGACCAATCCATGAAGCTGACACCGGCAGGGGTGAGCCCGAACCTCGAACAGGTGAACCTCAGCATCACATTCCTGTGTGACGATGTCGACAAGAATTGCAGCACGTCCAACCAGGGCTGGACGGGTTCCCTGACCTGGTTTCCGTTCGACAACCATACTGCGAGTGCCTTTGTCGCGAACAAGTGGACCAAGACGTTGAGCGGCCCTGGGATGATCGACAAGCTGCCGCTCGGCTGGCGCGCTGTCGCCACCTCACCCATCACTGCGAAACCGGCGACCAGTTCCTGGGACAAGCCTCAGGCGGCCCCCCGCTGCGACAACTGGATCCCAGCACGGCGCCCTGGTTGCGTCTTCCCGGATTACACGCCGACCTACCTGGTGAACACGGCGCAGGACCCCACCGCAGCCGCGATGTACTGGATCGCTCAGCAGAAGCTGCCGACCCATCCGGGTATAAGGGACTACCTGGGGCAGGCCTATCCGCTGCACCGTGTCTCCGACACGCAGCGGAACAGTAATCGAAAGATCATGTGCGAGCTCGCCGTTGCCGCGTACACCAAGCATCCGCTCACGCCGGACGCAACGTGCGACGAGTACGCCTTCGCAGTGTCCAAGGAGAGCGGCGCCATGCAGCCCGGCGTGACCTCCGGGGGTCAGTGCGCGCAGTTCTATGCGGAGAAGCTGGCCGTCGGCTGGACTCTGTGGTACGACAACCGGGTTCCAATCCCCACGTGGCAGGAGAAGTGCGCTCGCGGCTCCATCCCGGGCGCACAGAACTCGGGTGCGGCCGACCGCATCGGCCTGGTCTTCTTCGCAAACAATCGCGTCATGCTGGACGACGCCTGGTACGTCAGCGTTCCAGGCTTTGAAGGGTGCGACCCAATCGGCGAGTGCATGGTGAGCACCCGCCCGTAATCTAGCCGCCCCCAGGCGGCGGTCGGACGATGGGACCCTGTCCGACCGCCGCCTGGTCAGCTGCGCAATTCACCGCTGACCACCGGGGCATCGAGCAGATCGACCTGCTTGATGCCGACCCCAAACCGGTCTCGTCGCAGACGAGGATGTGTGCAGATCTTGTTGGGGTGCCTCGCATGGGCGACTTGGAGGTCGTTGGGATGCGGTAGCCGATGAGCGGCGGTCGCCTGCTGCGAAATGGGCTGGTCGGACGCGCTGGCAAGTGCCAGACTCGCGCCATGCGGATGATCATCGAGGACATGGCTCGCGACTTGGCGCAAGTGCCGGGCGTAGTCGGGGTGCTGCTCGGCGGCAGCCGGGCCCGTGAAGAGCACCGACCCGAATCGGACTGGGACCTCGGCGTCTACTACCGCGGTGGCGAGCTTGACCTCGCCGCGTTGCGCGCGCTGGCCGGGCCGGACGTGGACGTGGCTGCTCCGGGCGGCTGGGGGCCCTGGGTGAACGGTGGCGCGTGGCTGCGGGTTGACGGGGTCGCAGTCGACTGGATCCTTCGGGACCTTGACCGGGTCGAGCAGGTGTGGGCTGACTGCTGCGAGGGCCGGTACGAGGTGGGGGTGCAGGCGGGTCATCCGCTCGGATTCTGGTCGCCCTCCTATGCGGGCGAGGTGGCGCTCGGGCAGGTACTGGCCGACCCCGGTGGAGAGCTGACCGAGCTTCGGCGGCGGACCGCGACGTATCCGGAGCAGCTGCGGGAAGCGCTGACGGCGGGAGCCTGGGAGGCAGAGTTCCTTGTCGATGCCGCGGCGAAGGGCGCCGCCCGGGGCGACATCCTCTACGTGTCCCTGTGTCTGTCGCGAGCGGTCGGCGTGCTGGTGCAGGCGTTGTACGCCGCGGACAAGCGCTGGTGCCTTAATGAGAAGGGCGCCCTGGCTGTCGCCGAGACGCTGCCGACGGCACCGCCGGACCTCGGTGCGCGCGTCCGCGTCATGCTGGGGTGCCCGGGAGAGACGCCTGAGGCACTGAGTGCGACGGTGGCCCGGGCTCAGGCACTGGTCCAGGAGACCCGCACGATGCTGAGCACGCCCACTGTGTAGGGTGCCAGGTCCGATCGGGTGTTGTTAGGCGGCGAGTCTGAGCTGGTCGCGGTAGCGGGTCTGGTGGTTGCGGGCGAACGCCTGCTTCTCGTGCCAGGTCCAGTAGGCGTCGAAGTCGCCGTTGCTGCGTAGGGCGCGGAGCTTGAGTACGGCCTCGGCGCCGGCGAGGCCCCAGCGGGCCCCGGTGATGTCGAGGCAGTCTTCGACCGGGTGGCGGCAGGCGCCCTCGATGATGCCGGTGGCGATCGGCCAGCCGTTGGCGAGGGCCGTGTCGTAGCGCAGGTAGGCGGCCTTGTTGCGCAGGTAGCCGATGGCGTCGTCGATGCCCTTTCGGCGGCTCTTCTTCAGCCGGGCGGTGCGGGCGGCCTTCTCCAGGGCGGTCGCGGCCTGTTCGGCCCCGCCCTCAAGGAGGGTGCGGGCGTGTCGGGCGACCCATGCTCCGGCGCTCGGGTCACCGGGGGCGTGCAGGCACCAGGCCGCGTTCCACAGGTATTCGAGCACGTGGATGAGGTCGATGACGATGTGGACGGTCGCGTCGCGGCGTGTCGCTTCGGCGGTGATGAGGTCGAGTTGGTGGCGGGCTCCGTCGACGAGCACGACCCAGGGCCTGCGGTGGGTGGGGTCGCGGTGCTCGGCCTGATCGAAGGCGGCGGCCACGACCTCGGCGGCGGTGTCGTCGACGCGACCGTGCCGTCCCATCCGTACCTCTTCGCCGATTGACGGACTACTGCCGTGCCGCTGTGGGCCCTGGTCACCGACCTGTACGAGGTGACGATGACCCTGTCCTACCTGCGGGAGGACATGACCGCGCCGGCCACGTTCAGCCTGTTCGTCCGGGAACCGCCGCCGGAGCGCGGCTTCCTGGTCGCGGCCGGGCTGGAGTCCGCTCTGGCGTCGCAGCCGGTTCAGTCACCGGCCCTGGTTCGTTCGACGGTGAGGTCGAGGAAGTGGGCCGAGCACGAGATGCACGGGTCGTGGTTGCGGATCACCCGCTCGCATAGGGCGGTCAGTTCGGCGTTGGTGACCTCGCCGCGTCCGAGGCGCTCTTGCACGACGCGGCGCAGGTCCGCCTCGATCGCCCCCTGGTTCTGCGCGGTCGGAGGGACCAGGGCGGCGTCGGTGACGGTCCCCTCACCGTCGACGGCGTAACGGTGGTAGAGGAGGCCCCGCGGTGCCTCGGTCGCGCCGTGACCAGTGGCCGCCCGTGGTGACACGTTGACGTGGGGACGCGGTGGGCGTTCATACGCGTCGATGATGCGCAACGCCTCGTCGACCGCGTAGAGCACCTCGACCGCCCGGACGACGATGCTCCGGAAGGGGTTGCGGCAGACGGTGCCCCGGCGTGGGTCACCGAGACCGGCGTCCTGGGCCGCCTGGACGGCGATCGGGGAGAGCCATCGGCCGCTGATCGCGTAGCGGGCGAGCGAGCCGGTGAGATGGCGGCGGCCGTCCAGCAGCGATTGGAGCGCGGTGGAATGGGGCACCTGGCTCTCGACGACGTGCTCGCCGAAGTCGTGGACCGCGAAGGTGCGCGTGGGAAGTGCACGGTCGGACCCGGCCGGCAGCCCGGCGGTCTGCGGAGCCGGCATAACCGTCGGGGTACCCGACTCGATCGCGTAGCTCCCCGGGACGGCCAGCGCGAGAAGGTCGTGGTCACAGCCGGCGTCGGGGAAGTCGAAACCCGCCACCCAGCGCACCGTCTGTTGTGCGTCGTCCCGGGCGCGGCGCAACCGCTCGGCCAGTGGCCTCAATTCGGCCGTGGTCGGGGTGCGGTGGAAGCCACCGAGGCGGACGTTGACCGGGTGGATCGCCCGACCGCCGAGCAGCTCCATGATCGTATTGCCGGCCTGCTTGAGACGTAGACCGCGTTCGACGTCGGCGCGGTGGGTGCGGGCCAGGTCGACAACACTGTTGCAGCCGAGGAAGTCGGGTGCGTGGAGGAGGTGGATGTGCAGCGTCTGGCTCTCGATCCACTCACCGCAGTAGAGCAGCCGGCGCAGCGCGGCCAACTGCCCGTCGACGGTGGCACCGCAGGCGTCCTCCACAGCGCGGCAGGCACTCATCTGGTACGCGACCGGGCAGATCCCGCAGATCCGGGAGGTGATGTCGGGTGGTTCGGCGTACGAGCGTCCGCGGAGGAGCGCCTCGAAGAACCGCGGGGGTTCGTAGATCGCCAGCCGGGCTTCGGTGACCTCGCCGCCGTCCGTGCGCAGGTGCAGCGCGGTCTCGCCCTCGACGCGCGCGAGCGACCCGACGTGGAGCGTCCTGGAGCCGCGGTGGGTCACCGTTCCAGTTCCTTCCTGGAGGCCGCGTCGAACTCGGGGGCGGCGGTGTTGAACGTACGCAGTACCCGCACCACGTCGAGGGTGTCCATACCGTCGCGGCGCAGCAACGGGATGAAGGAGGGGAAGTTCGTGGAGTTCGAGGGTCCGAAGCAGCCGTAGCAGCCCCGGTCGTAGGCGGGGCAGAGCGCGCCGCAGCCGGCGTGGGTGATCGGGCCGAGGCAGGGGGTGCCGTGGGCCACGGTCACGCAGACCGTGCCGCGCTGCTTGCACTCGAAGCAGACGCTGTGTGCGGGGACGTCCGGTGTGCGGCCGGCCAGATAGGCGGTGATCACCTCGATGAGCTGGCGCCGGTCGATGGGGCAGCCACGCAGTTCGAAGTCGACGGGGACGTGCGCGCTGATCGGCGTGGAGGTGGCGAGCGTATCGATGTAGTCCGGGCGCGCGTAGATGACGGCCTGGAACTCGGCCACGTCCGCGTAGTTGCGCAGCGCCTGGACGCCTCCGGCGGTGGCGCAGGCACCGATGGTGACCAGGTGCCGCGAGACCGCGCGGACGTGCCGGATCCGCTCGGCGTCCTGCGGAGTGGTCACCGAGCCCTCGACGAGCGAGAGGTCGTACGGGCCCGGGACGCTCGCACTGGAGGCCTCCAGGAAGTGCGAGACCTCCACCTGCTCGGCGATCGCGAGGAGCTCGTCCTCGCAGTCCAAGAGGGTCAGCTGGCAGCCGTCGCAGGAGGCGAACTTCCACACGGCCAGCGTCGGTCGCCGGTCGGCTCTGCTCGGCATCGTCACAACTCCCTGACTGCGAGCAGAGGTCGGGCACGGGTCCAGGTGACGACCGGACCGTCGCGGCAGAGCAGGAGAGGGCCGAGCTGGCAGTGCCCGCAGTGGCCCGTCCCGCAGTGCATGGTGCGCTCCAGCGAGACTCTGATCCGGTCCGGGTCGACGCCGCGCTGTACCAGGTCACGGGCGGCGGCCCGGATCATCGGCTCCGGGCCGCAGACGAACGCCGCCGATTCCTGCGGGTGAAACGCGGACCGGTCGAGCAGGCTCGTGACGACGCCCACCTCGCCCTGCCACCGTGCGTCGGGGCGGTCGACGGTGACCGCGGCCTTCCCCGCCGCCTGCCAGTCGCGCACCTCCTCGGCGTAGAGCAGATCACCGGGTGTACGTGCCCCGATCAGGACGCTCAGCCGCCCCTTCCGTCCGGACCCGGTGAGCGCGGCGCGGACGACCGGCCGCAGCGGCGCCAGGCCGATTCCGCCGGCGACCACCAGCAGGTCGAGCCCGGCTGTGGCGGGAAGCTCCCAACCGGTGCCGAACGGCCCGCGTACGCCGACCATCGCTCCGGGCCGCAGGCCGTACAGCGCGCCGGAGACCGCGCCGACCGCACGGACGGTGTGGGTCAGTCGGTGGCCGTCGAAGCCGCTGACCGAGAGTGGGATGTCCCCGATGCCGAAGGCGTACACCATGGCGAACTGCCCAGCGGTGAAAGGCCGGAGGGGTACCTCGGCGGGCTCCAGAACGATCGTGGCGGTGTCGGGCGTCTCGGCCTTGCGTTCGATCACGCGGTACGGGAGGGGAGTCGTCATGGCGCCCCGCCGTCGCCAGGCTGTCCGTAGAGGTCGAGCAGGCGGGTGCGGGTGGTCTTCAACCTCCGGGCGATCACCCGGGCGACACCATTCGTCACCGCCAGGCCGAAGGCGGGGTCCTCCTCGCACGCGGCGCGGATGCGCTCCGCGTCGAACTCGGATGCCAGCACGGTGCCACGGGTCTGCGCTCCGAGGTGCCAGCGGTACGGTTCGAACAGCCAGGACCAGCCGAGCAGATCGCCCTCACCGAGGGTCTCCACCACGGTTTCGCGCCGGCCAGGAACGTGAACGTCGAGCGCGACGCTCCCGGAACCGATGATCCAGAACCGGTCGGCGACGCCGTCCTCCTCGAAGATGCGGGCCCCGCCGGGGAAGGTCACCTCGTGGGAGAAGCCTTGGAGACGTTCGCGGTGACCTGGCGGCAGCGCACCGAGGAATCCGTGGCGGGCGACGGTCACGACAGGCCCTCCTCCCCCACCGACCCGGCCGCGTCCCATTCACGGTTCAGCGCGTGAGCCTCCTCGGTGATGTCGATGCCGACCGGGCACCACACGATGCAGCGCCCGCAACCGACGCAACCCGAGCTGCCGAACTGGTCGTACCAGGTGCCGAGTTTGTGGGTGGCCCACTGCCGGTACCGGCTGCGTGGGGTGTCGCGGACGGGGCCCGCCTGGAGCTGCGAGAAGTCCAGGTCGAAGCAGGACTCCCAGCGCCGCCACCGCTCGGCATGGTCGCCCGTCAGGTCGGTGACGTCCTCGGCGGTGGTGCAGAAGCAGGTCGGGCAGACCATGGTGCAGTTGCCGCAGGTCAGGCAACGTGCCGCAACGTCGTTCCAGCGCTCGGCCGTGAGGGTCTCACGCATCAACTCCTGGAGGTCCACGGGCGGCATGGTGCGGCCCATCCGGTCGGCCGCCCCGGCGACGCACTCGGAGGCGGCGTTCCGGGTCGCGGCATCGGCAGGGAGGCTCGGCAGCTCCGCCAGAACCGACTTCCCCGCCTCGCTCCCGGCCCGCAGCAGGAATCGGTGGCCGTCGGCGTCGAGCACCTCGGTGAGCGCCAGGTCATAGCCGGGCCCGACGGCCGGCCCGGTGCCCATGGACACGCAGAAGCAGGTGGCCCCCGGCTCGGTGCACTCCACCGCCACCAGGAACGCCCGTTCGCGGCGCCCGCGGTAGGCCGGGTCGGTGTACATCCCACCGGTCAGCACCCGGTCCTGGATCGCGATGGCCCGCAGATCGCAGGGACGGACTCCGAGGAAGGCGTACGAGGGCGGCGACGTCCGTTCCTCCGTCATCACCAGCTCACCGTCGGCGCGCCGTTCGGCCGTCCACTGCCGCTCGCGCGGGGGGTGCAGGAACGTCTTCCAGGACTGCGGGCCGGCGCTGTGGGCGAACACGGCGCCGTCCTCGCGGGCGCGCAGCCGGTACCTCCCGGCCTCCAGCTCGACCCCCCAACCGTATGGGAGCCCGTCACCGTCCGAGAGCTCGGCCAGAACGATCGCCCCGTCGCGGACCGTCGGCCCCACGACCGTGCGACCGCGCCCGGCGAGGACCGAGATCAGCCCGCTCAGTCCGTCCCGGTCGATCACCACCGCGCCGTCCGCCACGTCAACCTCCGCGCACCCGGTCACACCGCCCCGGCCAGTAGTAGCTGTCCCGGCCAGTATGTGTGCGCGCCCGCGGCCGGGCGTCCCGGCGTGGTCCAGGTGGCGGCCTCCTTTCCCCGGATGGTCCCGAGCCGGCCGCAGTGCGACTGCCGGCCGAGGTGTACGGGAACGACGGAGCGCATGAATGTCACCGCGCGGATCGCCGTCATCGGCGTCGGGAACGAGTACCGCCGCGACGACGGCGTGGGCTGGGCCGTCGTGACGCGGCTGGCGGAACGGGCCGAGCAACAGCCCCTACCGGGCGGGACGGTCCTGCGGGTGTGCGACGGCGACCCCGCCCGGCTGATCACCCTGTGGGAGGACGCCGAGCTCGCCATCGTGGTGGATGCCACCCATGCCCACCCCGCATCCCCCGGCCGGGTCCACCGTCTGGAGCTGACCGGTGACCGGCTGACGCCTCCGGGCGGTGCGACGAGTTCCCACGGTCTCGGCCTGGGTGAGGCCGTCGAACTCGCCCGAGAACTGGACCGTCTGCCGCGGCACCTGATCGTCTACGCCGTCGAACGGGCCGACGGCAACCTGGGCACCGGCCTTTCGGCACCCGTCGCAGCCGTCGTGACACCGCTCGCCGAGCGGATAGCGGAGGACATCACGCTGCTCCGGCGTCCTCGCTGAGCGATCACGGCTGGGGCACCGCCGCCCACGACGGCCCAGCCGATCCGATTCGGTCGCAGGACCGGTGGGCCGGAAGCCGCACAGCGAACACGGTGCGCCCCGGACGGCTCGCCACCTCGACCTCGCCGCCCTGGGCCTGGATCACCACCTGAACGATCGACAGGCCAAGCCCGGTCGATCCGGTCGTGCGCGAGCGGGCCCGGTCGCCGCGGACGAAGCGCTCGAAGACCCGGCCGGTCAGCTCGGGCGGAATTCCCGGGCCGTTGTCCGTGATAGCCATCCGTACCTGCTCCCCCGCCCGCTCCAGGCTGACCTCGACCTCGGTGCCGGCGGGGTGTGGGGGTGGGCGTCGGCCAGCAGATTGGCCACCACCTGGCTCAGCCGGTGGGCGTCGCCGCGCACGAGAACGGGCTCCTCGGCACTTCACCGGGATGACGCAAGGCGAGCTCCGCATGCCCACGTACCGCGGCCACGGGGGTGCGGAGCTCGTGGCTGGCGTCCGCGGCGAACGCCCGCAGCCGTTCCTCCACCGCGTGCCGGCGGGCCAGGGCGGCTCCCACGTGATCGAGCATCCGGTTGAGGCCGTGCCGACCCTGCCGGAGATCCCGGATGACCAGCGTCGCCCCGCCACGCTCCGCGAACCCGGCGCATCGCGCGGCGCCGCGCCGTCCAGCCGCCGCCGGACCGACCGCCGTGCTCGGGCTGATCGCCGTGCTTGGGCTGATCGCCGCAGGCGCTCTGGGCGTCGTCTTCCTGTGGTGGACGAACACGACCGCGGTCATCGGAGCGGCGGGCCGGCTCACCGGTGCGGGCCGGATCACCGGCCTGCTCGCCGGGTACGCGGCCCCTGTGCTGCTCCTGCTCGTGGCCCGGCTTCCGGCGCTGGAACGCGGGGTCGGCGCCGACCGCCCGGCCCGCTGGCACGCTTTTGGCGGCCGCTGGCTGGTGGCTGTGGTGACCGCGCACGTGCTCACGATCGTCTGGGGCTACGCCCTGACAGACGGCCGCGGCCTGCTCACCGAGGGCGTGGAGATCACGTTTCACTTCCCCGAGATGCTCAGGGCGACGGTGGCCACGCTCCTGATGCTGGGAACCGGCGTGGTCTCCGCGCGGGCGGCCCGCCGCCGGCTCTCCTACGAGGGCTGGTACTACCTGCATCTGGCGACGTACCTGGTGGTAGCCCTGGCCTTCGGACACCAACTGGCCATCGGCGACGGCCCGGCCCGGGTCGCCTGGTACGCCCTCTACCTGCTCACGGCGGCCCTGGTGGGCTGGTACCGACTGGTGCGGCCGTGGCTGTGCGACCGCCGCCACCGGCTCACAGTGACCGAGGTCCGGCCCGAGAGCCCCGGTGTGGTGTCCCTCTTCCTGCGGGGGCAGCGGCTGGACGAGTTGCGGGCGGAGCCCGGGCAGTTCTTCCGGCTGCAGTTCGACGCGCCCGGCCTGCGCTGGGCCGCCAATCCGTAATCACTGTCCGCACCGCCGCACCCGCAGTTCGGGACATCACCGACCGGCTGCATCACATCGACGCGGTCTTCTCCACCTACCGGGCGGACAGCGACATCAGCCGCCTCGACCGCGGCGAACTCAGCACCGACCAGCACCACGAGGTCGGGGACGGCCAAGGAGGGCGCCCACCGTCGGGTACGCGCGCTCACCCGCGACCTCCCCGGCGAACGGGTTGACGGCCCACACGGGCCCGACGAAGCCGCCATCGCGGACCTTCCGCAGCACGGTCTGTCCGACCGACCCCGGACGGCGCGAAGGCTCCACGACCGCGACCGAGCCCGGCCGCAGCAGCGGAACCAGGCTGACCACGTCCGCGCGGCGGCCACGCTCGTCAACGGCCTCACGGTAGTGCTCGTCCGCCTCCTCCAACGGGACCCGCACCCGAATCTCGCCCTGCTCGAGGCGGCGGTGCACGGGCAGCCCGAGATCGGCGAAGACCCGGTGGACGGCCCGGTTGCCGGATAGCGTGTCGGCTTCGAAGACTTGGACGCCCCCGCGGCTCGGCTCCGTCCCCCACGGCCTGCTCCACCGTGCCCGCTGCCCGGTCGTCATCGTGCCCACTCCCCCGCCGGTCCGGCACTGATACCGGACCGGACCGACGTCAGGGCCGGCCGTAGCCACCACCACCAGGGGTCTCGACCACCAGGACATCGTCCGGATCCACCATGACGAAGTCGCAGCCGGCCAAGTGGTGGACCGTGCCGTCGACGCATTCGACCCGGTTGGCTCCGATCGCGCCGGGCCGGCCCCCCGCGAGGCCGTAGGGTGGGATCCGGCGGTGGCTGGAGAGGATGCTGACGGCCATCGGCTCGCGGAACCGGATCCGCCGGACGGCGCCGTCGCCACCGTGCCAGCGCCCTGGGCCCCCGCTGCCCACCCGAACGGAGAACTCCTCCACCAGGACCGGCAGTCGCCACTCCAGGACTTCGGGGTCGGTGAGCCTCGAGTTCGTCATGTGCGTCTGCACCACGGAGGCGCCGTGGAATCCGTCGCCCGCGCCGGAGCCGGAGCCGAGTGTCTCGTAGTACTGGTGGTCCTTGTTTCCGAAGCTGATGTTGTTCATCGTGCCCGATCCCTCCGCCTGGACGCCGAGCGCCGCGTAGAGGGCACCGACGATCGCCTGGGAGGTCTCGACGTTCCCGGCCACCACGGCGGCCGGGTAGCGCGGGGCCAGCATCGACCCGGGCGGGACGACGATCCGCAGCGGCCGCAAGCAGCCGTCGTTGAGCGGGATGTCCTCTGCCACCAGGGTGCGGAAGACATACAGCACGGCCGCCGTGGCCACCGACGCGGGCGCGTTGAGATTGCCGTCGAGCTGATCCGCGCTGCCGGTGAAGTCGACGACGGCCGAACGGTCCCGGTGGTCGACGGTGACGCGTACGGCGATCACCGTACCGGCGTCGGTCTCGTACCGGTGGGCGCCGTCGTCCAGCCGGACGATCACCCGACGGACGGCTTCCTCGGCGTTGTCCTGGACGTGCCGCATGTACGCCTGCACCACGTCCAGCCCGAAGTGGCCGATCATCGCGCCGATCTCCTCGACACCCTTGCGGTTGGCGGCGATCTGGGCCCGGAGGTCGGCCAGATTGGTCTCCGGGTTGCGCGAGGGGTACGGCGCCTCGCGCAGCAGCTTCCGGGTCTCCGCCTCCCGTAGCCGCCCGTCCCGGACCAGCAGCCAGTTGTCGAACAGCACGCCCTCCTCCTCGATCCGGCGACTGCCTGCCGGCATCGAGCCGGGGGTGAGTCCACCGATCTCCGCGTGGTGCCCGCGCGAGGCGACGTGGAACAGGATCCGCTCCCCGGCCTCGTCGAAGACCGGGGTGACCACGGTGATGTCGGGGAGGTGGGTACCCCCGTGGTAAGGGTCGTTGACGGCATAGGTGTCGCCGGGCCGCATCGAGTCGCCGCGCCGCCGGATCACCTCCTGGACGGTGGTGCCCATCGAGCCGAGGTGGACCGGTATGTGCGGGGCGTTTGCGACCAGGGCGCCGTCCGGGTCGAACAGGGCGCAGGAGAAGTCCAGTCGCTCCTTGATGTTGACCGACTGCGCGGTCGACTTCAGCCTCGCTCCCATCTGTTCGGCGATCGACATGAAGAGGTTGTTGAACACCTCCAGCAGCACCGGGTCCGCCTCGGTGCCGGCGGTCTCGGCCCCGGGAACCACGACCCGCTCCAGCAGCAGATGGCCCACCGGGCCGACGGTCATCCGCCAGCCGTCGTCGACGACGGTGGTGGCACCGGACTCGGCCACGATCGCGGGACCGGTCACCGTTCGCCCCGGGGGCAGTAGTTCGCGCCGGTACAGGCCGACCTTCCGCCATTTCCCGACGGCGTAGAGATCGGCCTCCTCGGACACCCCGGACCCTTCTCCGGAGGCTACGCCCAGGATGTCGAGGTCGAGCGAGCCGGTGAGCCCGGTTGCCTCCACCGACAAGGCTTCAACGATGATGTGACGTTTCATCAGGAATGAATACAGGGAACGGTGGGCGACCTCGAAGGCGTTGATCATCGCCGCCGGCTCGGCCAGCTCCACCATGATCGTGGTGTCCGTGCCGTCATAGCGCAGCCGGGCCTGCCGGACCGTTCGGACGCGGTCCGCCGGGATCTCCTCGGCCAGCAAGTCGGCCCGGGCGGTCCGGGTGAGCGTCTCGGCCACCTCCGCGACCCTGCCCATTGACGCCTGTTCCAACGGGAGTTCGACGGACTGCTCGCGTATCACGATCGCATCGGCCAATCCGATGCCGAGCGCGGAGAGCAACCCGGCCGCAGGCGGTACGAGGACTGTCCGGATGCCAAGGGCGTCGGCGACCGCACAAGCGTGCTGGCCGCCCGCGCCACCGAAGGTGGTGAGCGCATACCGGGTGATGTCGTGCCCCCGCTGGACCGAGACCCGTTTCACGGCATTGGCGATGTTGTCCACGGCGATCCTCAGGAAGCCCTCGGCCACCTGCTCGAGTGTCCGGTCGTCGCCCGTCCGGCCGGAGATGTCGGCGGCGAGGACGCGGAACGCCTGCCGGACCGCCTCCTGGTCCAACGACAGGTCACCGCTCGGTCCGAACACCTTCGGAAAGGAGCCGGGTTGGATCCGGCCGAGGACGAGGTTGGCGTCCGTCACCGTCAGCGGGCCACCCGCCCGGTAGGACAGTGGGCCGGGGTCGGCGCCGGCTGAGTCCGGCCCGACCCGGTAGCGGGCGCCGTCGAAATGCAGCACCGATCCGCCACCTGCGGCGACCGTGTGGATCGCCAGCATCGGCGCCGTCAGCCGCACACCGGCCACCTGGGTGCTGACCACGCGCTCGTACGCACCCGCGTAGTGCGAGACGTCGGTCGAGGTGCCGCCCATGTCGAATCCGATCACCCGGTCGTGGCCGGCCAGTTCGGACATCCGGGCCATGCCGACGATCCCGCCGGCCGGACCGGACAGGATCGCGTCCTTGCCCCGGAAGTGACCGGCCTCGGCCAATCCGCCATTTGACTGCATGAACATCAGCCGCACCCCGCGCAGCTCGTTCGCCACCTCGTCGACGTAGCGGCGCAGCACCGGTGTCAGGTAGGCGTCCACGACGGTGGTGTCACCGCGCGGCACCAGCCGCATGAGCGGGCTGACCTCGCTCGACAGCG
Source organism: Kitasatospora sp. NPDC090091 (assembly GCF_044747365.1). Taxonomy (NCBI): domain Bacteria; kingdom Bacillati; phylum Actinomycetota; class Actinomycetes; order Kitasatosporales; family Streptomycetaceae; genus Kitasatospora; species Kitasatospora sp. NPDC090091. The sequence goes on from NZ_JBIVDY010000031.1 coordinate 77,382, forward strand.
AGACCTGCGGGAAGCCGATGCCACGAGCCAGTTCTCCGATCACCCGCTCGTGCACAGGGTGGAGGTGGCTGTGCAGGAGGGCCACCGCGACCGAGCGGATTCCGCGGTCGTACGCCGTCCGCAACCGGGCACCGAGCGCGTCGAGATCGGGTGGGCGCAACACCGTGCCGTCGGCGGTGATCCGTTCGTCCACCTCGATCACCGCCTCGTACAGCGGCTCCGGGAGGACGATCCGGCGAGCGAAGATGTACGGGCGGTCCTGGTAGCCGATCCGCAGAGCGTCACCGAAACCGCGGGTGACGACCAGTACGGTCCGCTCGCCGGCCCGCTCCAGCAGGGCGTTGGTCGCCACGGTGGTACCCATCCGGACGGCCTCGATATCCGCAACGGTGAGGGGCTCTCCCGGCGCGAGACCCATGAGGTGCCGGATGCCGGCGACGGCGGCATCACGGTAGCGGCGGCGGTCCACCGAGAGCAGCTTGTGGGTGACCAGACGACCGTCCGGGCGCAGGCCGACGACATCGGTGAACGTCCCCCCTCGGTCCACCCAGAACTGCCAACCACGACGGACCACGGCCACCTCCGCGTGGAGTCGGGCAACGGCTCCCGTTCGAGTATCCGGGGTGATCAGGGGCCGCGCAAAGGCGGATACTGGGAGCGTGGAGGGCTTCTCCCCGGCGGACGGCGCGGTCGGCGACGGAGGTCGGCGATGGCGGCCGTGACGTTGGGCGTGCTCCGCGAGCGGCACCCGGCGGAGACCCGGGTCGCGCTCGTACCGGAGGGTGTGCGTGACGTCGACGGCCTCGGGCTGAGCGTCCTGGTCGAGGGCGGCGCAGGAGCCGCCGCGGGCTTCACGGGCGCCGCATACCGGGCGGCCGGGGCATGCCTCACCTCCACTGCCGAGGCCACCTCGGCGGACATCGTGGTCGCCGTCCGGCGGCCCACGGTCGACGCACTCGGGCCGCTGCGCCGCGGACAGATCCTCATCGGCATGCTGCGACCGATGCACGCCCCCTTCGTGGTCCGCCGGTGGGCCGACGAGGGGGCCACCCTGATCACTCTCGACCAGTTGCCGGCCACGGCCGGACCGCCGAGCCCCTTGGACGCGGCGGCGGGCCAGGCGGAGCTCGCGGGGTCCGAGGCTGTCCGCCTGGCAGCCGGCCGGCTCGGCAGGGAACCCGCCGGCGTCCTGGTTCTGGGCGGTGGCCACGCCGCTCGGCGGGCCGTCGAGACGGCCCGGCTGTCCGGCGCGAACGTGCAGGTCCACGGGGCGGGCGAGCAGGCACCGGCGGCGGCCCTGCCGTCCTTCGACGTCGTGATCAGCACGGTCGACCCCTCTGACAGCGCCCCGCCGCTGCTGATCGACGACGACGCCCTCCGCCGGCTCCGGCCGGGGTCGGTGGTGGTGGACCTGGCCTGCGGGCCTTACGGGCACACCGTCGCCGGAGCCGAGCCCGGCATCGAGCGGGTGCTCGCCGACGGCGTCACCGTGATCGGCGCCGGCGACCTCGCCACCCGCGTCCCGGCGCCCGCCTCCGCCGCCTTCTCCCGCGCCGTCACGGCACTCCTGGCCGGCGTCGTCCACGGCGGACGGCCGGTCGTCGACCTGACCGCACCCAACCTGGCCCCGCTGGTCATCGCCCACGGGGGCACCATCCGCCACGCCGGCGTCCTGCACCGGCTCGCGGAGACGACCGCCGCCGCGGGCCTGCCGTAGGCGTCGGCGGCTACGGCGACTCGGCGAACAGCCCCGCGAACCGCCCCGCCGACAACGCGTGGTGCGCACAGCGCGCGAAGCAGGCCGCCAGCAGAACCGCGTCCACCACGTCCGTGGGGTCCGCGGCCGCCCCTTCGGCGATGATCCGCTCGTACAGCAGCCGTTGGCGCTGGGCGGCAGCGTTGGGACCGTCATGGAGATCGGCAACGGTCGCCGCGGACGGCTCCCGCAGCGCCGCCGCCGCCAGCGACACCATGCCGAGCCCGAGGTCGGCGAGCCCGCCCAGCGGGGTGCGGAGCTCCTCCGGGAACGGCCCCCTGACGCGCCGCGCCGAGGCGATCTCCCCGATCTGCCGGGCCTGGCCTGCGAGGAGCCTCAGGTCTGCGCCGGTGTGGATCTCGGCCACCACGTCCCGGACGTCCGGCGGGCTCGCGCCCCCGACCGCGAGGACGGCTGTGACATCGTCCTCCAGCTCTTGGAACAGCGGTCGCGCCGCTCGCTCGGCCGCCTCCAGTTCCCGGCCGACCTCGACAGCCGGCGAGCCGAGCGCCGCCTCCGTCACCCGGCGCAGCGCCTCGGCGACCAGATCCGCCTGGTCGGCCAGCCGCTCACCGGTACGTGTGTAGGTATGGGCCATCCTCAGGCTCCCGTTCCGAACCCGTCCGCCAGTACTGCACCACTCGCGCTGACGCCGCCCGCCGGGCCACTGGACGCCCGCCGCCCGGACATCCTGCGGCGTGCTGTGGTTCCAGCCTGCACCGTCCGGAACCGCGCGGCGCGTCGGGCCTGCGGCTGCGGCGTCCGCCGGTCTCAGGTCCGGACATGGCGCTCGATGTCCTCGTTGAAAGTGGCCAGGGCCTGCGCTGTGAGGGTGGGGCGTATGGCGGCGATCGCCGCGAGGAAGTCGTCGGTCCCGGCAGGGATCCCGGCGCGGTGGGTGATCTCCTTCTCGAAGGCCTGCTGGGAGCCCTTGCGGGCTGCGTACTCGATGTCGGCGGGGGTGAATATCTCGCTGGCGGTGACCAACTCGTCGAGATCGACCCTCTGTGCGGCGGGCCCGAGGTAGTGGCGCCAGATCGCCTCGCGCGCAACGGAGTCGGGCGGGCCGACGGGGATGATGTAGTCGAAGCGGCCCGGCCGCAGGAACGCCGGGTCGAGGGTGCGCAGCGAGTTGGTGGCGCAGATGAGCAGCCGGTCGTCGTGGTCGCGGAACGCCGGGATGAGCTTGAGGAGTTCATTGGTGACACCGTGTCCGGGGTCGACGGCGGTGCCGGAGCGGGCAGCGGCGATCTCCTCGACCTCGTCGATGAAGAGCAACACGTTGTCGAGTTCGGCCAGGTCTGCGAAGGCCTCGCGCAGGGAGGCGGCGAGAGCCCCGTCGGCGTCGGCGGCCAAGCGTGAGGGGAACAGTTCCACGAACGGCCAGCCCAGTCGTGAGGCGACCGCCTTGGCGAACGTGGTCTTCCCGGTTCCGGGCGGACCGAAGAGAATGACCGCTTTGGGGGGACGGACGCCGTAACGCTCAGCCACCTCCGGTTCTGCGAGTGGGAGCACGATCCGCTTCTCGATGGCGTCCTTGGCCGCGTGCATACCCGCGAGCCGCTCCCACAGCCCCCGCGGCATGACCCGGCCGCCGAGCTGGGCGAGCAGCCCCGCGTCTCCCGCACCCAGGTGTTCCAGCTTCTCGTAGTAGACCAGACCGGTCACCTGCCGGTAGCCGGAGTTCTCGAGGGCCGCCGTCCCGGTCGAGCCGGGGATGAGGACCGCGCTGAACCGCCGCACTCCCCTCGCCCGCAGACGCTGTTCGATCTGAGCGATCAACGTGCTGCCCAGACCACGGTTGCGCCATGCTACGGACAAGGCGACGATCATGATCCATCCGCGGTCGCCCTCGGCGCGGGCGACCGCCATGCCGACCAGCTCTTCCCCGACCAGTGCGACCACGGCCGGCTGGCCCCCGCGGGCCGCGGCGACGACGTCGGAGACCGGGAAGACGGGGAGGGACAGGTCGGCTTGTCGGCCCTGGTCCCACAGCTGGATCGCCTGGTCCAGGTCGTCGTCGTGGAAGTCCCGCAGATGCCACACCGGCACGGCTTCCTCCTCGGCTTCCCGGGCCCCGGTACGGCCCCGGTGCACCGTGCCCGCGAAGTCTGTCCCTCGTCCTGGTCCCCCTCGCGGCCATTGTCCGCGCCGCGGTCGCGGCGGGCGACCAGAACCCCTCTGCAGGCATCGGCAGGCGTTGGCCCGAAGCGGTCTGAGCGTGGGGCGTGCAAGGGGCCGCACGGCCGTGCACGTCCACCGGGTCAGTCCGGGAGACGCACGGCCAGTGCGGGTCTGATCCGCGCGGCGTGGCGCGCGGGACCGAGTGCAGCCAGCAGGGAGGCAGCGAAGGTGACGGCGGCGAGCAGTCCGATGGCGCCCCACTCGATCGGGAAGCCGCCGTTCAGACCGGTGAAGGCGGAGCTCTTCTGGTACATCAGCCAGGTGGTCAGCACCCCGAGCACGGCGCCGAGGACGGTGCCTTCCAGCGCGACGAAACCGCTCTCCCAGAGGAACGACCGCTCGACCGTCCGGGCCTGGCAGCCGAGCGCCCGCAGCACGCCGATGGTGCGCCGCCGTTCACGGACGGCCCGGACCATCACCACGCCGAGGCCGGTGATACCGATCAGCAGACCGAGGGCCAGGAAACCCTGCATCAGCCGGAAGAACGCGGTGTTGGCGGCGAACAGGCGGTGCACGTCCTCGGCGATCGGGGTGGCCACCAGGCTCGCGGAGAGGTGGCTGCCCTGCAACCGGGATGCCAGCTCCTCCGGCGAGGTGGCGGATGCGGTGCGTACCAGGGCGCTGGCGGTCTGCGCCTGCGGGCCGAACTGGGCGGCCGCGCTCTCGCGGCTCTCGATCAGCGGGTAGACGGTGGCGCTGGTGCCGTTGCCGGGGTGGAAGGCGAGGCCGCTGCTGAGGACGCCCGCGACGGTCTTCGGTTCGGAGCGACCGGTGAGCGGGTCGGTGAGGGTGAGGGTGTCGCCGGGGGCGTAGTACTTGCCGGCGGGGCCGCCGGTGGAACCGAAGAAGCCGTCCAGGACGACGTAGTCGGGGTGGGCCACGAGTGCCTCCCAGACGGCCTTGTCGTCCGGCATGCCGGGCAGCCGCTCGCGGCAGGCGATCCCGGTGGCGGCCCCGTCGGGGATGCCGACGACCGGGGACGACATCGACGTCTATGTCGTCACCCACCCCGAGGCCGCCCACGGCCACCTCCGGTCGCCACGTCGACCGCGCCGGTCGCCACCGGGGCAGGACGGCCTCCTCTCCCGCCAGATCCGGGACCTGATCACCACGCATCCCCTGACGCCGTTCTGTTCACCGATGCCAGATGGAGGGTCTGGGCCGCCCGGATGGCGCCCCCACCTACGCCTGGTCCGCGAGCTGTCCGGCTGGCTGCCGCGTAATGTGCGCGTCATACCCAACGCGCTGCTCCGGGACCTCGGGCTCCTCCCACCAGGTCATCAAGCCTGACGGAACGCCAGTTCAGGTCAGCAAAAGGCCAGCATCAGCCCGAGTGGACCGCCCCAAAGATGCGCACACCTGAGAACTCTCCCCCTGGCACGTCGAACCTGTTCCGGTCCCGCGAGGAGGTCCGGCGAGCCGACCGCGTTCAGACAAGTCGTTACGATGAGCTCTTAACTCGCACCATTCATCCCGATATCATCCAGTTACCGGATGGTCGACATGCCTCTGCATGATCGGCTAGGACGGCAGGGTGATCGACTGGGCATGGTGGAAGACGTTCTTGGGGTCCCAGGTCTTCTTGGCCCTCTGCAGGCGGCTGTAGTTCTGCTTGTTATCACGGGGTTGACGTTTCCGCCCAGTTCAGGGGCATGATCCACCATCCGGAGTCAGCAAAAGGTCAGCAAGACTCCGGGGGTCAGCCATCATGGCAAGCACAAGTCTCATCCGCGGCATGGGCAGCTTCTTCAAGGAGTGCGAGCACCCGGAGTCCCGCTGGAGCAAATGCCCGCACGACTACAAGATCAGGTACCGCAACGCGTCCGGGCAGCAGACCGAGGAGTCCGGCTTCGCCAACCAGGAAGCGGCCAAGTCCCGGCTCGCCGAGGTCTACCACGCGCGCAAGAACTCCCCGATGAGCCTGCACAAGGCGGAGCGCATCAAGAAGTACGGCAGTATGCACTTCTCGGCCTACACCGCCGAGTGGCTGAAGGGCCAGCGGCACCAGAGCCCGACCTCGCTGCGGAACACCGACTCCATCCTCAGGAACCGCCTCCTGCCGGCCTTCGGCAGCCGCCGCATGGGCACCTTCGACCACAAGGTCGTGGAAGCGTTCATCACGGACATGGAGCGCGACGGCGTCGGCCTGGCCGCTCAGACCAACGCGTACATCAGGCTGAAGACGATCCTGCTGGACGCACACCGACTCGGCCTCTACGAGGACAGCCCGCTTGAGGGAGTGCAGCCCCCTCAGTACGACGCGGAGCGCGCGGTGATCCCCTCCCTCCCCCAGCTGCACGGCATCCGGACCGCCGGCGACGACGCCTTCCGCCTGGTCGCGGAACTCATGAGCGGCTGCGGCCTGCGGAACGGCGAGGCCTACGCCGTCAACATCAACAACATCGTCGCCGACGACGTCTACCGCGTCAGCGAGCAGGTCAACCAGGCCACCAAGAGCTGCGCACGCCTGAAGCACCGCAAGGCAGGCGAGTACCGCGACGTGCCACTGCCGGCACGTACCAAGCACGCCATCGAGTGCTACGCGGACACCTACGGGACCGTGAACGGCTACCTGCTCCGGAATCCCAAGGACATCACGCTCGCCATGCCGCATCACATCATCAGCGGGCAGTGGCGGAGGCTGAAGGCGTCCGGGCAGGTCGACCTGCCCGAGGGGATGGTCCTCTACGGCCTGCGCCACTTCTTCGCATCGAACTGCCTCAGCAACGGCATACCGATCACCGACGTCGCGGAGTGGATGGGCCACCGCGACGTCAAGATCACGTTCAAGTACTACCGCCACCTCATGCCCGGCTCCATCAGCCGCGCCGCGCAGGTCCTCGACCTCGGGCTGGCCGCCTGAACACGTGGGGGCCAGCCCCATTGGGCTGGGCCCCCCACCGTCGGCGTCTATGCAACCCGTATCCTCTGCTGCTTGACCCAGGCTTGGACCTCGGACACCTTGAACTGCAACTTGGCGTTCCTCCCGCATCCGAACTTGTAGGGCACGAGCCCGAGGCGTGGAGCATCGCGGTAAACCCAGGCGAGGGACATGTTCAGATACATGGCGGTCTCCTTCGCATCCATGAACTGATCCGGCACGGCTCCTCCTGTATGACCAAACCAAACGTTCGCGGGACACGAATATCTATGGAGAGAGCGGGTTTGGTCACGCCGTCACCGCGCGGTACAGGGCCCCGACCCCAAGAGATAACTTCCAGAAAGCCTTTCCGAGGCGCACCAATCCACGGGCCTTGACCCCGAATGTTAGACACGGGCTATGGCGACTTTGGTCAGGGCACTGAATTTGAATTCGTGATGTCGGCCAGCCGTCCATGATCAGGCCGGTGCCAGCGAGGCGGTCGTCGACGAGGTCCTAGCGGTAGTGGATCTTCTTAAGCCGACGCTTCACGGCCTGGACGATCTGATCAAGGTCGGCTGCGGCGAGGTTGCCGATGTCGCGTTCATCTCCGCCCGGCGAGCTTCCAGCGCTGGTCCACCCAGCAATGGAAGCGCGGTCAGCACTCCAACTCGGTTTCCAATTTGGCGATTTGGCTCCCACTGAGCCTTGGACGACCGGGTGAACCCTTCGACAGGACCCCGGCCTGACCCTGCTCATGCCACTGCCGGCGCCATCGCTCGACACCGGTACAACCACGGCTATCCATGTCCACCGCCGCGCTGGAGCAATAGTCAAGACCTGTGGACGAGATGACGTGCGAGCAGGCTGTGGCGCCCAACAGGATCGGTCCTATGCTGACGGTCGTGCAGGTACTGGGTGTGAGTAGTGAGGACGAGATGGTCGTCTGCTTCTTGAGCGGCGAGCTGTCCAGCCGGAGGTTCGGCCAGAGCCTCCGGTCCCACCTGGCGGCAGCCGGGCAGGCCGAGCAGCTGCTGACGCATCCGGATCTCTCCGACGCTGGAGAGAACTTCGCACGTCGCGCTCTGCTCGCTGCGACGCGCGGGTACAGCGAGAACCGTGACCTGTTCGAGAACTTCCCCACTCACGTCACGTGGACCAGGTCACTGCTGTCCGCCGACGAGGCGGCCGGCGTGCGCTACCTCGACTATTCCTACTGGGTCGAACTGTCGGGTGGCAGCCGCCGGCCGACTGACGCTGCCGCACGCATCAAGGCAGGGCTACGGGCGTTCGACGTGCCCAACGAACCGTTCGTCGACGCGGCCCACGCGTTCGTAAGAGGTGAGCGATTTCCTCCGCTCATCCTCGTCGGCGAGAGGCAGGACAACCTGGTCTGCCTTGAGGGCCACCTGCGCCTGACCGCCTACGCCCTCGTCGGCTTCCCGACCGACATCGAGTGCCTGATCGGCACCGCGCCGGCCATGGGACGTTGGGCGCGTCCAGTCGCACCAAGCTCTCGGCGCCCCAAATTAGCCTGACTGAGGACAGGTCGGCTCAGCCATGGGTCGGCTGGTGGTTCCTTTAGCCGATCAAGCGGCCCGCTCCTCGCGTTCGACGAGGACGCCGCTCTCGAAGCGTGCGCCGGCGCGAACCAGGGGCACCAGATGAGCACCGGTGATCGAACGCCATCGAGCCTGAGCTGACTCGACCAGCTTGAATACCATCGCGAGCGCGGCCGCCGGGCTGCCCGCACCTCTCGTGACCTTGGTCCTGAGCTTGACCGTCGAGAAGGTCGACTCGATGGGGTTCGTGGTCCGCAGGTGAATCCAGTGCTCGGCCGGGAAGTCGTAGAACGCGGGCAGCTCCCCCCGGTCCTCGGTGATCTTCGCGACGGCCTTGGGGAACTTGGCGCCGTAGGTCTTCGCAAAGGCGTCGATCGCCTTCTCGGCGTGGCCGCGGTCCTCGGCGTTGTAGATCTCCTGCATCGCCTTCGTCGCGCCCGGCTGCGCGGACTTCGGCAGGCAGTTCGTGACGTTGCGGGCCTTGTGGACCCAGCAGCGCTGGTGGCGGGCGGCGGGGAAGACCTCGGCGAGCGCCCGCCACAGGCCCATGGCGCCGTCGCCGACCACCAGCTCGGGGTCGCGCATGCCGCGTCGGCGGCAGTCCCGCAGCAGGTCGGCCCACGACTCGGTGGACTCGCGCAGCCCCTCGGCGAGCGCGACCAGCTCCTTGGTGCCGTCCAGGCGGACGCCGAGCAACACCAGGACGCACGAGTGCGCCTGTCCGAGCCGCACCTTGGGGTGCGCCCCGTCGGCCCAGACGTAGACGAAGTCCCGGTCAGACAAGTCACGGGCCTGGAAGGCGGCGTGGTCGTCGGCCCACTGCTTGGTCAGCCGGGTGACCGTGGCCGGCGACAGGCCGGCGGTGCCGCCCAGGAACTGCTCCAGGGCAGGTATGAAGTCCCCGGACGACAGCCCGTGCAGGTAGAGCAGCGGCAGCACCTCGGAGATCTTCGGCGACTTGCGGCACCACGGCGCGAGGATCTTCGAGGAGAACCGCTTGCGCTCGCCGATGGCGTCGTCGACCCGTCGGTCGTTCACTCGCGGGGCCCTGATTGCGACCGGGCCGGCGGCGGTGACCACGGTCCGAGGCCGGTGGTGGCCGTTACGAACCACCAGGCGCCGCCCGCGCTCGTCAGTCTCAGCAGTCAACTCGGCTATGCACTGGTTGACTTCCGCTTCCAGTGCGGCGGCGAGCATGCGTCGGGCCCCTTCGCGGACGATCTCGTCGATCAGGGAGCCGGACTGGGTGGAGCCGTCGTCGGTGACTACGCTGAGCACGGGCGTGCCTTCCCGACCCGCGCTGCAACGCGGGCCTACTCGGTGACCATCAAAGGATCAATCGGGAAGGTACGCTCTCCGCGCGCCTCCCCGGAGCTGATCCACAGGTCTTAAGCATTGCTCCCGCGCTGAGCCGGTTGGGACTTCTGTCCACTCCAGGCGTAGTTGGCGATCTCACCGCTGTAGACGATTACAAAGCCTGCTTCCGTCCTAGCTGCACGTTGTTCCGCGGCAGGTAGCGGCAAATACCACATCTCTTGACCGGTGCTCAGATCCCAGACGGCGGCAGTGCGGTCCCAACTAGTGGTAATCGCCACCGGCATGCCGTTAGGCATAGTGGTGGTCACGACCGCGGTCACTGGGCCGGTATGACTGGCGAGCGTGTGCAGGCGCTGGCCGGTGCTCACGTCCCAGACAATCGCCTTCTGGTCCCAGCTGGTAGTGACCGCGGCGAGAGTGCCGTCGGGCAGGGCCGTGACGGCGACCGCGGTCACCGGGCCGGAATGGCCAATGAGGGTGTGAAGGCGTTGGCCGCTACTTACATCCCAGACCGCAGCGGTACGATCCCAGCTGGTGGTGACTGCGGCAGGGGTGCCGTTGGGCAGGACAGTGAAGACGGCAGCAATCACTTCAGCGGTGTGGCCTTCGAGAGTGTGTAGGCGTTGCCCCATGTTCAGGTCCCAGACGATGGCCGTCCAGTCTGCGCTGGTGGTGACTGCGGCGGGCCTGCCGTTGGGCAGGGTGACGGTCGCGACGGCGGTCACGGCACCGGTATGGCCAGTGAGGGTGTGCAGGCGTTGGCCGCTACCTACATCCCAGACCGCAGCGGTACGGTCTCGGCTGGTGGTGACTGCGGCGGGCCTGCCGTTGGGCAGGGTGATGGTCCCGACGGCGGTCACGGCACCGGTATGGCCAGTGAGGGTGTGCAGGCGTTGGCCGCTACCTACATCCCAGACCGCAGCGGTACGATCCCAGCTTACGGAGACGACAGTGGGAGTGAGGCTGGGCAGGCTTATTGCGGCCAGCGCGGCCACCATTTTAGTGTGCCCGGTGAGGGTGTGCAGACGTCGGCCAGTCTTTAGGTCCCTGACGATGACGGTTGAGTCGGCGCTAGCAGTAAGGACCGCAATAGCGCCGTCAGGCAGAGCGGTGCTGACGATGGCAGTAACGTCGGCGGTGTGACCTTCGAGGCCACCCGGTGCAGACGAGGCCCCGGGGAAAGCTGAGGCGGTACCGCCCATGGGGGCAAGTGCCTCGGCTCTGCCAGTGGAGCCCCCGCCAGCCGCGCCGGGGCGGCTAGCTCCGTTGGTGGCCCACAATGGGAACGCGGCTGCCGAGCGCTGGTTCACAAGGACAGCAGCGAAGCCCTCAGCAAGATCCGGAAGCTGACGGTGGGCGGCGTCCAGGGCCAGCAGCTCGCGGCGTACCTCCGGCTTCTGGTTTCCGCGCCGACGGGCTCGGTAGATCTGAGCGTTGCGGAATGCCGACTCGCTGTTGATGTGAAGGCGATGGAGGACAGGGCCGTCGGGGTCAGCGAACACGAGGAACCGAAGGTCTTCGAGGAGCCGGTCGACGGCGTCATTTCCTGCTGCTACCGCATGGTTGGTGGAATGACGCAGCAGATAGGGCTGTGCGTTTCCCCAGTCGATGGCGTCTTCATCTGTATGGGGGATGCTGTCGATGAAGGCATCGTGAATGACGGCAGGGCTGCTCAGGTGTTCGGTGCGGTCGGTAAGCGCCTGGTGAAAATAGCGGTACAACAACCGCTGGTCCATGTCCGGGGTGGAGCGTAGATAGAACGCCGCTTTGGCGAGGACGCGCCGAGTGTCGGTCAGTTGAGGGGTCGGCCGATCGGGGGTAGGAGGCTGGTGTGCGAGAGCGGCAGTATGGATGAGCTCAAGTGGCATCCCCTGGCCTTGGGCCCTGCCCAGAACAGTGAGAACGGGCTTTAGCCATGGGTCGGTAGCGGCGAGGGCATCTGTGTGCAGGGCGAAGACCTCGCCCATAGTGCTTGGTGGGTTAGGGCTGATGGGCTCCCTACTGGCAAGCAAGTGGTCAGCGTAGAGTGCTGCAACAAGGAAGGCCCCGCTGTCGGTGTACTGGGCGAGCCGATCACTAATACGCCGGACTTCACTGGGCGGGTAGCGGTCATCCAGGAGCTGGTCGAGGTAGGAATGGAGGTCGTCGGCCAGCTCAGCGCGGTCCTCTGATGTGGCGGGATCGAGGCGAACTTCCTCCGCCCCGTAAGCGCTTATCTGCTGGAAAAGTTCAGGCAGATCGTCCCACCAGGGACGAGTACCGATGACGACACGGCACCCGGGTGTCTGGTCATCAAACGCCCGGCCAGCAAGCGGTAGAAGCAGTTGGTTGAGTACTTCTCGCGGATTGGCTGCCTCGTCGAGTGCATCGACGATCAGCAAGACTTTCCCTGCCTCCCTGATCGCCCTCACGATTGGCCCTGCCCCCTCCAGATCCTCGTCTTCCTCGAGGTCTGACGACACGCCTCGCGAGTGCAGCTGCCCGTCACGCCGGCGGCGGAGCTGCTCATGAAGGGACTCGGTGATCTGATCAAGAGTGAGTTGGCGGGCATGCACTGCCAGAACGTGGCCGTCTGGCTTCGGGCGGAATTCCCGCACCGCGCTGCGGACATGGGCGCGCATAGGATCAAGTTCGGAGTGGGTGAGGCACGCAGTGACGCCAAGGAGTGCAGACTTCCCGCTGCCGGGGCTTCCTGTGACGACGAGGATTCGGCGCTGGGTACGTTCCTTCGTGCGCAGGTTGATCCAGCTCTCGATCCGTTTCAGCTGAGTCGCACGCCCGCAGAACTGGAAGACGTTCGCCGTGGGATTGCCAGCAGCCCGGGTCGCAAAGTGCAGTGGATCCAGGCCAGGTGAGCAGCCAAGGGCAAACTCGCGCAGCCGGGGGTTCATGCCGTCCAAAAGGGCGGCGCCAGGGTTATGGGCAAAGGATGGATTGCGAAAGAACGGTTGAGGGGACTGGGCTGCTGAGATGTGCGATGTTCGGACGATGGCCTGATTTGGGCGGCCCTCGGAAGCGTCGGCCCGGGCAAGTTCGCGCTGGATGGCGACGGCGAGGGTCTCGACGGGTACGTACTCGAGTGTGGGAGTGATGTCGAGGGTGCTGTCAGCGAGATCGTGCAGGATGGTGGCAGCGGCAGCGGTGAAGCGAGCGCCGAAAGTGACGGCGTCGCCTGCACAGGCACCGATGACCCAGGTGTTCCGTATTGCATCCTGCGTGCGGTTCGCGGCCAGTTCTTGCAGCTGCTGCTGGAGGATGGCCTGGCCGGCCCCGCACACATCGAGGAGGAACAGAACAGGCCGGCCGCTATTCTCCGCAGTAGAGAGCAACTGGCCAAAGCTCACACATGTATCGTCGAGATGCTCGTCCCGGGCGTCAGCTCCCGCAGTAGCGAGATATAGGCTGCCGTTATCAGGCTGAGCACCGTGGCCAGCGAAGTGCACGATGAGGGGCTCACCGGGGCTAGCTTGCTGGCGAATCTCCTTCCAACGCGTCATGAAGCCGTTGCGGTCCACTTCCAGCAGTGGCTCACCGCCGGTCGTGACGCCGACTCGATCGAGGGACGAAGCCATGACGCGAACTGCCTGCGCGATGGCGGGCAGTGGTTCGAAGGTCGGTCGCCCGTCGGCCTGGTCTTCCTCACTCAGGTAGGGCTCGGGGAAGTCTCCAACGCCCGCGACCAGAGCTCGCGCCACCACGTGTCGTACCGCTCCTATCCAAGCGCCCAGCAGGGTCTAAAGCCTGAGTGATCACCTGTTCCTGATACCCCGCGTAGCCCTCTCGCTCGCCCGAAGACCGCTTTGATTCTGATCATCAAAATTCCATAAAGCATAAGTCACTAATTATCCGTCAGGTTAGGTACGGGGCAAGCGCCGCCGCCGTTAGCCCGTTGGCGAGGTATCCACCAAGACCATGGAAGCCGAGTCCGTTATCGGTGGTCTCGTCCTGGTCGACAGGAAAGGCCACAGACAGCTTTGGCGGAACCGCGACGATGTCACCGACATCTGCGATATTGACCCACCGCTTCACACCGACCGGACGGGCTCCACGTCCTCCGCGAAGTGACGGCTCTAGACGGCGCGCAAGCGAAGGGACACGTAGAGGCGAGCCCACGGTCAACAGCATCTCAATTTCCAGCTCCGGGTGAGCGTGAAGTGTTTCGTAAGTAACAACGGAGCCGAGCGAATGCGCCACCACGACCCTTGGCTGCTCCCGCAGGATTACGCCAGCTACCCGCTCACGAACCAGCTGGCGCCGTTCCGGCCAGGTGGTGTACGCCTCGACTTCATGCAGCATCGAGACCATAAGGCGTTCCAGCCGATGAATCGCCTGTTCCTTCACTGCGCCTACCAGACTGCCGCCACTCTGGTCAAGAAGCCAGCCCAACGTCTGCCGCAGCGGCGCGAGACCGATGTTCTGCGTTTCCTGCGGTGCGGGGGCACCCGCTACGGAGAGCCAGTCGGCCGCCTCTGCGCGCTGCACAGCGGTGAGATCAACGAACCCCTTGCCCGTCTGCCTGGTGGCCTGCATTTGCTCGGGCAGGTCCGTACGCAGAAGGTCTGCGTAGTAGGCCATCACCAGATCGGGGACATTGACGTTCAAGCCGGTCGCTGCGATCGCTCGTGCCAATTGCGTCTGACACTCCGCGGCTCTGCGGGCGCCTGCTTCCTCCGGCGTTGCCCCGCGGACATGGTTAAAGATCCCATGTACAAGCACCACTGACACGTTGACACCCCCACTCAACAGGCCGGGCATGGTCGCCAGCCGCTCAAGCTTCCTCCTGCGGCGGTGGTAGTCGAACACCATTCCTTCCGCTGCGGCGAGCGTCGTGTCAGCGCAGTGATGAAGGAGCACAGGTAAGGGCATCATCGTATAGGGCCAAGGTGGCACTCGGGGTGTGCCAGCACACTATTGGACTCTATCGGTCTTTGGGATGGCGGACTGAAGTCCTGCCGCCGCGAGTTCGACGCCCTTGTCAGAGCGAAGCCGGGCCCGGAGGCTGCCGATTCCATCGGCTGGCGTGCTCCGCGGGTCAGGGGCATTGCATGTTCGAGATCGGTCTCCGGTTCGCCGGTCTTGTGGCGTGTTGTGACGTCATGTCTCGTTCTGGGAATGGTTGTTCCCCGGAACGCAGTGCAGGCACGGTGCCGGT
>NZ_JBIVDY010000032.1:0-90908 GCF_044747365.1 Kitasatospora sp. NPDC090091
ACCCGCCCCCACCAGGGCCACCCCGACAACGCCGCTGCACCCCACCCGACCACCACACCGGGCCCGGGAGCAGCGGCGTCGCGGCATTCACAGCCGGAATGCGGACACCGCGAGACCGGACACGCGAGCAGCCGACACCCGCACTGCCCGGCCGCGCCGACCCGAGCACCGTCAGCCGAGCACCGTCAGCCGAGCGCCGGCCGACCCACCGCCGCGACCCGCGCCGAGGACGCGTCGAAGCCCCGCACGATCAGCCGGATCGCCAGGGTGACCTCCCAGGCGAACACCGGCAGCGCCGCCAGCGACCCGGCCGTGGACACCTGCGGGTAGAGCCCGAACAGCACCGCCACCGCCGAGGCGCAGATCAGCGAGCCGCCCGCCAGCCCCAGCACGGCGATGGCACGCGGCACCAGCCGCGAGCGGTACATCAGGCAGGCGAGCGCCAGGGAGTTCGCGCCGAGCACCACGTTCGGCCCGAGCAGGAAGGTCCAGTCGTGCACGGCGACCAAGGCCTGTGCGACGTCAGCCGCCGCGCCGCCCGCGTCCTTCCGCAGCGTGACGACGGCCAGCAGGCTCACGATGCCGACGGCGATCACGGCCGCCTCCAGTAGCCGGCCGCAGACGTATGCGAGCGCCACCACCTCCTGGTGCCGCCGCAGCACCGGGTAGAGCGTGATCCCGGTGCCGACCACGGCCAGTAGCAGCACCATCTCGCACAGGGCCCCGGCCGCCACTCGCCCGTCCGCGCCGCGCCCGGCGGCGTACGCGGCACCGTCGAGCACCGGACCGTACAGCAACATCCCTGCTATCGCGGCAACTTCGGTCACGAGGAACAGCACGCCCGTGACCACTGCCGTTCTCCTGCCCGCAGACCACTCCACCGGAATCCCCTCTCTGCCCCACCTCAGGTGTACGGCGTACACCTCGCACAAGGTAGGCGTACGCCGTACACTCGTCAAGTCGACGGCGACGGGAGGAGTGGAGATGGCCGAGGGGACGCGCCGTACCCCGCTGAGCAGGGAGCGCGTGCTGCGTGCCGCCGTGGCGTTGGCCGACGGCTCGGGCGCCGGCGGTGCGGCGGGCGGTTCAGGCAGCGGAGCGGGCGGTGACGGTGCGGCCGGCGGGGGTGCCGGCGTCGAGGCGCTCAGCATGCGCAAACTCGCCCAGGAGCTGGGCGTGGTGCCGATGGCGCTCTACAAGCACGTCGCCAACAAGGAGGAGCTCCTGGCCGGCATGGTCGACGCCGTCGTCGGCGAGATCGACCCGCCCGCCCCCGGCGCCGATTGGAAGGACGTGGTCCGGCAGCGCGTGCTGTCCGCCCGCCGGGTGCTGCGCCACCACCCCTGGGCGCCGCGCGTGATCGAGTCGCTGCCGGCGCCGACGCCCGCGATGCTCGGATACCTGGACTCGGTGATCGGGACGTTCCGCTCCGGCGGCCTCTCCGCCGATCTGACCCACCATGCGATGCACGCCCTCGGCGGCCGCGTGCTGGGCTTCTCCCAGGAGCTGTTCGACGCCTCCCCGCCCGGCGAGGCCCCCACCGGGCAGGCGGCACCGGAGGCGGCGGCGCAGGCCGCCGAACTCGCCGCCCGCTACCCGTACATCGCCGAGATCGCCGCCTCCGCCGTGCACACCGACGGCTCGGTGATCAGCGGCGGCTGCGACGATCAGTTCGAGTTCGAGTTCGCCCTCGACCTCCTCCTCGACGGCATCGACAGCCTCCACCGGCGGGGTTGGACGTCGGCCGCCCACCGAGGCAGCCGGTCGACGGCATCGGCGGGCGGGTAGTCGGTTCACGCCTTCGGCGCTCAGACGGGCTGCCAGAGCTCGACCCGGTTGCCCGCCGGGTCGGTGACCCAGCCGAACCGACCGACGCCCTCCATGTCCTGCGTCTCCTCGGCGACGTCCGCCCCCTTGGCACGCAACTGCGCGAGCATCGCGTCCAGGTCGCGGACCCGGAAGTTGAGCATGGTCTGCTGGGCGCGGGAGCCGAAGTAGTCGGTCTCGGACTCGAACGTCGCGAACACCGTCGGCCCGGCCTCCTGCCGCCACAGACCGTACTCGTCGAAGCCCAGACCGAGGCAGTCGCGGTACCACGCGCTCAGCGCCTCCGGGTCGGCGGCCCGCAGGAAGTACCCACCGATTCCAAGTACACGTTCCATGCCGCCATCCTGCCAGGACGGGACGAGCCCGGCCCGGCACCACACCCTCGCCGGCGCCCCGGTCCCGGGCGAACGCGACGGGCGGCGGGCGCCCGTCCGAGCGCCCGCCGCCCCGTCAGGAATCCGCCGCGAGGGCGGCGTGCGGTGTCAGCAACCCATCGGGACGAATCGGAGACGCACCGTCGACCGATGGGGCGTCATATCGGTGACCCACCAGAGGATTTCCGCACCACCGTGCCGATCGGAACGGGGTCACCCCACGCCCTGCCGGCCCGAGGAGCCGGTGGGCGGTGGAGGCGTCACCACGCTCCTTGATCGGCATCCCTGCGGAACCCGGTCGCCGGCCGGCCCGGCGTACCACACAGTCGCCGGCCACCCGGTGGGCGATCTACCATGAAGGGACGTCCTGCCCGGTTGTCCCTCGCTGCTGTCCGCTGTGTGAGGAGGCCGTCATGGCACCCGACGAGACCGCCGGCCGGAGGCTGCACAGCCCCCGCTACACGCCGATCTCCGAGCACGGCCTGATCGGCGACCTCCGGACCGC
Source organism: Kitasatospora sp. NPDC090091 (assembly GCF_044747365.1). NCBI lineage: Bacteria > Bacillati > Actinomycetota > Actinomycetes > Kitasatosporales > Streptomycetaceae > Kitasatospora > Kitasatospora sp. NPDC090091. The sequence goes on from NZ_JBIVDY010000032.1 coordinate 2,707, forward strand.
CGCGCTCGTCACCACCGACGGGACCATCGACTGGTACTGCTGTCCGCGCTTCGACGCACCCAGCGTGTTCGCCTCCATACTGGACGCCGACCGGGGCGGGTCCTTCGAACTGGCCGCCGACGTGCCGACCCGCACCCGGCAGTTCTACTTCCCCGACACGAACGTCCTGATCACGCGGTTCTTCGCCGCGGACGGCGTGGCCGAGATCCAGGACTTCATGCCGGTGGCCGACGAGCCGCGCGAGGAGGACCGGCACCGGATGATCCGGCGGCTGATCTGCGTCCGGGGAACCCTCCCGTTCCGGGCCGCCGTCGCGCCCCGCTTCGGCTACGGCGCCGAGCGCCACACCGTGCGGCAGGAGGGCGACCAGGCGGTGTTCCACACGCCGTCGCTGACGCTGGCGCTGACCGCGACGGTGCCGATCGAGTGCGACGGCACGGACGTGCGGGCGCACTTCAAGCTGCTCGAAGGCGAGTCCGCCGTCTTCGCCCTCGACGTGGTGGACGGCGACGTCCGCCCGCGTGCCTGCCCCCGCGCCGAGGCGCAGGCGCAGTTCGAGGCGACGGTCCGGTTCTGGCGCCACTGGCTGGCCCAGTCGCGCTACCGCGGACGGTGGCGGGAGATGGTCCACCGGTCCGCGCTGGTGCTGAAGCTGCTCACCTACGCACCCACCGGCGGCATCGTCGCCGCACCCACGACCAGCCTGCCCGAGCGGGTCGGAGGCGAGCGCAACTGGGACTACCGGTACGTGTGGGTCCGCGACGCCGCCTTCTGCCTCTACGCCATGCTGCGCCTCGGATTCACCTCGGAGGCCGAGGCGTTCATCGGCTTCCTCTCCGAACGCGCGGCCGTCCTGCAGTGCAACGACCCGGCCGCCCCGACCGGACCGCTGCAGATCATGTACGGCATCGACGGGCGCACCGACCTGCCCGAGTACGAGCTCTCCCACCTGGAGGGGTACCTCGGATCCGCTCCGGTACGGGTGGGCAACGCCGCCACGGGCCAGCTGCAGCTGGACATCTACGGCGCGCTGATCGACTCGATCTACCTCTACGACAAGTGGGGGCGGCCGATCAGCAGCGGCCACTGGGACGAGCTGGGCTCCGTCGTGGACTGGCTCTGCGACCACTGGGACCAGCCGGACGAGGGCGTCTGGGAGACCAGGGGCGGCCGGCGGAACTTCGTCTACTCCCGGCTGATGTGCTGGGTGGCCCTGGAGCGGGCGATCCGGATGGCCAACCGGCGCGGTCTACCCGCCGACCTGCCCCGCTGGCGGCAGACCCGCGACGCGATCTACCGGCAGATCATGACCCGCGGCTGGTCCGCCGAGCGGGGGGCGTTCGTCCAGGGGCTGGACGACGACGTGCTCGACGCCTCCCTGCTGATGATGCCGATGGCCAAGTTCATCGCTCCGACCGACCCCAAGTGGCTCTCCACCCTGGACGCGCTCGGCACGGAGCTGGTCTCCGACTCGCTGGTCCACCGCTACGACCCGGCCGCCAGTCCGGACGGTCTGCGGGGCGACGAGGGCACCTTCTCGATCTGCTCCTTCTGGTACGTCGAGGCGCTGGCCCGCGCCGGCCGGCTGGAGGAGGCCCGGCTCGCCTTCGAGAAGATGCTGACCTACGCCAATCACCTCGGCCTGTTCGCCGAGGAGATCGGCCTCACCGGCGAGCAACTGGGCAACTTCCCGCAGGCTTTCACCCACCTCTCGCTGATCAGCGCCGCCTTCAACCTCGACCGCGCGCTCGGCTGATCCGCGGCCCGGTCCGGCACGGTCCGGCACGGGAACGGCGAGCGCCCCCGCCGCTGCACGGCGCAGCGACGGGGGCACACCGGGGCGGCAGCCCGAGGCGGACTGATCACCGCATCATGCGGACGTCACCGCATCATGTAGACGCTGTCCATGAATTCGATGATCTGCTGGTCCGTCAGGCGCTGGCCGTTGCGGTGGCCCATGGCGAGGTCGGCCTCGCTGATCATGCCGACCAGCCGGTCGCCGTCGATCACCGGGATGCGGCGGATCTGGTGCTGTTCCATCTTCTTGAGCACGGTGTCCATGCTGTCCTCGGCGCGGACGCAGTGGAGGTGGCCGGCCATGTCCATCGCCATCATGTCGGCCGGGTTCTTGCCCTCGGCGATACATCGGACGACGATGTCGCGGTCGGTGATGATGCCCTTCAGCTTCTGGTCGTCGCCGCAGATCGGGAGCGCGCCGACGTTCATGTCGCGCATCATCATGGCGGCTTCGGCGAGAGTCTGGTCGGCGCGGATGCACTGGGCGCCGGTGTGCATGATGTCTCGGGCAGTGGTCACTGGGACTCCTTGTCAGGTCTGCCCCCGAGTACCGGGTGTTCCGGTGCGATCACCATAAGCACCAGTTCCGGCTCCCGCGAGCCGCGGACCCGGGTCGACGGGAGGAGGCGGGCGGGTGGTGGAAGGAGGCGCGCGGGCCGTCACGCGAGCCGGCGGGGGTGCCGCCACCCGTGCCCTCGGCGCGGCGGCGGCCGATACTGGGGGCGTGACGCGGAACCTCGCCGATGCCGTCGATACCGTCGACGAAGCCGTGCGGGCGCGGCCCGCGACGGCCCTGCGGCCCTACGTGGCCTGGTACTCGGGCTATCGCCAGCGCGGGATCGGGCCCGCCGTCCACCGCGGCCTGCCGTCGCCGTACCTGACCTTCATCCTCACGCTGGACGAACCGCTCACCGTCGCCGAGCACCCCGATCCGGCCCAGCCGGGCGACAGCTACGCCACCCTGCTCGGCGGGCTGCACACCCGGCCCGCGCTGATCACGCACGACGGCCGGCAGTCGGGTGTCCAGATCGCGGTCCATCCGCTGGCCGCCCGGGCGCTGTTCGGCCTGCCGGCCGGCGAACTGGCCGGTCTGGACGTTCCCGCCGAGGCGGTGCTCGGGGCCGAGGGCCGGCGGTTGCAGGAGCGGCTGCGGGAGGCCGGCGACTGGCCGGCGCGCTTCGCCGCGCTGGACGGTGCCCTCCTGCGGGCCGCACGCCCGTCGGGGCAGGTGCCGGCGGAGGTGCTCCGGGCCTGGCAGGCGCTGCGGCGCAGCGGCGGGGCGCTGCCGGTGGCGGCGCTGGCACAGGAGACCGGCTGGAGCGGTCGGCACCTGCAGGACCGGTTCCGGCGCGAGACGGGGCTGACGCCGAAGGCCGCCGCCCGGGTGATCCGGTTCGACCGCGCCCAGCATCTGCTCGGCGCTCCCGGACCGGTACCCCGCCTGGCCGAGCTGGCCGTCCGCTGCGGCTACTTCGACCAGGCACACCTGGCCCGCGAGTTCCGTGCCCTGGCCGGGTGCGCGCCGAGTGTCTGGCTGGCGGCGGAGGGGGCGGATGCCGCGAAGTTCCGAAACGTCCAAGGCGGCGCCGGCGTGCCGGCGCCAGAGTGGGAGCTGTGACAGCCGCCCGGCAGCCGTACCGCGGCCGCACCGGCCGGCCGACCGGAACAGCCCCGGGCGCCCGGGCCGCACGCTCGCGCCCCCGGCTCAGGCCCACGCCCCGTTCAGAAGGAGTTTCGCCATGGACACCAACGTTCCCGCCTCGGACGCCAAGACTCCCCCGCCGCAGGTCTGGCCCAGCCTGCGGGCCCGTGACGCCCGTGCCCTGATCCGCTTCCTGGCGGACGCCTTCGGCTTCCAGGAGGTGGTCGCCTACGGCGAGGGCGACTTCGTCGCGCACGCCGAGCTGGCCTGGCCGGAGGGCGGCGGCGTGATGCTCGGCTCCGACCGGCCCGAACCCGAGGGCAGCGACATCTGGCCGGGCCGGCCCGGCGGCTTCACGGCGTACGTGGTCACGGCCGATCCGGACGCGGTGCACGCACGCGCGGTCGCCGCCGGGGCCCGGATCACCACGGCGCTGCACGAGACCGACTACGGGTCGCGCGACTTCGCGGCCGCCGATCCCGAGGGCAACCGCTGGTACTTCGGCACCTACCCGGGCTCGCCGCGCCCCGCGGCCGGCTGAGGCCGTGATGTCCCGGCAGGCCCGGGCCGCCGCCCCGGCGGCCGGTGGCCGTCCCGCCGAGCGGCAGCCGTCCCGCGGGGACTGGGCGGACCGGGCGGGCGGGAGCGACCCGGTGGAGCGGCTGCGGGCGATCTGCCTGGCGCTGCCCGCGGTGGAGGAACGGGAGAGCCACGGGGAGCCGACCTGGTTCGGCGGCACGGGCCGGCGGGCGCGGGTGTTCACCATGCTCGCCGACCACCACCACGACGACCGGCTCGCCTTCTGGTGCCCGGCACCGGCCGGGGCCCAGGAGGCGCTGATCGCGGAGGACCCGACGCGCTTCTTCCGGCCCCCGTACGTCGGCCACCGCGGCTGGGTCGGCGTCCGCCTGGACGTGGAGCCGGTCGACTGGGCCCGGGTCGAGGACCTGGTCACCGACGCCCACGCCCTGGTGACCGGCTGACGCCGGGGGCGCGCCGCACCGGAACACCCCGGCGACGCCCCGCCGGCGCAGCCGGTCAGGACGGCCGCACGGCCCGGACCGCGAGGGACGGGCCCGGGCACTGCTCGCGCCGCAGCCGGTGCACGGGCAGACTGGCTGCGCAGGCCCCGCGAGCTCCTGCCGCGCCCGGGCGCCCTGGGCGGCACCCGCGGGCCGGCGCAGCCCAGCCCCGCAACTCGGAGGCGGCCATGCCGCAGATGGTGGTGGACGGGCGCACCCTCGCGCTCTCGCACCTCGACAAGGTGTACTACCCGCGCACCGGCACGCCCAAGGGCGAGGTGCTCCGGTACTACGCGGCCGTGCACACTGCGCTGCTGCCGCACCTGTACGACCGTCCGGTCTCGTTCCTGCGCTGTCCGGACGGGGTGGAGGGCGAGGTGTTCATCGCCAAGAACCCGCCCGCCGGGACGCCGCGCTGGGTGCGGACGGTCGAGGTGCCGAGCAGCAGCGGGGATCTGCGGCAGGTGGTGCTGGACGACGGCGCGGCGCTGCTCTGGGCTGCCAACCTGGGGTGCCTGGAGCTGCACGTGCCGCAGTGGCACGCCGCGGCCCCCGGTCTGGCGGACCGCCTGGTGCTGGACCTCGACCCGGGTGAGGGCGCCTCGGTGCTGACCTGCCGGACGGTGGCCGGCCTGCTGTGCGAGCGGCTGGCGGCGGACGGGCTCGACTGCTGGGTGAAGACCTCCGGCTCCAAGGGGCTGCACCTGCTGGCGCCGATCGAGCCGACGCCGGGCAGCCGGGTCTCCGCGTACGCCAAGGCGCTGGCGGCCTCACTGGAGGCGGCACACCCGGAGCTGGTGGTGCACACCATGGCCAAGGCCCGCCGCGCCGGCCGGGTGTTCGTGGACTGGTCGCAGAACTCGGCCAAGAAGACCACCGCCGCGCCGTACACCCTCCGGGCCCGGCCCCGGCCGACGGTGTCGACACCCGTGTCGTGGGCGGAGCTGGCGGAGGCCCGGACGGAGGAGGACCTGGTCTTCACCCTGGCCGAGGTGCCGGGCCGGGTCGCCGAGCTGGGCGACCTGCTCGCCCCGCTGCTCGACCCGGACCGCGCCCGCCCGCTCCCCGCCCCCGAGAGACCGGGCCGGGCCCACGAGCAGCCGCCCTCCCCCGAACCCGAAACCGAACTCGAAGCCGGAACCGAACCCGCCGCCGCTGCCTCGGCTGCTCCCGCTGCCGCCGCACCGGCGTCCGATGCGGGCTCCGCACCCGCCGCCCGACGGTCACCCCCGCGCACCCGCTCGCCGCTGGTGCTGGAGCCGCCCGTCGAGGTGATGCGCCCGGCCGCCGTCACGGCGGTGCCGCCGGCGGACGGGCTGGACGGGTCCGGTGTGCTGTACGAGCTGAAGCTGGACGGCTTCCGCTGCGTCGCCTTCGCGCGCGGGGAGCGGCCGCCGTACCTGCAGTCGCGGTCCGGCCGTGACCTCGCCGCCGAGTTCCCGCCGATCGCGGCAGCCGTCGCCCGGCTGCCCGCAGGGTTGGTGCTGGACGCCGAACTGGTCGCGTGGCGCGAGGGGCGGTTCGCCTTCGAGGAGCTGCTGCGCACCCGGCAGGCCCGTGCCGCCGAGTCCACGGCGCTCGGTCTGATCGCCTTCGACGTGCTGGCGCTGCCCGGGCGGGACGTCCGCCGGCTGCCGCTCGCCGACCGGCGCCGGCTGTTGCTGGCGGCGCTCGCCGACGTGCCGCCGCCGATCCAGCCGGTGATGGCCACCACCGACCGGGTCGAGGCGCTGACCTGGATGGAGCAGCTGGCCGACACCGGCGTCGAGGGCCTGGTCTGCAAGGCGGCCGGCTCCACCTACCGCCCGCGCGGCGCCGGCCGGGTCTGGGTGAAGTACCGCCGCAGCGACACCCTCGACGCGACCGTCCGCGCCGTGGTCGGCTCCGCTGCCCGGCCGGAGGCGCTGGTGCTGGAGCTGGACGACGGGCGGGTCGTGCTCTCCTCGCCGCGGCTGACGTCCGTGCAGGCCGGCCGGGTCGCCGAGGCGGTGCACGGCCGGCTCGGCAGGACGGTCCGCGACCCCGAGCACGGCAGCGTCCGCCCGCTCACCGCGCCGTTGCGGGCGGAGGTCACCGTCACCGGGCGCCCGCCGATGGCGACCTTCGTGCGGTTGCGCGGGGACTGACACGGCAAGGGGCGAACACACTTATCTGACTTGTCGTCAACTTACTGTCTGACAATGGGTATTCGGGGCCGGCCCTACCCGATCGTCACGCCGCTCGCCCGGCCCGCTTGCCCGGCGCGTGGCGCGAGGGGTCGGGCGCGTGCGCGGTGGGCCAGGGCGGCTTCACGCCGGAGGCACGGGCGTGGGTGAACTCGGTGACGAACGTGTCGACGAAGGCCGGGAGGTCTGCGGGCTTGCGGCTGGAGACCAGGACGCCCGGACCGTCCCGGCACACGTGCACCTCCTCGTCCACCCACCGGGCACCGGCGTTGACCAGGTCGGTGCGGATGCTCGGCCACGAGGTGAGCGTGCGGCCGCGCACCACGTCCGCCTCGACGAGCGTCCAGGCGCCGTGGCAGATCACCGCGACAGGCCGACCCGCCTCGCAGAGGGCGCGGACGAAGCCGACGGCTCCGTCGTCCATCCGCAGGTAGTCGGGATTGGCGACGCCGCCGGGCAGGACCAGGGCGTCGTAGTGGGCCGGGTCGGCGTCGCCGACGACGTCGTCCACCGGAAAGGTGTCGGCCCGTTCCAGGTGCTTGAACGCCTGCACGAGCCCGGCCCGCGTCGAGACCAGCCGGGGCGTGCCGCCCGCCTCCGCCACCGCCTGCCACGGGGTGGTCAGCTCGACCTGTTCGGCGCCCTTCGGTGCGACCAGGAAGGCGACGGACCGGCCGATCAGCGTGACCAGCGGCGGCATCGCGAACTCACCTCGCGTAGTGGTCGGCCAGGACGGAGCGGCCGTGCTCGGTGAGTTCGACGGCGGCCGGCGGCGGGGCGGAGCGGACGCGGGCCCGCGGGCAGTCGAGGTGGACCACCAGCTCCAGGTGGTCGATCCGCGCCACCAGCCCCACCGGGACGAGCAGCCGGGTGCCCCGCACCCACGGACCGGCGTCGACCACCAGGTGGTCCCCGGCGTCCTGTTCGACCCGGCCCAGTGGGCCGTCGGTCGCCTCCACCTCGTACCCGACCAGGTTCAGGTCGGCGGCGTGGTGGGAGCCCGGTCGGTACTCCCACAGTTCGGTCGTCATGGCACTCACGCCTCCGGCCGGTCCCAGGGCCTGCGGTCCGGCGGGTCCTGGCGGTCACGGCCGTCGCTGCGGTCGCGGCCGTCGCTGCGGTCCCGGCGGTCACGCCGGTCGAGGCGCGTCCACCAGCCCCCGCCCGTACGGCCGTTGCCGTCCGCCCGGTCCGCGTCCGTGCGGCCGCCCTCACCGGGGCCCACCCCGGCAGGGCCGCCCTCGACGCCGGGACGGCGACGGCGCAGCAGCACCGCGACGACGAACGCGATGCCCACGCTGGCCGCCCAGACCACCGCGACGGTGGCCACGGCTGCCGTGCTCGGGGCGCGCACGCCGATGCTGAGGCAGATCGCCGACATCACCAGCGCGGTCATCAGCACCCCGGGCGGGACCTTGCGCGCAGTGCCCTGCAGCACGGTCCGGACCCGGCTCGGCTGTTTGGCCCCCATGGTGCTCAACCGCCGGTCCAGCTTGGTGTCCTGGCGCAGATCGCACTCGATCTCCTCCAGGAGCCGTCGCTCCCGACCGCTCAATGCGGGTCCGTCCATCTCGGTCACCTCCGACACGTCCGGTGACGTCGTTCTCGCATCCGGGCGGATGCCCGGTTCAGGGGGTGCGTCAACCACCTCGGCCGGGTGCGGCGGCGGCGGTCGGACGACCGGCCCCGAAGGCCCGCGGGCGGGCCAACAGGCTGTCGTCCAGCACGTGCAACAGGGCGGCGGCGTCGTGGTGCACCTCCGCCGCACCTGCCGCCAGCAACTCGGGCCCACGCGCGACGGCGGTCTCCAGCGCGACGCAGGGGACAGCCGCACGACGCGCGGCCAGGACCTCGGGAACGCTGCCGGCGACGAACACGGCGTGCGACGGCTCGCCGTCGACCAGGTCGAGCGCAGCCCCGACGGGATCGGTGCCGGGCGCGGCCACGGTCAGTGCCGGGGCACCGGCCGGACCGGGTCCGGTCAGCACCACCGTCCAGCCCCGGGCGTCGCACTCGCGCAGCAGCTCGGCCTCACCGGATGCCGGCGGGCGCACCGCGGCCGGGGCACCGGTGGGCAGCGCAGCGCGCCAATCGGTACCGAAGAGTGCCGCCGAGATGACCGTCATGGCCCACCGCTCCCATTCCGTGCCACGCACGGGCGCGCCCTTCCAGGTTAGGCCCCCGCCCCACCGCGCGCCCGGCCACAGAGCGCCACCACCGGCTGTCGGCACCCCGTTACAGCCGGGACGGGCCCGGTCCGTCAGGCCGGCGGGTGGGAGCCGGGGGTGTGGCCGAAGGTGCGGCGGAAGGCGTCGATGAAGGCGCTGGTCGACGACCAGCCGCACCGGTGGGCCACGGCGGTCACCGGCTGCTTCTCGGCGAGCAGGATCAGCGCGTGCTGGAGCCGGAGTTGGGTGCGCCACTGGGGGAAGGTCATGCCGAGGTCGCTGCGGAACAGCCGGGAGAGGGTGCGGTCGCTCGCGCCGACCCGGCGGCCCAGCTCGGCGAGGGTGCGGCTGTCGGCCGGATCGGCCTGCAGGAGCTCGCAGAGCGCGCGCAGCAGGGGTGAGGCCGGTGCCGGCAGGTGCAGCGGTTGCTGCGGGGAGGCCCGCAACTGGTCGAGCAGCACGGCGCGCAGCCGGGCCCGTTCGGGGCTGTCGTCGTCGGGCGGGCTGTCGCCGGCGGGCGGGCTGTCGTCGTCGGCCGTACGGCTGCCGGCGGGCGTCCGGGTGTAGGCGATGATCAGTTCACGCAGCAGCGGCCCCACGGCGAGCACGGTGGGCACGTCCAGGCCGAGCGGGTTCTCGGACGCGGGCAGGCCCACCAGGTGCAGGTCGAGTTCCCCGTGGGCCTGGTGGGCGTGGACGACGCCGGCCGGTACCCAGATGGCGCGGGTGGCCGGGGCGACCCAGGAGCCCTGCCCGGTCGTGACCACCAGCACTCCGCGGCCGGCGTAGACGATCTGGTGGTCGTCGTGCCGGTGGGCGTCGATCGCGCCGCCGGCCGCCAGCCGCTGGGTGCGTGTCGGCGCCACCGGATCGTGGCGGATTTTCGTCATCACTCGTCACTTTATCGGAAGCGCGACACGGTGGCGGTCCCGGATCCTGGCCGGGTGCGAAGGAATACGAAGATCACTCTGCTCTCCGTCGGACACGCCTGCGTCGACGTCTACCAGGGCGCGGTGGCGTCGCTGGTCCCGTTCTTCGTCGCCGAGCGCGACTACAGCTACGCCGCGGTCTCCGGCATGGTGCTGGCCGCCTCGCTGCTCTCCTCGGTGGTGCAGCCGGCGTTCGGCGCGCTCACCGACCGCCGGGCGATGCCCTGGCTGCTGCCCGTCGGCACGCTGCTCGGGGGCGTGGGCATCGCCCTCAGCGGAGCGAGCGGCTCCTACGGGCTCACCCTGCTGTTCGTGGCGGTCTCCGGGATCGGCGTGGCCGCCTACCACCCCGAGTCCGCGCGGGTCGCCCGGGTCGCCGGCCGGGGCAGCCACCGCGCCATGGGGTGGTTCTCGACGGGCGGCAACCTCGGCTTCGCGACGGCCCCGCTGCTGGTCGGCGCGGTGGTGGGGGCCGGCGGACTGCACCTGACACCGCTGCTGGTGCTGCCTGCGCTGGCGGGCACCGCGCTCTCCGTACCCGTGCTCCGCGCGCTGGAGCGGCAGACCGCCGGGACGGCCGCGGCGGGGCCGAGCGGGCCGGACGACCGCGCGTCGTTCGTGCGGCTGTCACTGGCCGTGGTGTGCCGCTCGACGGTCTTCGTCGGCCTGAGCACCTTCCTCTCGCTCTACGCCGAGCAGCGCTCGGGCGGCAGCAGCACGGCCGGCACCGCGGCGCTCTTCGTGCTCTACCTCGGCGGCGCGGTCGGCTCGGTGCTGGGCGGTTCGCTGGCGGAGCGCTGGGGCCGGGTCGCGGTCTGCCGCTGGTCGTACCTGATGACGATCGGAGCGGTCGCCGGCGTGGTGGCCGCGCCGGGCCCGGCGCTGTACCTGTTCGTGGCCCTGACCTCGATCGGCCTCTACGTCCCCTTCTCGCTGCAGGTCACGCTCGGCCAGGACTACCTGCCCTCGCGGGTCGGGACCGCCGGCGGGATCACCCTCGGCCTGACCGTCAGCATCGGCGGCCTGGTCAGCCCCGTCATCGGCCGCCTCGCCGACGCGACGTCCCTGCGCACCGCGCTGGCACCGCTCGTCCTGATGCCGGTGCTGAGCTGGCTGCTCTTCCGCGCCCTGCCCGAACCCGCCGCGCCACACCTCGCGGCGGCGCCGCAGCCGGAAGCCGGGGCCGCAACGCTCACGCCGGGCGTCAGGAGTGGTTGGAGTCGTACACGTCCTCGCAGGCCCGGCGGTTCTTGATGCCGTCGAACTCGACGCAGAGCTCGCCGGAGTGCTCGAACCAGCCCCATTCCGCGCTCAGGGTGCTGCCGTGGCGGGTCGCCTTCTGCGGGTAGTGCACCTCGTGGCCGCTGAGGAGGAGGTGGGCCGTGCGCTCGTTCACGCCCGCGGGCGGGTTGGTCCAGATCGCCACCGCCTTGTCGACATGGCTGCCGACGCCCTCGACCCGGATGCACACCTGCGGGCCGCCCTCGATCGGGTGGTGCGTGCAGGCGCTGGAGGACCGGGTGGCGGCCCCGGCCTGCGGGCCGGCGAGGATCGAGATCGAGGCGGTGGCGGCGACGATCGCCGCCGCGACAGAGCGGCGCAACAGGGGTACTCCTCGGCCGGCGGACACGACTGCCCGGCTAACGCCCCTCCACACATCCGGGTCGCGGCCCCCGGCCGACCTTCACCCAGTCGGCCGCCCGGGCCGGCCCACGCGCAGGAAGTCGGCCCATCCGACTTCCTGCGCGCTGACAAGTCCGAGCGGGAAGCCGGATGGGCCGAGGTGTCTACCGGTCGAGCGTCCCATCGCCGCGGCGCACGGGCGGGTAGACCGGCTCGACGTGGCCACGGTCGTCGTGGTGCAACATCGCTCGGGCGACGGAATGGAGCCGGGCGGCGGCGGCCTCGCCGGGCCGAGGAAGAGGCCGCTGCCGACGTCGTGGTGGGGAGCCCGGGGCGAGTCCGGGGTGCGCTCAGGAGCGGGGGAAGGCCGGGGTGGGGTGACGGGTGCCGGTGGGGTCGATGGCGAGGGCTTCGACGGCGGGGTGGTGGGTGGCGAAGGCGAGAGCGCGCTCCCGCCCCATCGCGAAGGCTGCGGTGGCCAGGGCGTCGGTGTGGGCGAGGTGGCGGCCCACCAGGGTCAGCGAGGCCAGGCCGGTGGCCGGGCGGCCGGTGTGGGGGTCGATGATGTGCGGCCCGCGCTCGGCCGTCCCGGAGGTGGCGACCGCGAGGTCGTGCCCGGTGACTGTCGCGGCCAGGGCGCCGGGGCGCAGCGGGTCCGCGATGCCCACCCGCCAGGGGCCGCCCGCCGTCTGGACGTCGCCGCCGCCGCTCACGCAGTGGTCCGCCGAACCGGCGGCGCGGAGCAGCCGGGAGGCCTCCTCGACCGCCCAGCCCTTGACCCAGCCGCTTGGGTCGAGGCGGCCGGCGGGCCGGTCGGTGAAGTAGCCCGCCGTCTCGGCGGACAGCTCGCGGCAGCGGGCGAGGACCTCGGGGACGTCGGGGTGGCAGCGTTCGACGGTCAGCTCGCCGCGGTCGAGCCGGCTGATGTCGCTGTCCGCCCGGTACGGGGAGAAGACGGCGTCGATCTCGTGCAGGCGGGCGGTGATCCGTCGCAGTGCGGCCTCGGTGCCGGGACCGGGGTCGCGGACGGCGAAGGAGAACACCGTGCCCATCACGTGCTCGGCGTGCCGGAGGGTCTTGGGAGCGGCGGGCGTCACCGGTCGGCCGCCCGGTCGAGGGCGCTCTGGAGGGAGCGGGTGTAGCCGTCGCTGGTGTAGGTCGCACCGGAGACGACGTCGACGTCCGCGCTCTGGGCGGCCAGTACCTCCTCGTTGAGGACGGGTATCGCGCTCGCGTTGATCTCGCGGTCGCGGCGGTCGCCGGTGGGGTACTGGACCACGTCGACCTTGGTGATCTTCGTTCCGTCGAGCGTCACCTTCACCTGGACCGGGCCGTACCGGGTGGCGACGGCGTCCCCGGTGACCGTCCGCACGGTCGAGCCCGAGCCCGAGCCGGAACCGGAACCGGAGCCCGACGAGGAGTCGGCGTCGGACGGGGCGAGGGCCGCGGACGACGGGGCGAGCGAGCCGGCGCCACCGCCGTCGTGTGGCTTGAGGGAGAGCAGCAGGACCACCCCGGCGGCGGTGGCGGTGCAGGTGACGACGGCTCGGCGCATCGGTCGCTCCTCGGTGCGGACGCGCATGGACGCGTATGGACGTGGACGGACGTGGACGGACGTGGACGGATGTGTGCCGGCCGGGTGGTCGGCAGCGCGGTCAGAGTGCGAAGGCCTCGTGGTGGATGCGGCCGCGCCGCACCCCGGCGGCGCGCAACGCGCGGACGGCCTCCGCGGTGAACTCCGGCGGCCCGCACAGATACACCTCGTGCGCGGCGAGGTCGGGGACGAGGCGGGCGAGCGCGGCGCCCAGCTCCCCCGCCTCGGCGCGGCTGCCGAGGAGTTCGTGGACCCGGCCGCCGCGCCGCGCCGCCACCCGCGCGAGTTCCGCGCGGAACAGCACGGACTCGGCGTCGTGGGCCCGCTGGACCAGGGTCAGCTCGCCGGGCAGGGTCTCGAACAGCGCCCGCAGCGGCGTGACGCCGACGCCCGCCCCCAGCAGCAGGACCTTGGCCGCGCGGTGCCGCCGGGCGGTGAACGCCCCGTACGGGCCCTCGGCGCGGACCCGGGTGCCCGGCTGCAGGCCGGCGACGGCGGCGCTGTGGGTGCCGAGGTCCTTGACGGTGAAGCGCAGGAAGTGCGGGTGGGCGGGGGCCGACATCGAGTACGGGTTGGCGGCCCAGTGCAGCTCCCGGGTCTGGAACTGGAGGCGGAAGAACTGGCCCGGCTCGGCGTGCAGTTCGGGCAGTCGGCGGCCGGTCAGGAAGACCGAGACGACGCCCGGGGCCTCGGGACGGACCTCGGCGACGGTGAGCCGGTGGCGGCGGTCGCGCAGCCAGGGCAGGGCGAGCCGGTACCAGCCGAGCAGCAGGGCGGTGGCGACGTAGAGGGCGGTCCAGGCGACGCGGGCGGGGCCGGGGCCGAGGTCGGTTCCGGTGGCGAGCTGGTGGCCGAAGCCGAGCGCGACCGCGAGGTAGGTGGCGAGGTGCAGGTAGTACCAGGTCTCGTGGCTGAGGCGGCGGCGGGCGGCGCGCGCGGAGACCGCGCCGGTGCCGAGCATCAGCAGGGTGGCCAGGGCGGCCTTCAGCATCTCGGGCCAGTGCAGGACGATCTCCGCGCCCTCGGCGAGCGGGCCGCGGCCGTCGGTCAGGGCGTAGCCCCAGACCACGGTGAGGACGTGGACGGTGACCAGGCCAATGAGGTAGCGGCCGCCCTGGGCGTGCCGGCGGGCCAGCAGGTCGGCGCCGACCCCGCGTTCCAGCAGTGGCAGGCGGGCCATCAGGAGCAGCAGGACCGGCGCCGCGTAGCCGGCGAGCAGGCCGGTGATGCGGCCGGCGCCGGTGAGCCACTGGGCGGCGCCGGAGATCCGTGCGGTGTCCTGCCACCAGAGCGCCAGGACGGCGGCGGCGCCGAGCACGACCGCGGTCTGCACGGCGACGGCGGTGGTGGCCGGCGGAAGACGGCGCGGCCGGTGCCGCCCTGCGCCGTCGTCACCGTCGGTGACGGCTGGGCCGGTCGGGCCGGTCGGGCCGGCGACGTCACCGGACCCTCCCCGGTGGACGGCGCGGGCGAGCTGCGGTGCGGTCACGGTGCCCTCCTCGGCGGCCGGTGCGGCGTGGGAGGCCCACCCTGCCAGCGGAGCCGCCGCTCCGCGCGGCTCCCAGAGACCCTTCAGGGGGCACCGGTGGGGATGTTTCCGCAGGTCAGGATGGGTCTAGTCGGGCGTGGCCGGCCCGCGGGGATCTCACCGCATTCTCACCCGGTACCGACCGGTCGGGGCCTCGGCCGACGTCCAGCGGGCCTCGGCCGAGGTCCAGCTGCCAGCTGACCTCGCCGTCGTGCCACCGGTCGGTGGGAGTGAGCCCTGCGGCAGCCGCGACGGCGGCGGAGGCCCGGTGGTCCGGATGGATGTGGGCGACGACCGTGTGCACCGCCGGCACCGGGGCCACCGGGGGATCCAGGGGCTTCCGCAGCCGGGCGACCAGGCCGCGGACGGCCTCGGTGGCGATGCCGCGCCGCTGCCAGGGCGTTCCCACCACCCAGGCGATCTCCGCGGTGGCTCCGCGGTCGTCGGCGGTGATCGTGGCCTGGACCGTGCCGGCCAGAGCGGCCGCGTCGCGGAGCTCGATCACCCAGTTGCACCAGGCCTCGGCGGGGTCGGGCGATCCGGCGGCCCAGCGTCGGTAGCGGGCACGCAGGGCCTCGGCGGTTTCCGGAGCACCGCCGATGAAGGTGTGCAGGCCGGGGTCGGACAGCACGGTGGCCATCTCGTCGGCGTGCTCGACCTGCAGCGGGAGCAGGGTCAGCCGGTCGGTGCGGATGATCTCGGGCCTGAGCGTGATCACGCGGCCTCCAGGTGAGTGCGTTCGTCGGGCGGCCTCGCGCGAAGCGGGCGCCGGCGCGGCGCCCGGGCGGACGCGAGCGGAGAAGGCAGCTGCCTGCTACACCGGCTCGGGGTCGGTGGCCAGCCGGGCGTGCAGGTGCTCGTCGTGGTACTCGCCGTCGCCGAAGCGGTAGGAGGCGCGCAGCGTCCCCTCGGCCGGGTAGCCGCAGCGCTCGGCCACCCGGCAGGAGGCCGCGTTGCCGACCGCGTGGGCGATCTCGATCCGGCGGGTGTCCGCCGTGGCGATGCCCCAGCTGGTGACGGCCCGGGTGGCGCGGGTGGCGACGCCGCGGCCGCGGGCGGCCGGCATCAGCCAGTAGCCGATCATCGCGAGCCCGTCGGCCCGGTCGGTCCAGCGCAGCGCGACGTTGCCGAGCAGGTCGCTGTCGGTGCTGTCGACGACGGCGAAGGCGGCGGCGTTGCCGGAGTCCCAACCGGTCTCCCACCGGTCGAGGTAGGCCTTCGCCCCCGCCGCGTCGATCGCGCGGATCGGGTTCCAGAGCGCGATGGCCTGGTCGGCCGACGCCTCCAGGAGGCGGGCCACCACCCCTCCGCGCACCTCTGTCCGATGGCCCCAGGGGCGGAGGACGATGTCGCCGAGGTCCAGCGTGAGGGGAACGAAGGCGCGCTGGTCGGAGGCGGATTCCACGGTGCTCATCCGGCCTTCCTACCTCGCCTCCCACCCCCGGCGCCAGCGGATTTCCGGCACCGTCGGGCGGCCGCCGCCGGGCCTGACGGGAGCGGCGGGACGCCCCGGGCCGTGTGCGAGGATCGAGACATTTGCGAGGTGTTCACCGCCCACACGGCCGAGTTGGACGGCGCGGTGTTCGTACTGCCGGGCACGGCGCCGCTCGACCTCTCGGGCGCCCTGGCCTGCGACTGGCGCAACGGCGACCTCTGGCAGGGCGCCGCCCACCCGCCCCGCGGAACCGGCGAATCCGGCCCCGGCGAGGGCCGGCGGTGGGCGGGCCGGAGGGTCACCGTGGGTCGAACGTGCGTCCGGGGCGAGGGCGGGCCCGTCACGTGCGGCCGCCCCCGCCCCCGTCCGCGCGGGCCCCTACCGGCTGCTGGGCGCCACCTTGCCGAGCAGGTGCAGCAGTCGGTCCAGCGAGTCCCGGGAGTTCGGCTCGGTCAGGTTGACCATCAGGCGGAACAGCCCCTTCAGCAGGGCCGGATGGCCGAGCCCCATGGCACCGGCCGCGCCGATCAGCTTCGGGCGCCCCAGCACGTCGGCGGCGAGCCGGCCGAGCGCGAAGTAGCCGTCGTAGGCGGCGCGCAGCGCCTGCGGGTAGGCACGCAACGCGAGGTCGCGGCCGCGGTCGGTGCGCCGGGCGAGCGCCTGGACGACCGTCTCGGCGGCGTACCGGCCGGACTCCATCGCGTACGCGATGCCCTCACCGGTCGCCGGGCTGACCGTGCCGCCGGCGTCGCCGACCAGCAACAGGCCGTCGGCATAGTGTGGTTGGCGGTTGAGGCCCATCGGGAGGGCGGAGCCGCGGACGGGTTCGGTGACGCTCTCCGGGGTGTAGCCGTACTCCGGGGGCAGGTCGGCGCACCAGCGGCGGAGCAGGTCCCGCCAGTCCACCTCGCGGGCCACGGCGGCGGTGTCCAGCACGCCCAGGCCGACGTTGGCGGTGCCGTCGCCCATGCCGAACACCCAGGCGTAGCCGGGCAGCAGGCGGCGGTTCGGGTCGCGCGGGTCGCGCAGGTCGAGCCAGGCCTCCAGGTAGCGGTCCTCGTGCCGCGGGGTGGTGAAGTACGTCCGATAGGCGACCCCCATCGCCCGGTCGGTACGGCGGTATCGCTTCATCGCGAGCGACAGCCGGGTGGAGTTGCCGTCGGCGGCGACCACCAGCGGCGCGTGGTACGAGACCGGCTGCTTCTCCTCGCCGAGCCGGGCCGTCACGCCGGTGATCCGGCCGGTCCGCTCGTCCACCAAAGGGCCCCCCACATTGGCCCGTTCGACCAGCCGGGCGCCGGCCGAGGCGGCGCGGCGGGCTAGCAGCTCGTCGAAGTCGGCGCGCCGGCGGACGAGCCCGAAGGGCGGATAGGCGGACAGCTGCGGCCAGTCCAGCTCGACGGTGCGGTGCCCGGCGACCAGCCGCAGCCCGCGGTTGTGCAGCCAGCCGGCCTCCTCGGAGACGTCGATGCCGAGGTCGATCAGCTGTTTGACGGCGCGTGGGGTGAGGCCGTCGCCGCAGACCTTCTCGCGCGGGAAGGCCGACTTCTCCAACAGCAGCACGTCCAGCCCCGTGCGGGCGAGGTGGTAGGCGGCGGTGGAGCCTGCGGGGCCCGCACCGACCACGATCACGTCGGCGCTGTCCCGCCCCCGCACGGGGTCGGCGGCGGAGCCGGCGTCGGACAACTGCTGCTCTGGGCCGGGCATCACGTACTCCCACGGGTCGGATCGGCTGCGGAACCAGCGGAATCGGCGGAACGAAGCGGAATCAGCGGTCTCAGACGATAGGGAAAGCGGCCTCCGCCCCGCGCCCCGACACGCGGACCCGCCCCGACGACCGGTGGTTACCAGCCATCGGGACGGGCCCTGTCGGGCGACGCGCGGGGTCCTCCGGAGCGGCCGTACGACGGGACGGCCGCTGCGGCCGTCCGGGGGTGTCCGGGGGTGTCCGGGGGTGTCCGGGGGTCCGGCCGGCGGTCAGAGGCCGCCGTTGACGACCGCGCTGGAGACGGCGCCGCGGCGCACGTTCCACTTGGCCAGGATCTTGTCGTACTCGCCGTTGTGGATCAGGTTGTCCAGTGTCCTGGCCAGCACGTCGCGCAGTGCGGTGTTGTCCTTGGCGACGGTGATGCCGTAGGGGCCGGCCTGGAGGTAGTTGGTGTTGGCCAGCTGAAACGTTCCGGCACGGCCCGGCTGGGTGGTGTTGTACTGCGCCACCGGGTAGTCGTTCAGGTCGGCGGCCGCCGCGCCCGAGGCGACCTCGGCGAGCGCCTGGTCGTCGTTGTCGAAACGGTGGATCTGCAGCGGCTTGCCGACCCGCTGGCAGGCCGGGACCTGCCGGGCGGCCAGCTCGTCCTGGACGGTGCCGCGCTGGACGGCGACCGCGCGGCCGCAGAGGCCGTCCAGGCTGGAGAGGTTCAGCGGGTTGCCGGCCTTGACCACCATGACGGTGCCGGAGCCGAAGTAGTCGACGAAGTCGACCCCGGGGTCGGCCTGATGGCCGTCGTCGGCGGCGCCGAGCTGGCGCTGCTTGGTGTCGATGACCGCGGACATCGCCAGGTCGACCTGCTTGGCCTGGACGGCCGGAATCAGCTTCTCGAACGGCATGTCGACGAACTCGATCTTCACGCCGAGCCGGCCGCCGATCGCCTTGGCGAGTTCCGGATCGATCCCGGCCGGCGAGGCGTTCGAGTCCCGGAACTCGACCGGCGGGTAGTTGAGGTAGGAACCGATCTTGAGGACTCCGGTGGCGCGGACCGCCTCGGGAAGCCGGGCGTGCAGGTCGTCGCTGCCGCCCGCGGCCGGGGTCGCGCCGCCACCGCAGCCGGTGAGCAGCAGCCCGCCCGCGCCGAGCGCGGCGGCGGTGCGCAGCGGGGACCGGGAGCGGGCGGAGACCGCGCCGGCCGGGGCAATGGCGGGCGCGGACGCGGACATGGAAGGGGAAACGGAAGGAATGAGGGTGTGGTGCATCGCGATGCGTCTTCTTCGCAGGTGAGGGAGTGCGTTCAGGGAGACGCCGCGCCGGAGTGCCTGCCGGGTACGCAGTGCGGACCGCATCGCCGTGTGCCCTTGATCGGGCCGCCCCGGGGTGAGGGGGCGGCCGTCGGCGGAGGTCCGCCGTCGGGGGCGGTCGGGGTCATCCTCGCACCCCGGCCGACGACCCGCACCGCCGGGGCGGGCCGTCGGCACCTCCGGGGAGGGACGCTCGCGGGCGGGTGCGACGGAAGCCCCTGAACTGGCGCGGAGGCGAGTGCCCGACGGGTGCGGAAGGGAGCGCCGGGCAGGCGCGGAGGGGAGCGTCCGGGCGCGTGTCCACGCGTCGCACACCGCCCACACAATCGGGTGACCGGATCGTTGCACTGGACTATCCCGCGCATTTGGGATGACCAATCGACAATCCGACCAAATCGACCTTGCGTCACGGCGGCGGCTGCGGGACCTTAGGCCCTCTCGTTCACCGTCACAGTCCGTCACCGGACCGGCGGGACGGACGAGGGCTCTCCCACCTGCCGCGCAGGCCCTTCCGGGCCGCCAATCCACGATGGAACCAGCATGCGCATCCGCTCCACCGCGGCGCGATCCCTTGTCGCCGTCCCCACCGCCGCCGCTCTGCTGCTGCTCGCCCCGACCGCGCAGGCGGCCGCCGGCGGCAAGCCCGCCAAGGGCAACAACGGCACCGTCAAGATCCACGACGCGGCGACCGGGCAGGAGGACACCCGGAACGAGCCCAAGGTCTGCACGTTCTACCTGGACTCCTTCGGCTTCGACGCCGGCCAGGACGTCATCTGGCTGATCGCCGAGGTCCACGACAAGGGCGAGACCGCGGTGGCCTACGGCGACCTGCCGGTCGACGGCAAGGGCCACGTCCGCACCGAGGACATCAACCTCCCGGACGGTCACTACAAGCTGTACTGGGCCTCGGTCGAGATGACCGACGGCAAGCTGCCGGCCGAGCCGGAGCTCAACAACCCCAAGCACAAGGTGTTCAAGGTGGACTGCGGGGGCACCACCCCGACGCCGACGCCGACCAAGACGCCCACCGGCAAGCCGTCGCCGAGCGCCACCCCCACGATGACCGCGACGCCGACGCCGACCGTCACTCAGACGCCGACCGCCACCCCCACCAAGACCAAGCCGCCGACCACCCCGCCGGCCACGCCGACCGCCACGCCCACCGTGACGGCCACCCCCACCGTGACGGCCACCCCGACCGTGACCGCCACCCCGTCGGTCACCCCGTCTGCGACGGCCACCGCGACCCCCTCCGCCTCGCCGTCGGCCACCACCTCGCCGTCGGCCGTGCCGACCACCCAGGCTCCGGCGCCGACCTCCGGCCCGTCCACGGCCCCCACCGCCACCGTCCCGGTGCAGACCCCGCCGGCCGGCACCGTGGTCAACCCGGAGAAGCCGCTGATCATGCCCGCCACGGCCAGCGTCCCGACCCCGATCCCGGGCGCCACCCAGACCGGCAAGGACCTCGCGTCCACCGGTAGCGACGGCACCCTGCTGGTGGCCGGCGCCGGTACC
The DNA here is from genome assembly GCF_044747365.1 of Kitasatospora sp. NPDC090091. Lineage (NCBI taxonomy): Bacteria > Bacillati > Actinomycetota > Actinomycetes > Kitasatosporales > Streptomycetaceae > Kitasatospora > Kitasatospora sp. NPDC090091. Next base: position 23,137 of record NZ_JBIVDY010000032.1, read on the forward strand.
GCGCTGCTGCTGGCCGGCGCGGGCGCCGTGGTCTACACCCGCCGGACCCGCAAGTCCTCCTGACGCCAGGCAGGACCGCGAACGGCGGGCCGGTGACCCACTGGTCGCCGGCCCGCCACCGTGTCTCCCCTGGGCCGCTCCCGTCGCGGGGGGCGGGAGCGTCTCAGGGGTTCACCGCGAGCACCACGTAGGCCGCCAGGACGGCCAGGTGCACGGCGCCCTGCAGCGGCGTGGCCCGGCGCGGGATGACGGTCAGGGTGCCGACCACGACGGTCAGCGCGAGCAGCACCAGGTGGGACGGGCCGAGACCGAGCACCAGCGGGCCGGACCGTCAGGGTGGCCACGAACAGCCCGTACAGCAGGAGCGACGCGGTGGCCGCGAAGGCCAGCTGGGTGGTGGAGAACTGCGGGCCGGGCGAGCTGGTGGTGAAGGTCGGCAGGACCAGGCTGAGCGTGGCCAGGGTGCCGATGCAGGCCAGCGCCGCCACGGGGACGACGACGGTCCACTGCGTGGCGACCGCGCGGAGCTTCGGGGACATGCGGTCACCATGGCAGACCGGCCCCCGTCCGCCACGCAACGCCGCCGGGGGCCCGACCCGGTGCGACCAGGCTCAGCGGCCCTCCGGAGGGCCGTCCCGCCGGTCAACCACCGTACTCGGCGAGGTAGCCGAGCACCTTCGTGACATGCGGTCGGACCCGCTCGGGGACGCCGCCGGCGTCGGCGACGGTCTTGTCGCTCGTCCGGTAGCCGGCCGCGACGAGGGCGGGCAGGTCGGCGGTGAAACCGCGGTGCTTGAACTGCTGGTCGAGCCAGCAGACGTAGTTGCCCATCGAGACGATCGCGTCGGCCGGGTCCATGTAGTCCTTCACGCCGTCGTGGTCGCCGTCCTGCGCCCAGGCGTTGAAGACCGCGGGCGTCCACATGGCGACACCGTACTCGCCGGACTCCGGCCGGGCGGCCTGCGGGTCGAAGCCGCTCTCGGCCTTGAGCACGGCCGCGATCAGCACCGGGGTGATCTCCGGCTCGGGGCAGCGGCGGGCGGCGTCCTCGATCGGCCCGCGCAGCGCGGCGGGCACGTCCGAGCCCTCCGGGATGGCACCGGCGGGCGACGGCCGGCCCGGGGACGGGACGGCCGGACGGCCGGCGGGCTGCGCCGTCACGGCCCGGCCCGGCGTCGGGCCGGACGCGGTGGCCGGGCCGGACGCGGTGGCCGGGCCGGACGCGGTGGCCGGGCCGGACGCCGGCTCGGGCCCGCCGGCCAGGGCGAGCAGCACGGCGGCCACCGCAGCCAGGCCGCCGGCGCCGGCCACCGCCCCGACCCTCGGTCTGCGCCACGCCCCCGCGTCCCGGCGGTCGCCGTTCCCGCCGGGCTCCCGCGGGCCGCCCGGGCCTCCCGGGCCGCCCGGTGGCGGCAGCAGGGCCGCGAGGTCCACCCGCGCCCGCTCCTCCCGGTCCGCCACCAGGCAGGCCGTCACCACCGACCGCCACCGCTGCGGCAGCGCGTCGTCCAGCCGCAGCGGCGCCGCGCCGCGCGCGTACGCCAGGGCGGCGAGCGAGCGGGCCCGGGCGGTGGCGCCGAGGAACGGGTGCAGCCCGCCGGTGAGCAGTTGGTGGGCGAGGACACCGAAGGCCCAGACGTCCGCGCTCGGCCGCAGGGCGACGCCGCGCGCCCCGGTCCGCTCGGACCACCACTCGGGCGGGACGTGGTCCGGCGAGCCGAGCGGAGGGGCGTAGGCGTGGGTGCCCTCCAGCTCGGCGGTGAGGCCGAAGTCGGCGAGCTTGGCGGTGCCGTCCGGCATCAGCAGGACGTTGCCGGGCTTGAGGTCGCCGTGCACCCAGCCCGCGGCGTGCATGTGGGTCAGGCCGGCGCAGACCTCGGCGAGGAGGCGGTCGGCGTCCGGGACGGGGGTGCGCGGGCGGGCGTTGGCGAGGACGTCCTGGAGGCTGCGCGCGGCGCGTTCCATGACCAGCGCCACCGCGCCGTCGAGCTCCGGGTGCGCGGGGTCGTCGACGGTGACGACGGCGAGGGTGCGGATCAGGTGGGGGTGGTCGGCCCGGCGGCTGAACCGCGTCTCGCTGCGGGCGATCTGCGCCATGGTGCGCCGCTGCCCGGGGCTGAGCCGGGCCGGGCCGAGGAACTTGACCGCGGCCTCCCTGGGTTCGCCCGTCCCGTGCGCGGCGTAGACGCTGCCCCAGGCGCCGGCGCCGATCGGCTCGCCGATGCGGTAGCCGGCCACCCGGTAGCCGGGCGGCACCGGGCAGCGGGGGTCGCCGGGCGGCACCGGGGGGTTCGGTTCGCCGGGCCGTCCGGTCGCCCGCACGGCAGGTCAGCGCCCGTGCCGGGGCGGGAGCAGGGCCAGATGCTCCTCCCGGACGAGGTCGAACTTCAGGGCCAGCGCCACGAGTTCCTCACGCTTGCCGCCGCTGCGCGGGCCCGGGGCGGCGGCCTCCTCCGGCGCCTCGCGCAGCCGGAGCTTGGTCGCCACCAGGTAGTCGATGTGGTAGTTGACGGCGGAGCGGGTGAGCCCGCGGCAGGACGGCAGGGCGCGCAGCCGCTCCACCACGTCGGTGGCCCCGGGGACCACGGCGGCGGAGGGCGAGCGCAGCCGCGGCTCACAGAGGGCGAGCAGGACGAGGAAGTACTTGGACGTCGGGTCGAGCGCGAACGGGCTGACCGTCAGCTCTCCGGAGTGGGCGGCCGACTCGCCATCCAGGTAGGCGTGTTGGGGGGCGAAGACCTTGAACTCGACGGGTTCGCCGAGGGCGGGCAGCAGGACGCGGGAGAACTCGAAGGGCACCGGCGCGCCGAGCCGGCCGGGAGCGACCTTGACGTGCTCGCCGGCGCCCTCCAGGTTCTCCACCACATAGGTCGCGGAGGGGCTGAAGTTGGAGAGCCGCCAGTAGTCCTCGGCTGCGGTGACCTCCCCGGCGCGGCGCGAGATGCCCTGGTCGGCGAGCGGGATGGCGGCGGGCCGGCCCGGCTCGCCGCGCCCGAACTCGGCGCTCTCGCCCGGGCCGAGGTGCAGCAGGGCGGGCCTGGCCGGCGCCGGGCCCCGGGCGGCGGCAGCGGGGCGCGGGGGCCCGGCGCAGGACCGGGCGGACCGCCCGCCGGACGCGGCCTCCGGGCGGGGTTCGGGCAGTTGGACGATGACCGTGTCCATCCGGACCACCTCCGTGGATCGGGTCGATCGTAGCCGTCCGAACCGACTCCCGCGGGTACGCCACCCGGACGAGTGAACGCCGGTGCGGCGCGCACGTCCGCCCGCTCCGACCTGGCGTCAAGCACATGATTCGTAAGCATAGTTGACTGACAGTTGAACGCTTCGGAACAAGCAGTGACACATCATCCGGTTGCAGCATGTAGTTGAACAGTCACCTTGAGTGTGATGCAGCGCACATATGTCACACGTTCGAAATATGCAAGACTCATCCCACCCAGTGAGATTCCCTTTCTTTCCAAGGAGGTTCACATCATGCGCGCTCGGATCGCAGCTCTGATGGTCGCGGCGGCAGGTATCACGGCGGCGACGATCGCCCCCGCCTCGGCGGCGGTCACGTCCGCCGAGACCGGCGCAGCCGCCTGCGCCGCCGTGGTCGACCGGCCCTGCGTCTGGCAGGAGAAGGACGGCGGGGGCGTCGTCGGCGTCGCGCAGTTCTCCGCCGCCGACCCGGGGCAGTTGACGATGGTTCAGGTCGAGGTCCGCACCCAGAAGGCCTGGGGCAGCCCGTGGATCACCACGGCCTCGGCGACCACCATCACCACCGGCTTCGTCAAGGCGGTCACCCCGCGGGTCTCCACCCACGATCTCAAGATGATCTGTGCCACCGGCGGCCCGGCCCTGGACGCGACCCAGCGGGTGACCGCCTGCACCGGGCCGTTCTGATCCCACCGCAGTGCGGTGAATGATGATCCGTCAGTGCGCGGGCGGTCGTGACCGCGTCGTCGTCTGGCGGAATGAGGCCCCAGGTGGGCCGGGCGGGTGAGAGTCCGTCACCGTCGTTCGGGTGAAAGCGCCCGGCCGGCGTTCGACGAGGTGAGGCCCGCCGGGGCCGGCAGCGAGCAGTGAAGCCGGCCCGAGACGGGGGCCGGGTGGGGATCGGGACGGCGGGCAGCAGCCCCGGCCCCCTCCCCGGCCCCTCCCCCTCCCCCTTCCCAGCAGCACCCCCAGGAACCTCCCAGCCCGCACTCGGGCCAAGGCCTCGTCAACAATGCGCCAACCTCCCGCCGAACGCCGACCGGCCTGTACAACCCTCTTCGGAGCATGGGATTTTGCACTATCTTGGGAATTCACCCGGGCGGGGCGGGCCGCCCATCCGGCAGGCACATGCCGACACGGCGGAGCCTGCCCGCGCACCGTGCACCACCCCCGCCGCCGCAGGACCTACGGGGACGAAGGGGGAGCGTGCCGATGCCCGAGGGGCCCACGCATTCGACCGGGGCCGACGCCGGCCCGACCACCAGCACGAGACCGACCGGCCCGGACGGCGGGGACCGCCGACGGGTGACGATCGGCCAGGACGCGCGCAAGACCGGCCACCTGCACGACCAGGCCCGGCAGACTTCGGCCGCACCGACCGCGCCGCCCGCGCCGGCCACTCCGACCGCCCCGCCCGGACCGCGCGGACGCCTCGCCGACCGGCGCAGCACCGTCGACGCCCTGCTCCGCCACTCCCCCGCACAGCCGCTGTTCCGCCTCCTGGCGACCCATCGGCTCGCCGTCCTCGCCTACCACGGCATCGAGGACCCGCGGACCTTCGCCCTGCAGATGGCCCGCCTGGTCCGGATCGCCCGCCCGGTCTCGCCGGCCCGGGTCGAGCAGGCCGTCCACGACGGCCGCCCGCTGCCGGACCGCAGCGTGCTGGTCACCTTCGACGACGGCGACCGCACCGTCCTCACCGAGGCGCTGCCGGTGCTGACCAGGCTGCAGATCCCGGCCGCCGCCTTCGTGGTCACCGAACACATCGACGGCGACCGGCCGTTCTGGTGGTCCGAAGCCGCCTTCCTGGCCGCCCGCGGCGGCACCGCCCGCAGCCTGGCCGGCTGCGCCCCCGGCGCGGTGGTGCGCCGGCTGAAGACGCTGCCCGACCCCGACCGCCGCACCGCGCTCGCCGAACTCCGGGAGAGCGCCGGCACCCGCGCGCCCCGGCAGGAGCAGCTCACCCGGGACGACCTGCTGACGCTCCACCGCTCCGGGGTGGCGATCGGCAACCACACCGCCGGCCACCCCTGCCTGGACCGTTGCGAGGACGACACCGTCCAGGACGAGATCACCCGCTCCCACGACGCGCTCACCGGCTGGCTCGGCGGCGAGGCGCCCACCGCCTTCGCCTACCCCAACGGCAACTTCGACGGGCGCGCCGACACCCTGCTGCGGCGCCTCGGCTACCGCGTCGGTTTCCTCTTCGACCACCGGCACGACCGGTTGCTGCCCCGACAGCCGCTGCGGATCAGCCGACTTCGGGTGAACTCCACCACCAGCCGCGACCGGTTCGACACAATTCTCTCCGGGCTTCATCCCGCCGTGCACCGGCTGCGCGGCGGGGTCTGAACAGCACTGGGGGGTTGGGGTTTTGGGGATCACCGGGAGCGGGGCGCCCGCAGGCGGAACGCACGGCACGGACAGCAGCGGCGGCAGCGCCCCGTGGGCGGGAGCGGTGGTCGGCGCGGCCGTCCGGACTCGCCCGGCGGACGGGGCGGCCGCCCGGCCGGTGCGCTACCGGTCCCCCGCCCTGCCGGCGGAGGTGCTCGACGGCTGGCGGGCGCTGGCGGCCGCCGATCCGGCCGGCTCGTGGTTCACCACGCCCGAGTGGACGCTCTCCTGGTGGGAGACGCTCGGCGCGCAGGAGGGGACGGGCGAGGTCACCGTCTGGCGCGAGGCGGACGGCCGGGTCTCGGCCGTCGTCCCGCTGCTGCGCACCCGCCGCCGCCTCCACCCGCGCGCGCCGCTGGCCGTCCCCTGCCTCACCGTGCTGGGCTCCGGCCCGGGCGCCGCCGACCACTGCGGTTTCACCGCCTCGCCCGAGCGGCGCGCCGAGGTGGCCGACTGGCTGCGGCGGCGGGGCCGGCGGGCGACGCTGCTGCTCACCGACCTCGACCCGGAGCAGACCGGTCTGCTGCCGCCCGGCGCGGTGGAGACCGGCCGCACCCCCTGCCCGCGCGCCGACCTCACCGCCGGACCGGACGCGCTCGGCTCCCGCCAGTTCCGCGCGAACCTCCGCCGGTACGGACGGAAGCTGGCCGCCGAGGGGATCACCTTCCGCTGGGTGGCCCCGGCCGCCGGGGAGGGCGAACTCGCCGAGCGCACCGAGCTGTTGCACACCGTCCTGCGCCTGCACCGGCAGCGGCGGGCCGCACTCGGCCTGCCGACCACCTTCGACCCCGCCCGCGCGCCGCTGCACCTGCGGCTGATCGAGCGCGCCGCCGCCACCGGCCGTGGCGAGGGGCCGGCCTTCCTGGTCGCCGAGCGAGCCGGCGAGGCGGTCGGCGTGCTCTACGGGTTCCGGTGGCGCGACACGTTCGCCTACTACCAGATCGGCTGGGACCAGGCCTGGGCGCCGCTGCGGCTCGGCACGGCGGTGATCGCCGAGGCCTTGCGGGCCTCCGCCGAACAGGGCCTGGCCACCTTCGACTTCCTGCGCGGCACCGAACCGTACAAGTACCGGTTCGACGCGGTGGACCGGGAGGACGTCTCGTGGCTGGTCCCGCACGGGCTCTCCGGAGCGCTGATCGGCCTCAAGTACCGTGCCAAGGCGGCCCGCAGGAGCTGAGAGCCGGCGCGCCGGCCGGACGGCGGTCGGCTCGGCCCAGGGACGTCACCGCCGCTCCGCGGACGTCACCGCCGCTCCGCCGGCGTCACCGGCGGCGGCCCTTCAGCCAGCCGGCGAAGGCGTCCAGGGCGGGCTCCGGGTCGCGGCGGCCGACGCCGATCCGGAACCGGTCGGCCGGGGTGGGGGCGAGCCCGGAGCGGAAGATGCTCGCGGGCAGCAGCAGCACGCCGGCCTCCTCGACCAGCCCGGTGCAGAACGCCTCCACGCCGTCGGCCCCGAGGTAGCGCGGGTAGGCGACGCAACCGCCGTCCGGAGCCTGCCAGTCGAAGAGCTCGGCGAACCCGGCGAAGAACTCGTCGAAGAGTGGCAGGTTGGCGGCGATGATCGCGCGGTTGCGCTCCAGGATCCGCTCGCGGTTGCCGATCGCGATCCGGGCCAGGATCTCGCTGGGCGCGGAGTTGCAGATCGTGGTGTAGTGCTTGGCGCGCTCCAGCCGCGAGCGCAACTCCCGGTCCCGGCAGGCGATCCAGCCGATCCGCAGGCCGGGCAGGCCGAGCGACTTGGAGGTGACGTTGAGCGAGAGCGCGCGCTCGGAGAGGTCCGCGGCGTTCGGCAGGGTGCGGGCCGGGTCGCGCTCCAGGCCTCGGTAGACCTCGTCGCTGAACAGGTGGATGCCGCGCTCGTCGCAGAGTTCGGCGAGGCGGGTGAAGTCGGCGGCGTCGATCACCGCGCCGGTGGGGTTGTTGGGGAAGTTCACCGAGACCACCCGGGTGTTCGGGCGCAGCGCGGCGGCCACCGCGTCCAGGTCGAGCGCCCAGCCCCGGTCGGCGTCCAGGGCGACGCCGGTGACCTCGCAGAGCGAGAGCGGGATGGTCTCGGCGGACTGGTAGTTGGGGGTCACCACGACGGCGTGGTCGTCCGGTCCGAGCAGGACCTGCATGGCCAGGTTGAGCCCCTCCTGCGCGCCGCCGAAGCAGAGCACGTCGTCGGCCTCGACCCGCTCGTACATGCCGGCGATGGCCCGGCGCAGGCCGGAGTCGCCGAAGGTCTCGGTGTAACCGAGGGTGAGGGTGTCCCAGGCCTGCCGGTCCTCGGGGCTCGCGAGGTCGAGCAGTTCGGACATCGCCATGGTCTGGGCGTCGGAGGCGGTGAGGTGGTGGCGGGCGGTGAACTCCCAGCGGGAGAAGTAGGTTTCCAGCCGGAAGTCGGGAAGCTTGGTCATCGCGTCGTCCTGGGTTGTGCGGCGGGTCGGGGGGTGGGGGTGGAGTCGGACTCAGGGCCGGGGTCGGCGTCGGGATCACTGTCGGGGTCGGCTTCGGGCTCGTGGTCGCTGCCGGGCTCGGCCTTGAGGTCGGCGAGCAGGGTGTAGACGGTGGAGCGGGACACCTTGAGCGCCGTGGCGACGGCCGGGACGGCGCGGCGCACCGCGAGCACCCCGGCCTGGTCGAGCCGGCGCAGCACGGCGATCCGGTCCTCGCGGGTGAGCCGCTCCGGTGGGCGGCCGTGGGCGCGGACGTAGCCGCCGATGACGTCGTTCATCCGCTCCGTCCAGTCGCGCTCGAAGAGCGGGGCGGGGCGGGGCGCGGTCGGGGCGGCGAAGGCGGCCAGCAGCGCCGAGGCCTGCTCCAGCGGGCCGCGGTCGAGGTTGACGCAGAGCACCGCCGAGGGCGTGCCCTCGGCGTCGCGCAGCACGGCGCTGACCGAGGAGAGCCGCCGGCCGTCGGGCAGCAGCTTCGCGTAGGGCCCGTAGACGTCAGGAGCGGACGGGCCCTGCCGGTCCAGCTCGCCGAGCAGCGACGGGTCGCCGGGGGCGCGCGCAGTCATCGGGTTCCAGATGGCCAGCACCTCGTCCCGGACGGCGTCGTGCAGCACCACCTCGGCGTACGGCCCGAGAAGCAGTGCCACGGCCTGACAGACGGGCGACCAGGCCTGGACGCGCGGGTCTGGGGTCTCTGCGGTCATATCTGGACTGTACGTCCAGTCTGGACGATTCGTCCAGTGGGTTCGGGCCCGGAACGGCGACCGCCCCCTCCCCGGGTGCGGGGAGGGGGCGGTCGCGGCGGGCCCGGCCGTGGCGGATCACCCGGCCGCCGGCCGATGACCGGGCGGCGGGCCGGCGGCCCGGCGCGGTCCGGTCACGCGGGTGCGGTCACCGCTCAGCTGCAGCTCAGCTGCGCCAGGCTGGAGGTGCAGGTGCGGGACGCCTTGTCGTTGGCCGGGGCCGGGTCGGTGGGCGCGCTCGCGGTGCGGACGGCCGTCACGGTGAAGGTCCGGCCGAGGTTGAACAGCCCGACGTGCAGCGACAGGTGCCGGGTGGTGCTCGCGCCCGACGCCAGCGGCGTGGCGAGCGTGCAGGTCAGCCGGCCGGAGGCGACGGTGCAGTCGGTGGAGGAGGCGATCATCCCGACGGGCAGGTCGGCGGTGACCGTGGCCGAGGTGGCCGCGTTCGGGCCGCGGTTCGTCACCGTGAGGGTGTAGTCGACCCGTCCGGTGAGCAGCCCGCCGACCGGTGTGGCGCCGAGCGAGACGGCGAGGTCGGCGGTGGGCGCGACGTAGGTGTACCGGTCGGCGGCGACGGGCGCGCTGGTGCCGCCGGGGGTGGTGACCCGGACGTCGACGGCGCCGGCCGCGGCGGCCGCGGGCGCGGTGGCGGTGCAGCTGGTCGCGGTGCAGGAGAAAGCGGTGGCGTTCCCGGCCGCGCCGAAGCTCACCGCGGTCGCGCCGGCCAGGTCGGTGCCGGTGACGGTGACGGTCGTGCCGCCGGCCTGCGGACCGGAGGCCGGGCTGATCCCGGTCACCGCGGGCACCGGCAGCGGGAAGCCGAGCACGGTGACGGTCCCGCCGGTGAAGTCGGCGAGGTAGCCGCGCCGCCCGTCGCGGCTGAGCGCCAGCGTGTACGGGCTGGCGCCGACCGGGACGGTCGCGGACACGGCGAGGGTGGCCGTGTCGATGACGCTGAGCGTGTCGTCGGCGTAGTTGGAGGCGTAGGCGTGGCGCCCGTCGGGTGCGAGGGTGACGGCGAACGGGTTGGTGCCGACCGTCACGGTGCCGGTGACGGTGCGGGCGGCCGGGTCCAGGACGCTCACGGTGGAGTCGCCGCCGTTGCCGGTCCAGAGCCGGGAGCCGTCGGAGCTGAGCGCCAGCCCGAAGACGCCGTGGCCGACGGGGATGTGCGCGCCCACCGTGCTGCTCGCGGTGTCGATCACCTCCACCGACTGGGCGCCCGAGGCGGCCACGTACACGTGCGCGCCGTCCGGGGCGACCGCCACGCCGTGCGGCTCCGCGCCGACGGCGACGGTGGCGGTCACGGTGTTGGTCGCCGTGTCCAGCACGCTGACGGTGGCGTCGCCGGCGTTGGTCACGTACGCGTGGGCGCCGTCGGGGGCGACGGCCACGCCGAAGGCCCCGGCACCCACCGGGACGGTCGCGGTGACGGTGTTGCTCGCGGTGTCCACCACGCTGACCGTGCCGTCGAGGTGGTGGGTCAGGTAGGCGTGCCGCCCGTCCGGCGCCACGGCCACCGCGTACGAGCCGGTGCCCGCGGTGAAGGTGGCGGCCACGGTGTCGGTGGCGGTGTCCAGGACGGTCACGGCCCCGCTGCTCTGGCTGGCGACGTAGGCCCGGGCGCCGTCCGGTGCCAGCGCCACGCCCGCCGGGTAGGCCGCGACGGCCACGGTGGCGGTGACGTTCGGCGGCGGCGCGGCCGCCGCGGCGGTGCCGGGCTGTGCCAGCAGCGCGGCCGTGGCCGCACCGGTGGCGACCACGGCCGTCCAGGCGCGGCGGGGTGAACGACGTATTCTCACGAGGGGTTTCTCCAGGCTCGTCGGGGGACGGGGCGGGTGTGCGGCACGGTGACCCGTGCCGCACGGTGGCGGCTCCGTGATCGAACCGGAGCCGCACGAAGCGTAGAAGCCTGCTTGACCGACCGTCAGGACTTGATCGTCTTTGTTGCCAAGTGTTCAAAATTGGTCGCAATCTGACGGGGACGGCCGGGCCTGCCGTTCACCTCGCCGCCTCCCCCGCCCTCGGCCCCGTCCGGTCGCCGGGCCGCGCAGCGCGGCGCCGGCCACCGGTGGCGGCCCGCCGCAGGTCGGGCGCAGCCTGGAGGGAGTCGGACGAGCCCCCGGGAGCGGTCATGGACGAGATCGACGTGCTGGTGGTGGGTGCGGGCCCGGTGGGGCTGACGGCCGCGGCCGAGCTGCGGCGCCACGGCGTCGGCTGCCGGATCGTGGACCGGCTGGCCGCCCCGCAGCACTACGCCAAGGCGGTCGGCGTCCAGCCGCGCACGATGGAGGTCTGGGACACCATGGGCCTGGTCCGCGCGGCGCTCGACGAGGCGGTGCCGATGCTCGGCCAGCTCCTCTACTCCGACGGGAAGCCCGGCCCGCGGATCGACCTCGTCCTGCCGCCGGACGTGCCGTACTGCTTCGCCGCCCTGCCGCAGTACACGACGGAGCGCCTGCTCACCGAGCACCTCGCGGGCTTCGGCACCCGCGTCGAGCGCGGCACCGAGCTGGTCTCCCTGGAGCCGGACGCCGACCACGTCCGGGCCGGACTCCGGGGCCCGGACGGGCCGCGGGAGGTACGGGCGCGCCACGTGGTCGGCTGCGACGGCGCCCACAGCCCGGTGCGGAAGGCCGCCGGGCTGAGCTTCGGGGGCGACGCCTTCCCCGAGCAGTACATGCTGGGCGACGTCGAGGTCGACTGGGACCTCCCGCCCGGGTACGGCATCCGGTCCACGCACCACGACGCGGAGGGGCGGGTCGACGACGTGCTGGTCTGCATCCCGCTTCCCGGGCGGGGCCGCTACCGGATGTCGATGATGGTGCCCGACGAGCTGGCCGCCGACCCGGCGGGCGGTGTGCAGCACGGGCTGGAGGGCGGCCGGACCCCCGAGCTTCGGCACATCCAGGCCGTGCTCGACCGGCTCTCGCCCCAGCCGGCCCGGGCCTCCTCGCTGCGCTGGTCGTCCACCTTCCGGATCAGCCACCGCCTGGTGGACCGCTACCGGGCGGGCCGCCTCTTCCTGGCCGGCGACGCCGCGCACATCCACCCGCCGACCGGGGCCCAGGGCATGAACACCGGTATCCAGGACGCCTACAACCTCGCCTGGAAGCTGGCGCTCGCCGTGCGGGGGCTGGGCGCGGACGGCCTGCTCGACAGTTACCACGCCGAACGGCACCCGGTCGGCGAGGAGGTGGTCGGGCGGACCGTGCGGCACGCCAGGGCAGCGGGCGTGCCGGCCGACGCCGAGGACCTCGACACGGTGCTGCGGCGGGAGGCGCAGCTGCTGGTCGGGTACCCGGACGGCCCGCTGACCGAGCCGCCCCCGGGGGCGGCGGACGCCGCGCCCGCCGGCCCCGCGCCGGGCGACCGGGCGCCGGACTGCCGGGGGCTGGAGCGCGACCTGGCGACGTACCCGGTCCGCCTCTTCGACCTGCTGCGCAGCCCGCGGCACACCCTGCTGCTCCACGTCGACCCCGGCGCCCCCGACGACCAGGTCACCACCTGCGCGGTCGCCGCCCTGTCCGCGGCCCACGGGCAGCTGGACGTCTATGCAGTGCTCGCCCCCGGCGCGCCCGCGCCGCAGTGGCGCCTGCCGTCCGTGCGCGACGCCGCGGCCGAGTTCGCGGCCGCGTACCGGCCCCGCCCCGGGGAGGCCTTCCTCGTGCGGCCCGACGGGTACCTCGCCGGCCGCTTCGCCCCGCCCGCCCCGGAGCGCCTGGCCACCTGCCTGCGCCGGACGTTCGCGGCGTGACCGTGGGCCGCGGACGGGCCCCGGTGGGTCAGAGCCGCGCCGGCGCGCCCCGGGCCCGGTGGCGGCGGACGGCGTCGCGGTTGGCGCAGCGCTGGGAGCAGTAGCGACGGCGGCCCGTGCGGGAGGTGTCGGCGAAGATCACGGTGCACTCGGCCACGGTGCAGCGGCCGAGCCGGTCCATGCCGCGGCCCGCCAGGTGCAGCGCGGTGCCGACGGCGAACAGCGAGAACAGCACAGCGCCGAGCGGCTGGTGCTCGTCGCGGTAGTGCAGGTGCCAGCCGCTGCCGGCGTGGTCGATCAGCCGCGGGTGGGCGGAGGCCTCCGCGAGCATCCGGTTGAGCCGCCCGGCCCGCTCGCTCCCGGGAGCGGCGTCCACGACGCGCTCCCAGGCGTCGACGGCGGACAGCGTGCGGGCGAGGTCCTCGGGTCCGACGGCGTGCTCCAGGGTCAGCCCGGCGACGCGGCAGCGGTCCGCGAGCTCCTCGACACCGGTCGGGCGACGGTTGGCCAGGTCGGCGGCGAGGTTGACGGCGTCCGCGCCGTAAGGGTTGAGGTGCACAAGGGCATTACAGCACGCTGGTCGGCATGACACAGCCCCCCGTCGCGGTGCGAAGTTCTTCGGCCGACGCCGTGGTGACGGATCATCACCGTCGTACCGCCCGGCCGGGATACCGGTGGACCGTGCTCGGCGCCGCCACCTTCGCCCAGGTCACCTCCTGCTTCTTCGTCCAGGGCATCGGGGCGACGGGTGTGCAGCTCCGGCACGACCTCGACCTGAGCACCGCTCAGCTGGGGCTGCTGCTGTCGGCGGCCCAGGCGGTTCCGCTGGTCGGACTGCTGGTGGCCGGCGAGCTGCTGGACCGCTACGGCGAGCGCTGGATCGTCGGCGCCGGGGCCTGCGTGGTCGCGGCCGGCCTGCTCGCGGGCAGCGCGGCGCCCGGCTACCCGGCCCTGCTGTCGGCCCTGGTGGTCGTCGGCGCCGGCTACAGCACGGCGCAGCCCGGCGGCAGCAAGTCGGTGGCGGGCTGGTTCGACCCGTCCCGGCGGGGGCTCGCGATGGGCATCCGGCAGGCGGGTCTGCCGCTGGGCGGTGCCCTCGCCGCGGCCGTCCAGCCGGTGCTGGCCGAGGCGTTCGGCTGGCGGGCGACGCTGCTGTGCGGCGGGCTGGTCGCGCTGCTGGGGGCGGCGGTCTTCACCGGCCTGTACCGCCCGCCGCCCGGCCGGCCCGCGGCCGCGTCTCCGGCCGGCCGGCGGGCCGACGCGCCGCCCGCAGCACGTGCTCCGGCGGGTCGACGGCTGCGCGAGCGGCTGCGGACGGTCCGCGATCCCGCCATGGCGAGGATCATGCTCTCCGGGACCAGCCTGGTCGCGGTGCAGAGCGGCGTCCTCGTGCTGACCGTGCTTCACCTCCACGACACGGCCGGGCTCGGCCCCGGGGCGGCGGCGCTCGTCCTGGTGGCCGCGCAGGGTGCGGGCGCGGTCGGCCGCATCTCCCTCGCGGCCTGGAGCGACCGCCGCACCTCCGGGCGCTACGCCACTGTCATGGCCTGCATGGCGGCCGCGACCGCCGCGACGGCGGCGCTGGCCACCCCGCTCGGGCACTCGGCGGTCGCCGCCTGCCTGCTCCTCGTCGGTCTGGGGTTCTTCGGCCTCGGCTGGTACGGCCCCTGGGTCACGTACGTGGCCGAGTCCGCGCCGCCGGAGCGGACCGGCTTCGCCCTGGGCCTGGCCATGGCCGTCAACCAGGTCGCCGTCATCGCTGCCCCGCCCGTGCTCGGCCTGCTGCGGGACGCCACGCACGGCTTCGCCCCCGCCTGGGGCCTGCTCGCCGCCTTCACGGCCGCGGCCCTGGCCGTCACGGCCCGAGCCGAGCGCCGCCGCCCGACCGGCGTCTGAGCACAGAGCCGCCCCTCTCCCCCCCTCCAGAACCGGAGCCCCCGCCATGCCCCGTCTCCTCCCGGAACCCGGCCCCCAACGCGTCGTCGCCGCCTCCAACTTCGTCCAGACCCTGGGCAGCGGCCTCTACCTGACCGCCGGCGTCCTCTACTTCACCGAGGCCGCGCACCTGCCGGCCGGCCAGGTCGGCCTCGGGCTCGGCATCGCCGGCCTGCTCGCCCTCGCGGTGGGCGTCGCCGCCGGACGGCTCGCCGACACCCGCGACGCCCGTGGCGTCTACACGGCCACCCTGGCCGTGCGGGCGCTCGCCACGCTCGCCTTCCTCACGGCCGACAGCTTCTGGCCGTTCGTCCTCGCGGTCTGTGCCGCCGCCGGCGCGCAGGCCGCCGGGCTCGCCGCGCGCGGACCGATCATCCGACGGCACGGCGGCGCGCGGCCCCAGGAGTTCCGTGGCTACCTGCGCGCGGTCACCAACGTCGGCGTCTCCTTCGGCGCCCTGCTGGCCGGCTGGGCCGTCCAGACCGGCACCCCCGCCGCCTACCGGCTCCTGGTGCTCGGTACGGCGGCCGCCTTCGCCGCCTCCGCAGCCGTGATCCTCCTGCTCCCGCCGGTCACCCCCGGGCCCGGCGTCGACGGCCCGCGCTGGATCGCCCTGCGGGACCGGCCGTACCTGCTGCTCACCGCCGTCGACGGCGTCATGGCGATCCAGTTCAAGGTGCTCACGGTGGCCGTCCCGCTCTGGCTGATCGCCGCCACGGCCGCCCCGCGCTGGCTGGTCGCCGGCTCCATGCTGGTCAACACCGCCCTGGTGGTCGGCTGCCAGGTCCGGGCCGGCCGCGGCATCACCTCCCCGGCGGCCGGAGCGCGGGCCTACCGCCGGGCGGGTGTGGCGTTCCTGCTCTCCTGCGCCCTGTTCTCGCTCTCCGCAGGCACCCCGGCGTGGGCCGCCACAGTGCTGGTGCTGACCGCGGTGGTGATCCACACGGTCGGCGAACTCTGGCACGCCGCCGGCGGCTTCGAGATCTCCTTCGCGCTGGCTCCGGAGCACGCCACCGGCCAGTACCAGGGGGTGTTCGGCCTCGGCGCCGGCCTGGCCGAGGCGGTCGGGCCGGGCCTGCTGATCGCCCTCTGCCTCACCTGGGGCCGCCCGGGCTGGTACGTCGTCGGCGCGCTGCTGGCACTGACCGGCCTCGCCGCCCCGCTCGTCGTCAGGCTGACCGGACGGCCGCGGGAGGTCGTCCGCCCGGGCACCGACCGCCTCCGGCCCGGGCTGCGAGCGGCGGAGGCGGGCGCCGCCCCGGGGCATTGACCCGCCCCGGCCATGGCCCCCGACGGTTTCCGGACAGGTCTGCGTGCCTCGCAACCGCCCGCCGTCGGCGGGTCGTCCTCGTGCACACGGGGGCGGGGGACGAGGGCTACGGACCTCAGGAGACACGATGGCTCTCAGCAGGACGATCCGGCGTGCGGCGGCCGCGGTGGCGGCGGCATCCGCGCTGGTGGTGGGGACGGCGCTGCCGGCGGCGGCCGGCGGCACCGGGCACGGCGCGACGAGGACGGCGATGGACGCGGCGCTCCGCGCCGAAGGACTGCCCGGCGTGATCGCCACGGCCCGGACGGGGCAGAGGACGTGGTCCGCCGCCGTCGGCGTGGCCGACACCTCGACGGGGCAGCCGCGGTCGCCCCGGGAGCGGTACCGGATCGGGAGCGTGACGAAGACCTTCGTCGCCACCGTGGTGCTCCAGCTCCAGGCCGAACGGCGGCTCGACCTCGACGACACCGTGGAGAAGTGGCTGCCGGGCGTGGTCGGCGGCAACGGGAACGACGGATCACGGATCACCGTCCGGCAACTGCTCGCCCACACCAGCGGCCTGTTCAGCTACGACGAGGACCCTGGGCTGGCCGAGCTCCTGTTCACCCCGGCGTTCCTCACCCACCGCTACGACACCTACCGCCCGGAGGAGCTGGTGCGGATCGCGACGTCGCACCCGCCGTTGTTCCCGCCGGGGACGCAGCGTCAGTACTCCAACACCAACTTCGTCCTGGCCGGGATGATCGTCGCCCGGGTGACCGGGCACCCCTACGGCGAGGAGATCGAACGGAGGATCATCCGGCCGCTGGGCCTCTCCGCCACCAGCCTGCCCGGCACCGCCGCCGGCCTGCCCCGACCGCACGCCCGCGGCTACTCCACCCTCGCCGGCGGCACGCCGCCCCCGGTGGACACCACCGAGCTGAACCCCTCCTGGGGCGGCGCGGCCGGGGAGATGATCTCCACCGGCGAAGACCTCACCCGCTTCCTCTCCGCACTGATGCGCGGCCGGCTCCTCCCGAAGGCCGCGCTGGACGAGATGCTCGGCGGCGGCGCCGACGCCAAACGCGGGCTCGGCATCGGTGGCGCCACGCTCTCCTGCGGCGTCACCGTCTGGGGTCACGAGGGCGGCATCCACGGCTCCTCCACCCTCGCCCTGACGACGCGGGACGGCGGCCACGCGGTGGCGTTCAACGTCAATGCCGACTGGTTCACCGGCGAACTCGGTCTCGCCGAGGCCGAGTTCTGCAGCTGACCGGGTGATGCCGAGGAGCCCGGCCGACGACCGACCCCCTGCCGGGCCCCTTTCGTGATCTTCAACAAATGAACACATTCAGGCTTAAGGGCCACTTACGGTTTCAGACGTTGACGTGTCCGGGTCCGGGCGGGAGGGTGGCGGCAGGGCGGTGCAGTCCGCGCCGCCGATCCACCCCCACGCCCCCGGAGCCCTCGTGATCACTCGTCGGACCATGCTCGGCGCCTCCGTCGCGGCCCTGACCGCGCCCACCCTCTTCGCCCTGTCGCAGACCGCGGACGGCAGCACCACCCCGCAGCGGCTCGACGTCGATCTGGTCAACACCGTGTCGTCCCAGCCGGTTTACGCCTACGTCCTCGGCCTCGACCCGGCCCAGGGCAACAGCTGGGCGTTCCTGCGCTCCGACGGCAGCACCCTCTACCACCCCTCCTCCCCCGCCTCGCCGGGCGCGCCGCTCGGCGCGGACTGCGCCATCGCGCTGGGTGCCGCCGGCAGCGCGCCGCGCCGGATCCACCTGCCGTACCTCTCCAGCGGGCGGATCTACTTCTCCGTCGGCCGCGAGCTGGTCTTCCTGATCAACCCGGGGCCGGGCATCGCGCTGCCCTCGGTGAGCAACCCCACCGACCCCAACATCGGCACGCCCTACGGCTTCTGCGAATTCACCTACGGGCCGGACCAGTTGTACGCCAACATCAGCTACGTCGACTTCGCCTCCGTCCCGATCGCATTCGACCTGACCGCCGCCGACGGGCGGCAGAGCGTCAACGGCCTGCCCGCCGGCGGCCTGGAGTCGGCAGCCAGTGCGCTGCGCACGCAGGCCGCCCGCGACGGCGGCGACTGGGCGCGGCTGATCGTCCCGGACTCCGCCGGCCGACCGCTGCGCATCCTCAGCCCCAACACCGCCATCAGCGCCAACCCGTCGCTGTTCAACGGCTACCTGGACAGCTACCTGGGCGCCGTGTGGCAGAAGTACCGGACCACCGACCTGGTCATCGACACCCAGGCCGGCTGGGGCACCGTCACCGGCCGGGTCGCCAACGGCGTGCTGACCTTCCCTGGCGTCGGCGGCTTCGCCCAGCCCTCCACCGCCGCCGTCTTCAACTGCAGCTCGGCGCCGTTCACCACCGGCAACGACCTGATGGGCAACCTGAGCGCGCGGCTCGCCGCCGCACTCAACCGCACCACCCTGCTGGACAATCCGCGCCAGCCGAACGGCGAGAACCCGGCCGCCTTCTACACCGCCGCACGCACCAACCACTACGCCCGCATCCTGCACGCGGCCAACCCCGACCACCTCGGCTACGCGTTCCCGTACGACGACGTCCGCCCGGAGGGTGTGGACTTCGAGGGCAGGGTGCAGTCGGCGAGCCCGCGCCTGTTCTCCGTCACCGTCGGCGGTGGCCACGGCCAGACCGACCCCACGCCGTCGCCGACACCCGGCGGCGGGACGAGCGCGTTCGGCACCATCCAGGCCGAGTCGTACAACTCGCAGTCCGGCACCGCGGTGGAGAGCTGCGGCGACACCGGCGGCGGCCGGGACGTCGGCTGGATCTCGAACGGCGACTGGCTCGGCTACGCCGGCGTGGAGTTCGGCAGCTCCGGCGCGACCCGGTTCCAGGCACGGGTCGCCTCCGGCGCCGCGCCCGGCGTCAGCGGGCTGGTCCAGGTACGGCTGGACAGCCCGACCGCCGCCCCGGTCGGCAGCTTCGCCGTCGCCAACACCGGCGGCTGGCAGAACTGGCGGACGGTACCCGCCGACATCGCCCGGACCACCGGCACCCACACCGTGTATCTGACTTTCGCCAGCGGACAGGGCGCCGACTTCGTCAACCTCAACTGGTTCACGTTCGGCTAGGGATCGTCGTCAAGGTCGGCCTCAGCCATCCCGCGATCACGACGCCCGCACCCTGCCGGGACAATCCGGGTCGAGAACCGTCCGCCACCTCCGCCGACAGGCGCACCAAGCCGCCGCCGGCACCCGACGGGCAACCATCACTGAGACAACCCCTCGCCAGTCCACTTCGGTGAGACTGACCCAAACTCCATGGAGACGGGACATGCTTCAGGACTGACTCAAGAGCGCGAAGAACGGCACGAGCGTCGCAGCCGTGCACACAGGCCAGTACCACGTTGCCCGGACGGCCGTCGTCCTGCGGCGCATCCACCCGTTGACCAACCCCCAGATCGGGCCGAACAGGCAGAGCACCGGCACGATGATGACCGCCGCGGTGAGGACCCAGAGCGGGTCGACGAGCGTTGCCGTGCAGCCGCGCGAACCGCTGCGGCCGGGCGCTCCGACCGCGAGGGCCCCGACCGCGAGGGCCCCGACCGCGGCGAACCAGCCGATTCGGCATCGTCCGATCGTGTCCGTGAGCCTGCCCGCGCCCGGCTTGCAGCAGCCGCCGGCATCGGCCACGGTGGAACGGTAGGGACCGTGTGTGGGACACCCGTCACAGCAGGTGTCTGCACGGCGCGGTGCAGCAGTGGCGTTGTTCGGAGGCCGCATGCTACCGATGAGACGGATCCCAGAGGCCGTGGGCAGGCCGGTCGCCGGCGGTGAGGCCGCCGCCGTGGACCGGGTCTTCGTGAGGATCGAGAAGATCGGCGCCATGGGTGCGCTGATCGGGGCGCTGGAGCAGCTCGCCGTGCCGTCCACGCTCGGTGACGACGGCATCTTCTCCTGGACCGTGAACCGGACCAGGTTCCGCCGCATCGACCGGTTCCCTCTGACCTACCTGTCCAAGGTGCTGGAGTACCCGCGGGTGCTCGTGATTCCGCGGGTGCGGCTGGCGGCGGCGGCCCGGATGCTGCTGGGCCACCCGGGCGGAGGGGAACGCGCCCTGCTGCTGTTCGCGCTCACCGGCACGGCCGCCGGGATGCAGGTGCGTCAGTACTACGGGTTCGACGGGTCGGACAACATCTCCCTGGTGACCTTCCTGGTCGCGACGGCGGCCAAGGCCTTCCCCGGCGACGATCGGGCGCGGGAGGCGTGCCTGCGGTTCATCGCCTTCCACGCATGCGTGGCCTATACCGCCGCCGGGGCGGTCAAGCTGGTGTCCCCGGTGTGGCGGGACGGCTCCGCCATCACCGGGATCCTGCGCACCCGCGTCTACGGGGACCGGGGCCTGTACCGGCTGGTGCGCCGTCGTCCCGCCCTCGCCCGTACCGTGGCGTGGGGCGTGATCCTGGGCGAGCTGACGTTCCCGCTGGTGCTGGTGGCCCCCAAACCGGTGGCCCGGGGCATCCTGGGCGCGGGCGTCGTCTTCCACCTCGCCAACGGCCGGTACATGGGCCTGAACCGCTTCCTGTGGGCGTTCACGGCCACCTACCCGGCGATCGCCCACGTCTCCCGGTCGCTCCGCCCGTGAACACCTGTCCGGTGGCCCCGGCCGCCGTCCCCAGCCGCAGCCGCAGTGGTGCGTTCCAGGACCGGCTGATGGCCGGCGCCCTGGTCGCCACCGCCGCGGGCGTGGTCGTCACGGAGCTGAGGAACAGCGGCACGCCCCCGGCCCCGCCGGGCCGGATCGTTCGGGTGGGCGGCCGTGCGCTGCACGTCCTGGAGCGGCCGGGGCGGGCGCCGACGGTGGTCCTGGAGAGCGGCCTGGGCACCCCGGCCACGGTGTGGAGCTGGGTCCTGGAGCAGTTGCGGGAGGGCACGTGCGCCGTGGCGTACGACCGGCCCGGGATCGGATGGAGCGCCGCGGGGCGCAGCGGGCTGGACGGTGCCCGGTATCCGGACCATCTGCTGGAGGTTCTTCGGCGTTCGGGTGCGCGGGCGCCGTTCGTTCTGGTGGGGCACTCGGTCGGCGGGCTGCTGATCAGGATCTTCGCGCAGCGCTGTCCGGAACTGACCGCCGGTCTGGTGTTCGTGGACTCCGCGCATCCCGAGCAGTGCCGGCGCTCGGCCCGGCAGCGGGCGGGTCTGGCGTTGTTCGGGCAGTCGCTGGACCGGATGGTCACGCGCAGTGTACTGGGCCTGCCCGAGCAGGGTGCGGTGGCGGAGGACCTGTTGCTGTTGCCGGCGGAGGTCCGCGCTGCGACGAAGCGGGCGATGTTCCGGTTCTCCTCGCTGCTGGCCGCGCGGGGTGAGTTCGGTCTGAGCCGGGCGGACTGGTCGGGGCGGGCGGCTGTGCTGGCCTCGGTGGCGCCGTGTCCGGTCGCGGTGGTCTCCGCGGGCGTCACGTACGGGCGGGATCCGGCGTACGGCGGGCTTCAGTGTGAGCTGGGTGCGCTGTCGTCGGTGAGTTGGTCGCAGGTCGTGGCGGGGGCCGGTCATGTGTCGCTGCTGACCGATCGGTGGCACGCGGCGCGGGTGGCCGAGGCGGTCCACTGGGTCATCGACCACGGGTGAAGCGGGAGTTGCGGAGAGAGGGTGGTGAGGACGGATGGCTTCGACGGTTGCCGGGCCGGTGGCCCGTGAGCTGCTGTACGCGGGCCTGTGCGGTTGGGGCGCTCTGACGGTGCTGCGTCAGATGGGTTTGGGCCGGGGTGTCCTGGTGCGTCTGGGGTGGGCGGGCAGGGTCGTCCCGAACTACCGGTTCTTCGGGCCGACCCCGTCGATGCACGATCTGCACGTCCTGGTGCGGGACGGGCTGGAGGGCGAGCGGGTGGGGCGGTGGCGGGAGTTGGACGTCGGCCGGGAGCGTAGCGCGGTCCACGTGCTGTGGGCGCCGCACCGGCGGGTGGAGAAGGGGCTGCTCGACGCGGCGCGGGAGATGGCGGTCATCCGGCGCGGGGGCGCCGGGGCGCGGCAGTGGAAGACCACGATCGCGTACCTGGCGCTGCTGAACGTGGCCACGTTCGGGGTCCTCCACGAACGGGGGGCGCGGCAGACCCAGTTCGCGATCGCCAGGACGGCGGCGTACGAGCCGCGGGTGGAGCCGGAGATCCTCTTCGTGTCCGACTTCCACGACCTGGACGCCGGGCCCGGCATGTACGGAATCCCTGCGGGAAGCAAAGGAGAGTGATTCGGATGTTCGAGGTGAAGGTCTCGGCGGTGACCGGGTTCGCCGACCGTGTCGTGGGGGAAGGGGCGGGGGCGGAGCCGGCGGCGGTCTCGGTGCCGCCCACGCTCTGTGCGGACGCCGGCGAGGACGTCGAGGGCGCCCGGGACATCGGCGACGACGTCCGGGAGGCGCAGGACGTCAGTGACGTCCAGTCGGACATCAGCAGCGATGTCGACAACCTGACGGACATCGGCGACAACATCCTGGACGCCATCGCGAATTTCGCGGAGGAGGCGACGCTGGTCGGGGCGGCGTTCGAGGCGGGCGTCGCGGGGGCTGGTGGCGGTCCGGGCGCGGACGTGTTCCGGGAGAGCGCCTCGGTTGGTGAACTGCTGCGGGTCCGCAGGGCCGCGCTGGCGAACGGGAGCAGGCGCTCCTGAACGCGCCCCGCTCCCCCGGCCCCGTCGAAGGGGGCATCGGCGCCGCCCAGCGGCACCGCAGACGTACGCCACGGTCTGTTCGATGTCCCCCATCCCCGCCGGGTGGGTCATCACCAGCTCCTACAGCAGCGGCGGCTGCGCGGGCACGGGCGTGGCCTACTCGCTTGCCAGCACCGCCAACCGCACCAGCGCCACCGCCTGTTCGATGTCCCCCATCCCGACCGGATGGGTCATCACCAGCTCCTACAGCAGCGGCGGCTGCGCCGGCACCGGCGTCGCCTACTCCCTCGCCAGCACCGCCAACCAGAGCTACGCCACGGTCTGCTCCTTCTCCCCCATCCCCGCAGGCTGGGTCGTGACCGGCTCGCAGAGCACCGGCAACTGCGTCGGAAGCGGCTACGCGTACAACATCCGGAAGGCCTGACCCTCTGGCCTGGTCACCGGAGATCGGCCGCCCTCGTGGTTCACGAGGGCGGCCGATTGCCGTTCATGCGTCGTCACACCGCGCCGAGCCCGCCCGGCCGGACACCGTCGATGCGCCTTCTCCACGCCCACGAATCGATCACCTCCGATCGGACGCAACATTCTGCGGCCCTGATTCCGTGTAGAAGGAGCGAGGGCACGTGTGGTGTGCCGGGGAGTACACGCGAGGAGCAGCGAGGCCGTATGTCACCGGAGCTGGAGCAGTCGTTCGACGAGTTCGTCGCAGGCCGGTACGCGGCGCTGCGCCGGACCGGCTATCTGCTGTGCGGCGACTGGCACCTGGCCGAGGACCTGGTGCAGACCACCCTCGTGAAGCTGTACGCACGGTGGCCGCGGTTGCGGGAGCCAGAGGCCGCGGCGGGGTACGCCCGCACCACGCTGGTGCGCGCCTTCGTCGACACCCGGCGCCGGCGCAGTTCGACCGAGGTGACGGCGGCCGACCTGCCTGACGCAATGGCGCCGGGCCGGTCGCCCGCTCCCGCGGATCCGGAGCTGCGGCTCGCGCTGCTGGCCGCGCTGGCACAGGTGAGCCCGGCGTACCGGGCGGTGCTGGTGCTGCGGTTCTGGGAGGACCAGAGCATCGAGGCGACGGCGGCGATCCTGCGGCAGAGCACCGGTGCGGTGAAGTCCGGCACCAGTCGGGGGCTGATCCAGCTGCGGGCCATCCTCGGCGACTCGCTGCACGAGATCGCAGGCGGCTGACCACGGCGACCCCGCCCGGGCGGGACCACGCGACAGGCACGGAAGACGAGAGGAAGACCGGGATGGACCAGGACGATCCGGCGTTCGGCGCCGACGAGATGGGCGCGCTGTTCCGCACGGTGCTGGACCAGCCGGAGCCGGGCCTTCCCCCGGCCCTGCTGCCGCAGGTCCGTCGCAGCGGCGGACGGCTGCGACGGCGCCGGCAGTTGCTGGCGGGCGGCGCGACGGTCGCGGCGGTGAGCGTGCTGGCGACGGCGGGCTGGGTGGTCAGTGGGCGCCCTGCGGCGCAGCACACCCCGGCGGGGCCGGACTCCCCCGCTGCCGCGACCCGAGCGGTGCCGAGCACCGCGGCACCGAGCACTGCGGCACCGGTGACCGGCCTTCCGCGGCCGGATCCTGCGGACACCGCTGCCACCAACGCGTACCAGCGGCAGCTCAGCGCACAGGGGAACCTGGCACTGCTGGAATTCCTCCGGGCCCACTTGCCGGAGGACTTCAGCGCGATCGCCGACGGCCCGAAGGAGGGACGGCCCGGTGTCTACAAGGCCACCAGGACGGACGGCGGACTGGTCACCGTGGTCCGGCGCCCCTCCTGGCTGCGCGAGGTCGACCGCACCACGCCGAACGATTCGTGCGACGCGCACACCGTTGCCGGGGGCAGGGCGGAACCCCTGGCCGCGGACTGCGAGAGCCGGGTGCTGCCGGACGGTTCGGTCGTCATGGTCCGGCACCTGCCCCAGACCCTCCAGGGTCAGGTCAGCGAGGTCAATGTCATCACCCCGGACAACACGCCGTACGCCCTGACGTTCCTGCGGGTCGTCTCCCAGCCGGACGAGACCTCGCCGACCGTTTCGCTGCAGCAACTGCTGACGCTGGGCCAGACACCCGGCTTCCTCCCCGCGATCCGGGACGGCTGGCAGGACGGCCCGACGCCCTGAGCCGTTCGCCGGGACTGCTGGGCGGTCGGCTGCCGCCAGGAGACAGGGGGTGCCCGCGGGTTCGCGGCGCAGGCACCCCCGGAATGTCAGCTCGCCAGGATGGGCGCGGCAAGGTGCGGCCCGGCCCGACCCGGGCCACTGGAGCGTCAGACGGTGCCGAACTCACCCGTCCGGACGCCGGCGACGAACGAGCGCCAGGCGTCGGCAGGGAAGACGAGCGCCGGGCCCTCGGGGTCCTTGGAGTCACGGACGGGAACGAGGCCCGGGAGGCTCGCGGAGACCTCGACGCACTCGCCACCGTTGTTGGAGTACGAGGACTTGGCCCAGGACACAGCAGACAGATCGAGGTTCATGGGGCGAACTCCTTCCGAGCCTTGCGAATCACAGCCAAGGATGCCGCTTTGGGCAGCGCCTCCACCACCAGCTGATCATACTGTCTCTCCCACTCCATGACCCTTTCGCGCGCCCGCTCCAGGTGGCCTCGTGCATGAGATTCGGCGTAGCCCACGACCGAGCTGTCCGGCAGATCCAGCAGTGTTACGGGCATCGTGAACGGCAGGTGCTCGCCGAGGTCGAACGGCGCGATCTGGATCGTGACGTTGGGCCGCGCCGCCAGTTCCGCTATCCGGTCGAGCTGCTTGATCATGACGGCCGGCCCGCCGATCGGCCGCGCCAGGCAGCTCTCGTCCAGCACAGCGTGGATCACCGGTGGATTCTTCTTGTCCAGCACAAGCTGACGCGCTGCCAGGAAGTCGACACGCTCGTCCGCCTGGGACTGAGTGATCGCCCCGCGCGCCACGGCGGCGTACGCCAGAGCGGCCGCATATGCGGGGACTTGGAACAGGCCCGTGACGACGGTCAGCCCGAACGAGCGCAGACGGCGGCACCGCCCTTCCGCGTCCGCATACTCGGGGAAGCCCTCCAGCAGGCTCGCTTTGGCGTACCGGCGCCAGAGTTCGTAGAACGTCCCGCCCGTCTCGAACACCTCGTCGGCTTTGACAGCGAAGTTCCTTGTTGGCGCACGCTTCGCTCGTTCGACGTACGACACAAGCGTGTTGGAGTACCCCAGCCGCTTCGAGAGGCCGACCTGGGACCAGCCCCGCGCCCGCCGTGACCTGTGGAGTTCCTGCCCGAACCGGATCGCGGGCGAGGAGAGAACATCAACTGTTCGCTGTTCCATGCGAACTGAAGACCTTTCACATGACCGACTGGTCAACGGTGGAACCCTGGCCATCGTACGACCCGGCGGGCCACCATGGCTACACCCGGTGAGAGATCCGGGACTCAGAGCAACCATGGGAGACAACATGCCCAGCTGCCCCCGTATGCCCGCGTACGCGCCGAAGGTGGGCGAGGTCGTCCGGGACCTCGCCCACCGGAACGCGACGGGCGCCCCCACCGAGGGCGTCTACATGGACACCCTCAACGGGTTGACCTACCTCCGGCCCGAGCCCGGCGGCTGCGAGTGGACCACGGGCCCGGAGTACGTCCAGCGGCTCGAACGCCCCCGCTACCTGGTCGTCCAGCAGCCCAGCCGGCCGCGCGCGAACGACACGGTGGCGTGAGCGTGAGCGGCATCGCCGGCATGCCCGCCTGCTCCGGCCGGCTGCAGGGCGCCACCCGCCGGGAGTGACCGGACCTGCCCCGCCCTCCCGCCCGGATCGCGACCCGTGCGATCCGGGCGGGCGTTCAGGTCCCGCACCCCGGTCACGCACCCCGGACAGCCGGACGGCGGCCGCCCCGACGCCGCGAGGACGTGGGGGCGACCGCCGGGGGCCACTACGTCAGAACTGCTCCACCCAGTACGGCTGGACGGTCATCCAGCCGTTGCCGGTGGCGCCGTTGAGTCGGCCGGAGATGGTCCGGGCCAGGGTGTACCAGGACTCCACGTAGTCCGGGTCGTCGGTCCACCAGGAGCTCGGCAGGGCGGCGAGCACCGCGTTGACCAGCGGGATGTACGCGCCCTGGTCGGCGATGGTGAGCAGCACCGCGGCGACGGCCTGGGCGAGGGCCAGGTAGTTGGTGTCGCCGTCGTCCTCCATCAGGACCACGTCGGCCAGGTTGTACTTGTAGTTCGACCAGTTCACCAGGATCTGGTTCGGGTTGTAGACCGTGCCGTCGTAGCGCAGGTAGGGCATGGCGACCGAGTCGACCCGGACCTTGCCGTCCTGCCCGAAGCCCGTGACCAGGCTGAACATCTCGGCCGCGCCCTTGAACCACGGCTCCTGGTCGTCGGAGACCTCGATGCTGTCGATCTTGGTGGCCCACCAGCCGCCCGCGGCCTGCGCACCGGCGAGGCCGTGCGCGGTGAACTCCTTGCGCAGCACGTCGATTCCGGCCGCCATCGCCTTCGCGGCGTCGATGTCGACGAGGTAGACCGGCCGGTCCGGGATCGTCGTGGCGTCGAGCGTGTGGACGCGGCCGGCGGTGTCGTAGGCGCGAATGGTGCGGGCGTGGTCGTCGGCGACGGCGGTGGCCACCAGCGGCGTGGCGCCCGCGTCGAGGGCCGCCCGCATCGACGCGTCGGCCAACTGGACGCGCAGCAGCGGGCCGAGGCCGGCGTCGAGGCCCTTGGCCCCGGCGATCCGGCGGTCGGCGTCGGCGGCGGTCTCGGCGAGGGAGTGGGCGGCGGGCGTGTCGGTGGCGGCGGCGAGCGGGGCGAGCTCGGTGCCGGCCGCGTCGGCCGCGGCGCGGACCCGGGAGCGCCAGGTGGCGTCGGTGAGGGATCTGGCCAGGCTGCGGGCGACCTGGTCCTCGATGGCGGCGACCCGGCCCGTGGACTGCGCCGCCAGGGCGGGCGCAGGGGCGGGGGCGGGCGTCGGCGCGGCCGCGGCCTGGCCGGCCGTCAGCGCGGCCAGCGACAGGGCCGCGACCGCGACGGTGGTACGCCGTAACCGGGAGAGGGAGAGCGCCATGTGGTTGTCCTCCTGACTCGGATGGTGAGGGAACCGGCCCCGTCTTGGACGACGCCATGTCAAGTAAAGTCAGGAGCGGACCGCCCATCAAGACGCGGTTCGGAAAACACTCTCCGTCGGTGCGGGGTGCGCCCCGTGGCCCGAGTCCGAAGGCCTGCACCCCACGGCCACCCCGCACCGACGGACCTACGCAGTCCTCCAGTCCTCGACCGGGACGACCCGGAGCGACGCCCGGGCGGTGGACGGTGCCCTCGATCACCACCTACGCCGGAGTCAGCCCAGCCGGGGCAGGCTGCGCAGCTCACCGACGCGCAGCAGCCGTGCCAGTAGGTAGAACAGTAGCGCCATCGCGATCCCGCCCGCCGCCAGCGAGACGGCCGACGCCAGGCTGTGACTGCAGAGGCGGGCGACGAGCCAGCCGGCGGCCCCGGCGCCGGTGGCGGCCGCGGTCAACTTGGCATAGGTGCGGCAGATCCGCCGGCCGTCGAGCAGGCCCGCGGTGCGCCTCCGCAGCCGCAGCGCCGTCAGCAGGAGGCCGATGGCGTAGGACAGGCCGTAGGCGGCGGCCATCCCGGTGACCGTCCACCGCGGAGGCAGCAGCAGGTGGCAGGCCACCGCCAAGGCGATGTCGATGCCGCTGATCCACAGCGCCATGCGGAACGGCGTGCGGGTGTCCTCGAAGGCGTAGAAGCCGCGCAGCAGCAGGTACTGGGCGGAGAACGGGACCAGCCCGAGCCCGAACGCCTGCAGCATGCGGCCCAGCGGAACGGTGGCCGCGGCGTCGGCGGCACCGTGGGCGAACAGCAGTCGGGCGATCTGCGGGCCGAAGGCGACGAAGAAGAACGCCGCCGGGACGATGACGACGCCGCTGACCCGGAGCGCGTGGGACAGGTCGGCCCGCAGGTCGTCGAGACGGGCCTCGGCCGCCGCCCGGCTCATGCGCGGGAGGAGGGCGGTGACCAGGGAGACGGTGACGATCGACTGCGGCAGCATCCAGATCTGCTGGGCGTAGCTGTAGGCGGTGTAGCCGACGCCGTCGTGCGGCAGGGCCGTGTCCGCGGCGGAGGCCAGGCGGGTGACCACGGTGCTCGCCACGAGGTTGGCCAGGACGAACAGCAGGGTCCAGCGGGCCGCGTTCACGCTCTTGCGCAGGCCGGAGCCCCGCCACCGGAAGCTCGGTCGCAGCCGGAATCCGGCTGCACGGGCGTACGGAACCAGTGCGACCGCTTGGAGGGCCAGGGCCAGGGTGGTCCCGATTCCGAGCAGCCGTACCTCGGAGCCGGTGATGTCCGCGACCGCCTCCGGGGTGGTCATCATGCCGACGTAGAGGCCGAACACGGTGATCAGGACCACGTTGTTCAGGACCGGCGTCCACATCATCGCCCCGAACCGGTTCCGGGCGTTGAGGACCTGTCCGAAGATGCTGAACACGCCGTAGAAGAAGATCTGGGGCAGCAGGAAGCGGGCGAAGACCACGGTGAGCTCGAACGCGTCGTGGTTGGTCGGCGTGTCCTGCTGGTAGACGCTGATGATCTCGGGAGCTGCCCAGGTCGCCAGCACGGCGCCGACACCGAGCACGCAGAGCACGAGGGTCACCAGCCGCTGTTCGAAGGCCGTCCCGCCATCGGCGTCCTCTGTCCGGGCCCGGACCAGCTGCGGGACCAGGACGGAGTTCAGCGCGCCGCCGATCAGCAGGAAGTACAGGCTGGTGGGCACCGTGTTGGCCTGGTTGTAGGTGGTGGCCAGCAGTCCCGTGCCCAGGGCCGCTCCCTGCAGCACTTGCCGGATCAGTCCGGTGGCGCGCGAGACCACCGTCCCGGCGGCCATCAGCGCGGAGGACCGCAGCACCCCGCCGGCCTCGATCCGCCCGGGCGCAGCGTGCTTCCCACGGCTCCTGCCCGATCGCGGTAACTGCTCGGCCCGCTTCTGTTCGATCATGGACACAATCTACGGCCCGGATCTCGCTCGCACGTGGGGACTTGGAACGGCGTGGAGCTCACCCGGGTGGAGCGCCGGGGCCGGGCACGCAGCCGCTTCCGACGCCACCCCCCCGGTCTCAGCTCAGCGGGCGGCCCAGCACGTAGACCGTGCGCACCACCACCGCCGCCGAGAGCACCAGCAGGTGGTAGCCGATCAGCGCGTACAGCCCGAGGTCGTCCGTCACCATCGGGCCGCCCTTGAGGCCGAGCAGCTGCACTCCGGTGACGCCGAAGAAGATCCCGAGGAAGGTCAGGAGCACCCGGCTGAGCAGTTCACCGGCCACCCGGCGGTCGCGCGGGTCGGCGAGCAGCCGGACGTTCACCGCGAGCCGGCCCTCCTCCAGGGCGCTGCCGATGCGGTCCATCCGCCGCGGCAGCCGGCGCAGCACCGGCAGCAGGCCGAGGAGTTCGTCCTGCGCCAGCTGTCGGGCGCTGCTCGGGCCGAGCCGGTCGGCGAGACGGTCCGCGGCGAAGGAGCGGGAGGCCGCCAGCATGTCGAAGCCCGCGCTGAGGCGCAGCAGGGTGCCCTCCAGGGTGCCGAGGGCGCGGAAGACGGCGGCGATCTCCGGCGGCACGGCCAGCCGGAAGTCGGTGACCAGCCGGAACAGGTCGGTGAACATCCGGACGTCGGGCGTCGAGCCGTGGCCGAGGTGGCGGGCGCTGAACTGGCCGAGGGCGCGCTGCAGGCGCTGCTCGTCGACCTCCTCCGGGCGGTCGGTGACGTCCAGCAGGGCGTCGCGCAGGGCAGCCGGGTCGGCGCGGTCCACGGCGAGGAAGAGGCTGCCCATGGCGTCCCGCAGGCCTGGGTCGATCCGGCCGACGGAGCCGAAGTCCAGCAGGGCGGGGCGGCCGTCCGGCTGGAGCAGGATGTTGCCGGGGTGCGGGTCGGCGTGGAAGACGCCGTCGCGCACGATCTGGTTGAGCAGCGCGGTGAACAGGGTGTCCGCCAGCTCGCGGCCGTGCTTCTCGTCGCGGGGCTCCGCCTGGCCGAGCGGGGTGCCGTCGATCCGGGTCATCACCAGGACGCGCTCGGTGCTCAGCGCCTCGTGCACGACGGGCATGGCGACGCTGTCGTCACGCCGGGCTGCGGCGGCCCGGCGGACGGCCGTCATGTTCCGCGCCTCGACCCGGAAGTCCAGCTCCTCGCGCAGCGCGACGGCGAAGCCCTTGGCGAGGTCCACCAGCCCGAGGCTGCGGCCCCAGTCGGTGCGGGTCTGCAGGGTCACGGCCAGTCGGCCGACGATGTCGAGGTCGCGCTCGACCAGCTCGCGCACCCCCGGCCGCTGCACCTTGACGATGACGCGGGTGCCGTCCGGCAGGACGGCGGCGTGCACCTGGGCGATGGACGCGGCGGCGAGCGGCCGGTGGTCGAACTCGGCGAACACCTCCTCCGGCGCGGCGCCGAGCGCGGCCACCAGCTCCCGCTCCACCTCGAGCCAGGGCGCGGCGGGCACCCGGTCCTGGAGGCTGCTGAGCTCCTCGATGTAGGGCGCGGGCAGCAGGTCCCGGCGGGTGGACATCACCTGGCCGAGCTTCACGAAGGTCGTCCCGCCGGCCTGCAGCGCCTGGCGCAGCTCCTGGGCCAGCAGCTCGTGCCGCGTCCCGTCGCCCCGGCCGCGGCCGCTCAGGTACGGGCCGAGGCCGTGGCGGCCGGCGATGCGGACGATCCGGGAGTAGCGGCGCATCCGGGCGAGCCGGTCGCGCAGCGAGCGCGGCCAGGAGAACGGCCGGACGCTGCCGGCGGGCGCCGCGAGGTCGAGGACGACCAGGGTCACCATGGCGACCAGCAGCGCGATGCCGAGCATCACGGGGCTGAGCACCAGCCGCTGGTCGTCCCGCCGCAGGTGGGCTCCGAGCAGGGCGCCGGCGGTGGAGATGCCGACCAGCCCGGCGAGGACGGCCCTGGGCAGGCTCGCCTCGATCCCGAGCAGCCGCCGGCCGAGCAGCGCGGGCGGCACCACCAGCACGAAGCCGCCGACCAGCATGCCGATGATCCACACGTTCGCGCTCCCCCGTCACCGATCCGCCCGCAGGTACGGCCGGCGGTCCGCCGCACCGGCGCTCCTGCGAGCGGGGCGGCGTTCGTCCCCTTGACACTCCCCAGTGCCCCAACCGCACGGTCGGGAACGACCCATCATGCCATCGCCCGCAGGTCCGTGATCGGCCCGGGGCGGATCACCCGGCGATGGATTGACGCTCCGTCACGGCGGGTACTGCGGAGGGATGGACGGCGGACGCCGTTCACCGGCCCGCCCCCCGGGTCACCCGAACAGGGCCGCGAAGGCGCTCTCCAGCCCGGCCACCGCGGCCGCCAGCAGGGTGACCGTCCGCAGGGCGTCGACCACGGTGTCGACCCGGCGGCGGAGGACGCCCTCGTGCGGCCGTTCCCGGGCCGTCTCCGCCAGGATCTGGGCCAGGGCCGCGTCGGCGTCCTCGGCGTCCTCCGGCGCCACCGTGTCCGGCTGCTCGGCCCGCAGCCGGCCGAGTGCGGCCCGCAGCTGCTCGGCCGCCGCCCGCAGGCCCTCGGGGCCCGCCGGCTCGGCGGCGGGACCGCCGCCGATGATGATCCGCACGGTGGCCCCCTGGCCGCCGGCGACCGGCCCGTGCACGGTGCTGCCTCCGGCGACCTGGACACCGCCGCTGTTCCAGTTGCCGCCCGGCGGCGGGCCCATCGTGTTCCCGCCGTCACCTGTCCGCTGCTGCTCCATGTGCGTCCCTCCTGTCGGCGGCCCGACGGTGCCCGTCCGGCCGATTCCCGTCCTGCGGGTCCCTGTCCCGGGGCTACTTCGCCGTGCCGATGTCCACCGACGAGCCGCTGCCCCCGGCGACCGAGCCGTGCACCGAGCTGTTGTTGACCTGGACGCCGCCGTTGTTGATGTTGGTGATGCTCTGCGACTGCCGCTCGAAGGCGCCGCTGTCGTAGCCCCGCGCCCGCAGTTCGTCCCCCACCGCGCTGAACACCCGTTGGGTGACGGTGTTCAGGAACCGCTGCACGTCCTGCGCCTGGAAGATGTTCTGGTAGTCGCGCCCCGCCCCCAGCTCGCGCACGCTCAACCGGGGTGCGAAGTCCACAGCGCGGCCCGCGCCGGTGAGCTCCTGGTAGTGACGGTGGTACCGGGCGGCACGCGCGCGCGAGGCCCGGGACCCGCGCAACTGCCCTACCGCGACGGCGATGTCGCCGCCGAGCCTGCGGGCGGCCCAACCGAGGGCGTTGCGGGCGTCGGCGAACGCCGAGTCGCGACCGAGGTGGTCGACGACGTGGTAGCCCTGGGCGACCGGCGGCAGTACGTACGGCAGCCACTCCAGGTAGAGCAGTCCGCCGCGGGTGGTGGTGCGCACCAGCACGGTGACCACCACCTCCTCCTGCCAGGAGCCGACCCGGATCGCCAGGTAATGGCGCAGCCGCTCGTGGCCGGAGCGGCCCAGCAGGTCGGCCCAGGCGGGTTCGAGCAGCAGCCGGTCGCCCGCCCGGGCGGACATCGCGCCGCGCCAGTGCCGGGGCGCGTCGCTGCGCAGGCTGGGACGGAAGACCCGGTCGGTGACGGAGAGTCCGCGCAGCGGGTCGTCCGGGTAGGCGGTGTCCTCGGCCAGCTGCCGCACCCGGGTGGCCATCGCCCGGTAGAGGACGGCGGCGTCGAGCGGTTCGGCGCCCCGCCCCCCGGCCGTCCGCTCGGCGGAGGGCCGCAGCTCGAAGGTCATCCGCCAGGCGCGGCCCGCGATCCCCAGCCCGACCAGCGGCGCCCGGCGG
The DNA here is from genome assembly GCF_044747365.1 of Kitasatospora sp. NPDC090091. NCBI lineage: Bacteria > Bacillati > Actinomycetota > Actinomycetes > Kitasatosporales > Streptomycetaceae > Kitasatospora > Kitasatospora sp. NPDC090091. The sequence continues at coordinate 56,272 of NZ_JBIVDY010000032.1, forward strand.
CGGTAGAGCAGCTCCGGCCCGCTCTGCTGCTCGTGCAGCCGCCGGTAGATCCAGGCCTCGCGCCGGCCGTGCGGCTGCGGCGGCGGACCGCCCGGCTTGCCGCCGGTCAATGCGTGCCCGGCCAGCCGCCGCCGCATGGCGAACCGGAGGCCGGCCGCGATCAGCCAGAGCAGGGCCAGTTCGACGAGGGCCGGCAGCAGGCCACCGCCCGCCGGTCCGGACCCGCCCAGCAGCCCGTTGTACCAGTGGTCGCCGTACCCGCGGTGGTACCCGTCGTCCGATCCCAGGCCGGCCCAGCCCTGATCGCCCCAACCCAGCTCGTCCCAGGTGGCGCCGTCCCACCTCACGTAGGACAGGGCGGCGAACGCGCAGGCGGCCAGGATCAGCACCTTGGTCCCGGTCACCACGTTCCGGGCCAGGCCGCCGGTCCGCGGCGCCGTCACCATCAGCAGCCGCTCCATGGTCAGGCCGATCCGGTGGTCCATCCGGTCCTCGCGGAACCCTGCCACCAGGACGAGGACGAGGACCACGAGCAGCACGATTCCCCCCGGCACCAGGCCGAGGAGCACGAATCCGGCGGCCAGGACAGTGAGGAACGCCACACCCGTCCAGGCCTCCCAGCGCCGGGCGGTCAGCGCCGCGTGCAGGACGCGGACCAGGTCGGTCCCCGGGGAGGGGGCCGGGATCCGGTGGCACTGCTCGACCAGTTCCTCGATCAGGGCGGCGCGGAAGCCCCGGTCCAGCCAGGCGGCCGCGCAGAGGTAGCGGGTCGCCTCGGCCGGGGCCGGGCCCGCCTGGCCCCGCAGGTTCTCGGGCGTCGCGGGGAGCGGCTGCGCGGCCGCGTCGGCCGGCGGGCCACCGAAGGCCGGAGCCGGCGGCCGGGCCCCCAGAGGGGGAGAGGGCGAAACGGGAGGTGCGGGAGGTGCGGGAGGTACAGGAGGTACGGGGTACGCCGCGCCGATGGGCGGCGGCGGCCCCATCGGCGGCCCGGGCGGGAGGCCCGGCCCGGGCGGTACGGGAGGGACGGGCGGTGGCTGCGGTGGCGTGTGATCCATGACAATCCCCGAGACTGCGACCATGAGTGGGACCTGCCAATGAGCGCGGCCAGTAAAGCAGTTGACCACTCATCAGGTAAGGCGGTTTCCGCATCACGCCGATAACGGTTCGAGCACGCCCCGCCGCCGCGGGGCCGCGACCTCCCTTTCGGGCGGCCACCCGACCGGGCGCGTGCAGGAAATTGGATTCCAGGAGTCGTATTAGCTAGTCTTCGAGGCGTGAGGCTGACCAAGAGCACCGACATCGCCCTCCGCATCGCCATGCGGCTGGCGGTCCTCGACGAGGACGCGGCTCCGACCACCCGCCAGGTGGCCGAGTCGGTCGGCGTGCCCTACACCCACGCCGCCAAGGTGGTCAGCCGACTGCAGCACCTCGGCGTGGTCGAGGCGCGGCGCGGCCGCGGCGGTGGGCTGTCGCTCACCTTCGCCGGCCGGACCGGCTCGCTCGGCCTGCTCCTCCGGGAGCTGGAGGGCGTCGGCGACGTGGTCGGCTGCGAGGACGACCCGCCGTGCCCGCTCCGGGCGGCCTGCCGCCTGCGCGGGGCACTGCGCACGGCCCAGGAGGCGTTCTTCGCGACGCTCGACCCGATGTCGATCGGCGACCTCGTGTCCTCCCCCACGGGACCCGTGCTGCTGAGCCTCACCAGCAGACCGGCCGACTGACCCAACCGCCCCACCGGCCGTCCCCACCGGTCGCCCTTCCCCACCGGCCGTCCCCACCGGCCGCCCGGCCCGAACCGCCGGGACGCTCCACCGCAGCACCGCACGACGGCACGCGCACACCCCACTGACACGACCGTGCGACCGCACGGTCGAAAATGCGAATCTCAGATACCAGTTTGGAGCTCGCTGATGCTGTCCGCCAAGTCCGCCGAGATCGTCGAAGCCACCCTGCCCGCCGTCGGCGGGGCGATCGGGGACATCACCCCGCTCTTCTACGGCAAGATGTTCGCGGCCCACCCGGAGCTGCTGCGCGACCTGTTCAACCGGGGCAACCAGGCCAACGGCACCCAGCGCCAGGCGCTCGCCGGCTCGATAGCCGCCTTCGCCTCCGCCCTCATAGCCCACCCCGACCAGCGGCCCGACGCCATGCTCGCCCGGATCGCGCACAAGCACGTCTCCGTCGGCATCAGCAACGCGCAGTACAAGATCGTCCACGAGCACCTGTTCGCCGCCATCGTCGAGGTGCTCGGTGAGGCCGTGACGCCCGAGGTCGCCGCCGCCTGGGACGAGGTGTACTGGCTGATGGCCAACGCGCTGATCGCCGTCGAGGACCGGCTGCGCGCCGAGGCCGCCGCCGCCCAGGGCGGCGACCCGGACGACCTCTGGCGCCCGTACACCGTCGTCACCCGCTTCCAGGAGACCGACGACGTGGTCAGCTTCCTGGTCCGCCCGGCCGACGGCGGCCCGGTGCCGCCCGCCCTCCCCGGCCAGTACGTCTCGGTGCGCGCCACGATGGCGGACGGCGCCCGGCAGATACGCCAGTACAGCCTCTCCGGAAGCCCGGACGGCGCGCTCCAGTTCACCGTCAAGCGGGCGGGCACCGGCGCCTCCGGGGAGCCGGCCGGCGAGGTCTCGAACCACCTGCACACGCACCTGAACACCGGCGACGTGATCGAGATCGCCCCGCCGCTCGGCGACGTCTCCCTCGCCGACGGCGACGGACCGGTGCTGCTGGCCTCGGCCGGCATCGGCAACACCCCGATGACCGCCATGCTGGCCCACCTCGCCGCCACCGGCTCCACCCGGACGGTCGTCGCCGTCCACGGCGACCGCGACCAGCTCTCGCACGCCTTCCGCGCCGAGCTCGGCCGGCTCACCGCCGAGCTGGCGGACGCCTCCGCCCACGTCTTCTACGAGCAGCCGCTCGGCGCGTGGCCGCAGGAGCGCACCGGCCTGGTCGACCTCGCGACGGTGCCGGTCCCGGCGGGCACCACCGCCTACCTCTGCGGCCCGGTGCCGTTCCTGCGCTCGGTGCGGGCTCAGCTGCTCGCCGCGGGCGTGCCGGCGGCGAACATCCACTACGAGGTGTTCGGACCGGACCTCTGGCTCGGCCAGGACGCCTGACCGGTCCGTGGTCCGGCCAGGGGCCCCTGGCCGGACCACGGCGGTCGCCCGGGGGCAGCTGCCCCCGGCCCCGGGTACCGCGCCGTCCCTGCGGCGCGGCACCCTCCCGCCGGAGCGCCCCGCTCGGTAGCATCACCGCCTGAACGATCACCCACGATCACCGCGGCCCGCCGAGCGGCCACACGGACGCAGGGAGGACCGGTGCGCGTCGCGCTCTTCGCCACCTGCGTGAACGACGCGCTCCACCCGTCCACCGCGATCGCCACCGTCCGGCTGCTGGAGCGGCTCGGCGTCGAGGTCGACTTCCCCGCCGCCCAGAGCTGTTGCGGACAGCCGCAGTTCAACACCGGCTACCGGCGCGCCTGCGAGCCGCTGCTGCGTCGCACCGCCCGCGCCTTCGCCGGCTACGACCACGTGGTGACCCCCTCCGGCTCGTGCGCGGCCATGGTCCGCGACAACTACCCCCGGATCGGCGCCCGGGCCGCCGCCGAGGGGCGGGGCACCGCCCTCGCCGACCTCGCCGGCGAACTCGCGCCGCGGATGTACGAGTTGACCGAGTTCCTGACCGACGTCCTGGGCGTCGAGGACGTCGGCGCGTACTTCCCGCACCCGGTGACGTACCACCCGTCCTGCCACGGACTGCGCGTCCTCGGCCTCGGCGAGCGGCCGCTGCGCCTGCTGCGGGCCGTCAAGGGGCTGGAGTTGGCGGAACTGCCCGGCGCCGACGAGTGCTGCGGCTTCGGCGGCACCTTCGCCGTGAAGAACCCGGCCGTCTCGGCCGCGATGGCCGAGGACAAGATCCGCAACGCGCTCGCCACCGGCGCCCGGGTGCTCTGCGGCGCCGACAACTCCTGCCTGCTGCACCTCGGCGGGACGCTGCGCCGCCGCGGCGACGCGCTCCGCCCGCTGCACCTCGCCGAGATCCTCGCCAGCACCGAGTCCGATCCCTGGACGCCCGGAGAGGAGCTCGGTTGAGCGCCGGCACCTTCCTCGGCATGCCCGCGTTCCCGGAGGCCGCCGCCCGCGCCACCCGGGACGCGCGGCTGCGCGCCAACCTGCGGCACGCCACCCACACCATCCGCGACAAGCGGGCCCGCGCCGTCGCCGAACTGGCCGACTGGGAGCAGCTGCGCGCCGCCGGCAAGGCGATCAAGGACCACACGCTGCGCCGCCTCGACCACTACCTCGTCCAGGTGGAGGAGGCCGTGACGGCGGCGGGCGGCACCGTGCACTGGGCCGCCGACGCCGAGGAGGCCAACCGGATCGTCACCGGCCTGGTCCGCGCGACCGGCGAGCGCGAGGTGGTCAAGGTCAAGTCCATGGCCACCCAGGAGATCGGCCTCAACGAGGCGCTCGCCGCCGAGGGGATCACCGCGTACGAGACCGATCTCGCGGAGCTGATCGTCCAGTTGGGCGACGACCGGCCCTCGCACATCCTGGTGCCGGCGATCCACCGCAACCGCGGCGAGATCCGGCGGATCTTCGCCGAGCGGATGGCCGCCTGGGGCCGGCCGGCGCCCGAGGTGCTGACCGATGCGCCCGCCGAACTCGCCGAGGCGGCCCGGCTGCACCTGCGCGAGAAGTTCCTCCGGGCCCAAGTCGCCGTCTCCGGGGCCAACTTCATCGTCGCCGAGACCGGCACCCTGGTGGTGGTCGAGTCGGAGGGCAACGGCCGGATGTGTCTGACCCTGCCGCGCACGCTGATCTCGGTGGTCGGGATCGAGAAGGTGGTGCCGACCTGGCGGGACCTGGAGGTCTTCCTCCAACTGCTGCCCCGCTCCTCCACCGCGGAGCGGATGAACCCGTACACCTCGCTGTGGACCGGCACCACGGGGGGCGACGGCCCGTCCGCGTTCCACCTGGTGCTGCTCGACAACGGGCGCACCGCCGCCCTCGCCGACGAGATCGGCCGCCAGGCGCTGCGCTGCATCCGCTGCTCGGCCTGCCTCAACGTCTGCCCGGTCTACGAGCGGGCCGGCGGCCACGCGTACGGCTCGGTCTACCCGGGGCCGATCGGCGCCATCCTGACCCCCCAACTGCACGGCACCGCGGGCACGGTGGAGGCGTCGCTGCCGTTCGCCTCGTCGCTCTGCGGGGCCTGCTACGAGGTCTGCCCGGTGGCGATCGACATCCCGGAGGTCCTGGTCCACCTGCGCGAGCAGGTCGTCCGGCGGCCCGGGCACCGGCTGGAGCGGGCGGCCGTCGCGGCCGCCGGGTACGTGCTGGACCGTCCCGCCCTGCTCGCCGCGGCCGAGCGCGCGCTCGCCCGGAGCAGGCGGCTGCACCCGCGCCGCCTGCCCGGGCCCGGCCGCGCCTGGACCGACACCCGGGACCTGCCACAGGTGCCCGCGGAGTCGTTCCGTGACTGGTGGCGGCGCAACCGGACGTGAGGGCGACGGACGTGAGGGCGAGGGGCGCGGGGGAATCCGCCGCAAGGGCGACGGGCGCGAGGGAGCCGGGAGTGAGGAGTCGGGCATGACGGAGCCGGGCATGAGTGCCGCGCACGCCAGTGGTTCGCGGGAGCTTGTCCTCGGACGGATCCGCGCCGCCCTGTACGGCCCGGGCGCCCCGGCCGCCGGAGCCTCCCCGGCCTCCCGGGCCGGCAGCGGCCGGGCCACCGCGCCGGCCGAGGCACCCGTCCCGCGCGACTACCTGCGCAGCCACGTCCCCGCCGACGATCCCGCCGCGCTGCTGGACCTGCTCCACCGCAACCTCGCCGACTACCGGGCGCTCGTCCACCGCTGCACCCCCGAGCACCTGCCCGGAACGGTCGCCGCGCTGCTCGACGCCCGCGGCGCCCGAACGGTGGCCGTCCCGGCCGACCTGCCGCCCGGCTGGCTCGCCGCCGTGCGGGCCACCGAGCCGGTGCCGGACGACGGGACGCTCACCGCCGCCCGGCTGGACACCGTCGACAGCGTGCTGACCGGCTGCGCCCTGGCGGTCGCGGAGACCGGCACGCTCGTCCTGGACGCCGGGCCGGGCCAGGGGCGGCGGCTGCTCAGCCTCGTCCCGGACCACCACATCTGCGTCGTTCTCGCCCCCGAGCAGGTCGTCGCGTCCGTCCCGCTGGCACTTCCCCGGCTCGACCCCCGCCGGCCGCAGACCTGGATCTCCGGCCCGTCCGCCACCAGCGACATCGAGCTCGACCGGGTGGAGGGCGTGCACGGCCCGCGCACCCTGGAGGTGGTGCTGGTCACCGAGGGCCGATGAGCCCCCGGCGGCCGGCGCGGGCACGCCCACGCGAAAGCGTCGCCAGCGTGGGCGAGGTCGCGCAGGCGGGCCTGGCAGCGCGCTCAGGCCGGGCGCAGCTCCAGCGTGCAGCACTTCGGCCCGCCGCCGCCCTTGAGCAGCTCGGAGACGTCCACCGGCCACGGCTCGTAGCCGTGCTCGGCCAGCCGCTCGGCGAGCGCCTTGGCGGGTTCGGGCAGCAGGACGCGACGGCCGTCCGAGACGGCGTTGAGGCCGAACACCTCGGCGTCGGCGCGGTCGGCGAGGATCGCGTCCGGGTAGAGGCTGCGCAGCAACGCCTGGCTGTCCGGCGAGAAGGCCGCCGGGTAGTACATGACGTGGTCGTCGTCGAGGACGGCGAGCGCGGTGTCCAGGTGGTAGAAGCGCGGGTCGACCAGGGTCAGGCTGAGCACCTGCACGCCGAACAGCGCCCGGGCCTCGGCGTGCGCGGCCGGGTCGGTGCGGAAGCCCGTGCCGGCCAGGACGCGGCGGCCGGCCACCAGGAGGTCGCCCTCGCCCTCGTTGACGTGGCCGGCGCGGTGCACCTCGCGGTAGCCGTGCGCCCGGAACCAGGCCTGGTGGGCGTCGGACTCACCGGCCCGCTCCGGGTGCCGGAAGGTCGCGACCAGCACCCGGCCGTTCAGCACGGTGGCCCCGTTCGCGGTGTAGACCATGTCGGGCAGGCCGGGCAGCGGGTCGATCAGCTCGACGGTGTGGCCGAACCGCCGGTAGAGCGCGTGGAGGTGCTCCCACTGGCGGACGGCGAGCGCGGTGTCGGTGGGGCGCTCCGGGTCCATCCAGGGGTTGATCGCGTAGTCGACGGTGAAGTGCGTCGGCCGGCACATCAGGAAGCGCCGCGGCCTGGCGGTGCGCTCCGGGGTTCGGTTCGGCATGCGGCTACCTCCGCCGTCCGGGGATGGGTTCCGGTCCGGTGTCCGGCGCGGCGCCGGTCGACGCCCGGAGCACGTCCCGGAAGGCGGCTGCCCGAACACCCGCGCTCGCACACGTGCACGGACCGCCGGAACGTCGCAGCCCCCGGCGCACCCGGCGCGACCACCCGGCGCACGGGGCGCGCGCCGGGGCCCCGTCGCGCCGCCCCGTTGCGCCGCCGCCCGCGGCTGTGGTGGCGGTGGTGACGGGGCGGCCGAGGTGCATCGAGCTGACGTTCCGTCCGCCGGTGGCCCTACGTGGTCCATCTCACGTACCGCAACCGGCCACCTACGGTGGCGTAGGTCACTTGAGACAGTGAACTATCTACTTCATGCCGAACCTCCAGGAGACCCTTGACCTCAGTTCGTACGCTGCCCTCGGGGACAGCTTCACCGAGGGCCTGAACGACCCCGGCGCCGACGGCGCCTTCGCCGGCTGGGCGGACCGGCTGGCCGGGATGCTCGCCGACGGCCGGCCGCCGGGCGCCTTCCGCTACGCCAACCTCGCGGTGCGCGGGCGGCTGCTCGACCAGATCACGGCCGAGCAGGTGCCGCAGGTCCACCGCATGCAGCCCGACCTGGTCACCTTCTGTGCCGGCGGCAACGACATCCTGCGCCCGGGCAGCGACCCGGACGAGGTGGCCGAGCGCTTCGAGTCCGCCGTCGGCCAGCTGGTCGACTCCGCCGGGACGGTGCTGATCTGCACCGGCTTCGACACCCGCGGCGTGCCGCTGTTGAAGCACCTGCGCGGCAAGATCGCCACGTACAACGGCCACATGCGGGCGGTCGCGGACCGCAACGGCTGCAAGGTCGCCGACCTCTGGTCGCTGCGCGCGGTGCAGGACCGCCGCGCCTGGAGCGAGGACCGGCTGCACCTCTCCCCCGAGGGCCACCAGCGGGTCGCCCTGCTGGCCGCCCGCTCGCTGGGCCTGCGCACCGAGCAGGACCCGGAGGCGCCCTGGCCGGCCCTGCCCGTGCAGTCCCCCGCCGAGCAGCGGCAGGAGAACCTGCAGTGGGCGCGCGAGTTCCTGATCCCGTGGGTCGGCCGCCGGCTGCGCGGCGAGTCCTCCGGCGACCACGTCGAGGCGAAGCGCCCGGACCTGATGCCGCTCTGACGGACAGTCGGATCGAATGGGCCGCAGCCGCCCCCGTCAGCGGGGGCGGCTGCGCCACGACCGGGCGGCTGCCGCGTGCAGTCCTGCGGCGGCCGCAGCACCGACCAGGTACCAGAACAGGTCCGGCGGGTTGAAGGTCGAGCCCAGGACCAGCCGGGCGAGCGTGCTGCGCCGCCCGAGCCCGTCCGGCACGCCGGTGAGCTGGAACAGCTCGACCGCCCAGCTCAGCCCGGCCGCCGCCAGCGCGGCGGGCAGCGGGCGCAGCCGCGGCACGGCCAGCAGCACCAGGGCGTACACCAGCACGGTGTAGAGCGCGTCCCCCGCGGCCTTGGCGAACTCGCCGCCGGCCACCGAGCGCACACCGAGCCCGGCCGTCACCGTCACGACCGCCGCCACCAGGGCCGCCGCACGCACGGCCCGCCTCCCCCGAAGATCATCCACAGCGGCCAGCCTAGGGCCTCGCTTCGGCCGATCCTGCCGGGCGCACGACGCCCGGCACACGACACCGGGCACACGACACCGGGCACACGATCGACCGGCCACGGCCCAGAACCCCTCGCTTCGGACGTGTGCCCTGCGCGCCCCGTGCGGGGCTACTCGACGCGCCGCGCCATCACGCCCCGAGGGCGTGCGCGCGGTGTTCGGTGGGGGTGACCCCGTAGGCCTCGCGGAAGGCACGGCCGAAGGAGCCGGCACTGGAGAACCCCCAGCGGGCTGCGACCTCCTGAACGGACTGCCCGCTCAGGCCCCGGTGCGCGAGGTCGGCGTGGCAGCGTTCGAGGCGCTGTTGCCGGATGGTCGCCGCCACACTGGCGGGCTGGTCACGGAAGAGGAGGTAGAGCGCGCGCAGCGAGATGTGGTGGTGGTCGGCGATCGCCCGGGGCGTCAGCGCCGGGTCGCCGAGGTTGTGCTCGATGAAGCGGTGGATCCGTTGCAGCATCACCTGGGCACGGGCCTCGGCCGGAGCCTCCTCTGGAGCACCCAGGTGCTGGGCGAGGCAGGCCGTGGCCAGGTCGAGCGCGATGGAGCCGATGCGGGGCAGTTCCTCGGGGCCGCAGCCGGCGCCGAGGTCGAGCAGCGTGCTCATGAAGCGGGCGAGGATCGCCCCAGTGCCCGCCTGTGCGGGGATGCGCCGGGCGAGGAGGCCGTCCAGCTTGTCCGGGTGGAGCGGCAGCTCGGACCGGGGCACCTGCAGCATGACCACGCGGACCGGTCGGCCGTCCCGGCCGGAGGCGTTCACCATCGGGCGCGAGGTGTCCGTCAGCACCAGGTCACCCGAGACCGTCGACTCGTTGCGGAGCTGGGCGGTCCGGACGGCGCCGTCCGTGATCAGCGCGAGCTGGTACTGCTCGGGGTCACCCTGCCGGACGTGGCGGGCGCTGCGGAGCGCCGACACCGGCGAGTAGGCGAAGCTCGACACCTGGAGCGGCCCCAGCCCTACGGTCGCGATCTCCGCCTGGAAGCCCGCCGCGTGCTCGGCGCGGATCGTGAGGGGCATCAGGTCGCCCGACACCGCCTCGCAGAACCACTCGAACCGGTCCCCCGGCGGCACGACGGTCGCCGACACGCACACCTCTCCCACCACCGGAGCCTCCCCCTGCCCACCGAACCACCTCCGACCGGTCCGTGTCCGCCGGCGCGGCAGGATCGGTCGCGACCATCACCATGATCGATTGCAGCCCGTTCGGCAACTCGAATCCGGGCGTCCGCCCGGATTTGCCGGAAGCGCCCCCGAGGCGCCCCGGAACCGTGGTCGTCCGCGTGGCGTCCCTCCCTCCCGACAGGTCGCCCCGGCCGAGGGGTAGCCTGCTGCCCGGCCCGCCGAGGGGCCGGGTCCGCGCAGGTCGCGGGCGGGAACGACGGAAGACGGGGGCGGAGCGCAGTGACGCAGCTGACCGATGGGGTAGAGGGATCCGGCCCGGGCGCCGGCACGCCGGCCGGCGGCCGGAGGGCCGGTCGGCGGTTCACGGTGGACGGCTTCGCACCGCGCCACGACGGCCGCGCCCGGGAACACGGCAAGGCTCTGCGTACACGCACCCCGCGCGAGCGGCACGCCGAGTTCGTGCCCGCCAACGACCGCCCGACCGCCGTCGAGGCGATCGAGGCGTCCAACGCCGGCCGGCTCACCGACCTGGTGCCGATCCGGCTCGGCCGGATGGCCGCCACCCCGTTCGCCTTCCTGCGCGGCTCGGCCGGCCTGATGGCCGCCGACCTCGCCGACACCCCGGCCACCGGTGTCTCCGCGCAGCTCTGCGGCGACGCGCACGCCGCCAACTTCGGCCTCTACGGCGACGCCCGCGGCCGGCTCGTGATGGACATCAACGACTTCGACGAGACCGTGCCCGGTCCGTGGGAGTGGGACCTCAAGCGGCTCGCCGCCAGCCTCGTGCTGGCCGGCCGCGAGATCGGCGCCGACGAGACCACCGCGCGCCGGGCCGCCTTCGACGCGGCCGGCTCGTACCGCCGGACCATGCGCGCGCTGGCCAAGCTGTCCGCCCTGGACGCCTGGAACGCCGTCGCCGACGAGCAGTTGGTCTCCTTCGCCCAGGCGCACGACCTCGCCGAGGTGCTGGAGCGGGTCGGCACCAAGGCGCTCGGCAACACCGGCGCCAAGTTCGCCGCCAAGTCCACCGTCCGCACGGAGGACGGTGGTTGGCAGTTCACCGCCGCACCCCCGGTACTCAGTGAGGTGACGGACAAGACGGCCGCCGCGGTGGCCGCCGCGCTCGGCCCCTACGTGCAGACCGTGCCCGCCGAGCTGCACCCGCTGCTCTCCCGCTACCACGTCCAGGACGTGGCGTTCCGCGTGGTCGGCACCGGCAGCGTCGGCACCCGCTCGTACGTCGTGCTGCTCACCGACCACCGCGACCAGGCGCTGGTGCTCCAGGTGAAGGAGGCCCGCCCGTCCGTGCTGCTGCCGTACCTGGCCAAGGCGGGCCACCCGGTGCCGGCCGCCGCGATCGACGGCCACGAGGGCCGCCGGGTGGTGCTCGGCCAGAAGCGCATGCAGGTGGTCAGCGACACCCTGCTCGGCTGGACCACCGTCGACGGACTGCCTTACCAGGTCCGGCAGTTCCGCAACCGCAAGGGCAGCGTGGACCCGGCGGCGCTGCTGCCCGGCCAGCTCGACGACTACGCCCGGATCACCGGCGCCCTGCTGGCCCGCGCCCACGCGCACACCGCGGACCCCGGCGTGATCGGCGGCTACTGCGGCAAGAACGAGGCGCTGGACGAGGCGATCGCGACCTTCGCCGTCGCCTACGCCGACCGCACCGAGGCCGACCACGCCGACCTCCTGGCGGCGATAAGGGCCGGCCGCCTGCCGGCCGAGCACGGCATCTGATCAGCCGGCGGAACGTGCAGGACCACTCCGGCCGGCCGGATCGAGGAACGGCGCGACCAGCGCGACGTACTCGGCCGGCCGGCTGTGGTGCACCAGGTGCCCCGCGTCGATGGTGACCACCCGGCAGTCCGGGATCCGGTCCGCCATCTCGGCGATCCGGTCCTGCGGGACGTGACTGGTCGGGCCGCCGGCCACCACCAGGGTGCTCGCGGTCACGGTGGCCATCCGCTCCAGCCAGACCGGGTCCGGGGTGTCCAGCTGCGCCTTGACCGCCCGCACCACCGCCCAGTCGAAGTCCACCGGCTCGGCCGGCGCCCCGGCCACCGGGCTCGCCGGCCGCGGGTACGGCGCGGGGATGTCCTCCAGCACCAGCCGGCCGACCCGCCCGGGGTGCTCCTGCGCCAGCAGGTAGGCGACGACGCCGCCCATCGAGTGGCCGACCACGTCCACCCGGTCGAGGCCGAGTGCGTCCAGGAAGGCGACGACGTCGTCCCGCATCAGGTCGACCCCGTACGCTCCGGGCCGCCCGCTGTCGCCGTGGCCGCGCAGGTCGAGCGCGAAGACGTGGTGGTGCGGGGCGAGTTCCGGCAGCACGCCGTCCCAGTCGCGGGCCCGCTCGCCGAGCGCGTGCAGCAGCACCAGCGGCGGCGCCCCGGGCGTGCCGTGCTCCCGGTAGGCGAGGGTGACCCCGGGCAGGTCGACGGTGCGGTGGGTCACCCGCACCCGGTGGGCCTGGTGACCCTGGTGACCCTGGTGGGCGGGCTGGGCCGGAGTCCGGTGATCAGTCATGACAGTCACCGTACGCCCGAACTCCGGCCCCGCGGCCGCCCGTTCGCCCCCCGCTCAAAGCCGCCGGTCGGACGCCGCCCGGGCGGGGCCCGTCGCGTCGGGCGCGCCGCGCACGGGCCAAGGCTCAGCGCCCGCTCCTCACCGCCCGCCGCCGGGTGCCGCGTCCTCCCGCACGCCGGGCACCGCGCCCTCCGGAGCCGCCTCCACCCCCGCCGCGGGTGCCTCGCCGTCCCGCGCCGAGGCGCGGCCCGCGTACACCGAGGCCAGCACCGCCAGCCCGGCCACCGCCGCGCAGACACCGCTCGCGTACGCATACGCCGAGCGGTGCCCGCCGCCGCCCGCGGTGGCGCGCAGGTAGACGCCGGAGAGCGCGGAGACACTGACTGCCGCCGCGATCCGCTGCGCCATCTGCAGGATCGCCCCGCTCACCCCGGCCGCCTCGGCCGGGGCGTGCCGCAGCACGTACGCCTGGTTGGTGGCGCCCATGACGCCGACCGCAGCGCCGCCGAGCAGCTGCAGGGCGGCGAGCAGCCAGGGCAGGGCGCCGGTCGGCCCCCACTGCACCACCAGTCCGCCGGCCAGCATGACCAGTGCCGAGCCGGCCATGCCCGCGGTGACGGTCCGGCGGCCGAAGCGCTGCACCACCCGCCAGGCCAGCGCGGAGGCGACCCCCATGGACACCGCCGAGGGCAGCGCGACCAGCGCCGCGCCCATCGGGGAGAGGCCGAGACCGTCCTGGAGGAACATCGCCAGCACCAGCCCGGCCGCGATGGAGGAGCCGAACTGGGCCATCGCCACCGCCGTGCCCAGTGCGTACGGCGCGGAGCGGGTGAGCGCCGGGTGGATCAGCGGATGCCCGCCGGCCCGTGCGTAGCGCCGCTGCCACCGGACGAGTGCGCCGAGCAGCACGCAGGCACCGGCCCCGAAGGCGAGCCAGCCGGTCCAGCCGGGCGGCTGGACGAAGGGCAGCATCAGCACCAGCGTCAGCGCGCCGACCAGCAGCAGGCCGACCAGGTCGAGGTCGGCGTGCCGGGCGCTGGGGCGCGGGCGCGGCAGCCAGCGGGCCGCCAGTGCCACGGTGGCCAGCCCGAACGGGACGTTGAGCAGGAAGGTCAGCCGCCAGCCGGCCTCGGGGCCGACGGCGGCCAGCACCGCGCCGCCGATCGGCGGTCCGAGGGCGAAGGCGAGCCCGCCGGTCACGGCGTACATGCCGAGCGCCCGGGCGCGCAGCTGGCCGTCGAAGACGTCCTGGAGGGTGCCGATCATCTGGGAGTTGACCAGTCCGGCCCCCGCTCCCTGGAGCAGCCGGGCCGCCACCAGCAGCCAGGGCTCGGTCGCCGTCGCCGAGAGCACGCTGACCGAGGTGAACAGCGCCAGGCCCGCGACGAAGAACCACTTGCGGCCGCGCACGTCGCCGAGCCGCCCGCCCGGCACCAGGGCCAGGCCGAAGGCGAGCGAGTAACCGGCCACGATCCACTGCAGGTGGGCGGGTTGGGCGTGCAGGCTCTCGCGGAGCGCGGGTATGGAGGTGTTGAGCACGGACTGGTCGAGCAGGGTGGTGAACCCGCCCGCGACACAGACCAGCAGGACGCGGCGCCCGGCGGCGTCGAACCGCTCCCGGGGCGCCGCCGGGGCGGGGCCGGCCGTGGACCGCGTCACGGGACGACCACCACCAGCACGTAACGGGCCTCCGCCGGGCCCGGACAGCGGAACCGGGTGGTCTCCGCGACGAACCGCAGACAGTCCCCGGCCGCCAGCAGATGCGGCTCACCATCGACAGTAAGCTCCAACTCACCCTCCAGCAGCCAGAGATGGTGTTCGAGCCCGGGCACGGACGGACGGTCGTACGAGAGGTCGGCGCCCGCCGGCAGCCGGCCCTCGATCACCTCCGCCCGCAGCGACCCGTGCGGCGGCGACACCGACCGGCGAACGAACCCGGACGCCTCGTCCCGCCACACCCGCTGCTCGTCCGCCCGCACCAGCCGGGCCGGCACCGACTCCACCTCGGCGAGCAGGCGCGACATCGTCCACCCGTACACCGCGCAGAGCCGCCCGAGCACCGCCGCCGTCGGGCTCACCTCCGCCCGCTCCACCCGCGACAGCGTCGACCGGCTGACGTCCGCGCGCTGCGCCAACTCCTCCAGCGTCCACCCCCGTTCCACCCGCAACTCCGCCAACCGCGTCGCCAGCCGCTCATCAGCGGCGGTGTCGATTCCCATATTCGCGATGCTATCCCGGATATGGGATCGTCGATACGGGGCCGGCGAGGCTGCACCCGCCCCCACACCGCCCGGGCGCACCGACCGGACTTCCCGGCCCTGGCCGGCATGCCGACCGAGCACGTCTCCAACGCGCAGTCCGGGGGCGGGCAGATCACCTTCGCGGACGGGACGAAGAAGCTCAACGCCGCAGCGGAGGTGCAGATCGGCACGCTCCAGGTACGGATCGCCGATCTCCACGACCTCACCGTCCGGGACTACCTCGTCCTGGGTGGCGGCACGGCGACCCGCACCACACTCCTCGACCACCCCGCGATGACCTACTCCGACCGCACCACCGCGGTCTACTTCAACCTCGGCGGCGGCAAGACCAGCACCGGCCCCGGCGGCATCGCCCGGCACCTCGTCGTCGGGAAGGACAGCACGGCCGACGGCGGGTCCTACGAGCTCACGATCTGGCACCAGGACAGCGCCGTCCCCGACGACGCGGCACTGTTCCGGATCGCCGAGAAGGTGCTCCCGACGCTCCAGGGCTGGACCGCGAGCCGGTAGCAGCGCCTCCGGACGGTGCACGGCGCAGGCCTGCGATCACGGAGAGTCATGCGCCTTCGGAACCCCTCCCACCTGGTCATATGATGTGCGCCACCAGGGCCGATCAAGCCCTGGTCGGGTGAGGGGGGATCATGTTCGGCATCATCAGACCGTGTCGCCACCGGCTCTCGGAGCGGTTGCAGACCTCGTGGATGGCGCACCTGTGCGGGCTCTGCCTGGCACTGCGGGACGACCACGGACAGCTGGCGCGGACCGCCACCAACTACGACGGCCTGATCATCTCGGTGCTGGTCGAGGCGCAGAGCGCCGAGGACGACGCCTCCTGGCGCCGCACGGCCGGGCCCTGCCCGCTCCGCGGGATGCGCACCGCCTCGGTCGCCAAGGGGGAGGGCGCCCGGCTGGCCGCGGCGGTCTCGCTGGCACTCGCCTCGGTGAAGATCCGCGACCACGTCGAGGACCGCGACGGCGTGTTCGCCCGCAGGCCGGTCGCGGCCGGGGCGCGGGCGGTGACCAGGCGCTGGGACCGCAAGAGCGCGGGCGGCGCGTCGGCCGTCGGCTTCGACACCGCCGTGCTGCTCGACGCCGCGGCCCGCCAGGGCGAGCTGGAGCGCTCGCTGGCGCCGGGCGGTTCGGTGCTGCTGGTCACCGAGCCCACCGAGAGCGCCACCTCGGCGGCCTTCGCGCACACCGCGGAGCTGGCCGGCCGGCCCGGCAACGCCGCGCCGCTGGCCGAGGCGGGGCGGCTGTTCGGACGGCTGGCGCACCTGCTGGACGCGGCCGAGGACCAGGCCGCGGACGCAGCGAGCGGCGCCTGGAACCCGCTCACCGCGACCGACACCGACCGGGCGGAGGCCGAACGGCTATGCCGGGACGCCGTGCACGGCATCCGACTCGCGCTGCGCGACGTGGAGTTCACCGACCGCGCACTGGTCCACGTCCTGCTCGGCCACGAGACCGAGCGCGCCGTCGACCGGGTCTTCGGCGCGGCCTCGCACACGGCCTCCTGCCGCACCAAGGCCGCCCCGAGCGGCACCGCGCCCCACGACGCCGCGCCGCACAGCACCGCGCCGCACGCCGCCAACCCGTACCAGTCGCCGCCCACCAAGGACCCGAACCAGGCTCCCCCGGCCGGCCCCGGGGCGCCGGTCCCGCCGTGGGTGCCCCAGGGCCCGGGCTTCACCCCGCCCGGCGCACCACGTCCGCCCCGCCGCAACCTCCTCTCCGGCTGCGCGATCTGGGCGCTGATGGCCTGCTCGTGCCAGCTGATGTGCTGCAACCACAACGACCCGTTCTCGCGCGAGCCCCGGGAGGGCTGGTGCGCCCGGCAGGACTGCGGCTGCGGGCAGTGCGACTGCAGCGGCTGCAGCAACTGCGACAGCTGCTGCCAGTGCTGCGGCGACGACGGCTGCTGCGACGGCTGCGGGTGCGACGGCTGCTGCGACGGAGGCTGCGACTGCGGCTGCAGCTGAGCCCGTGTTCGTGAGCGGCTCGCCGGACGGTGGCAGTACGCGCACCGCACCGGCGAGCCGCTCGCGTTTCTCCGCGACATGACGGACGGTCAACGTTCTTCGAGCAGCCGGACGTTGCTCCCCTCACGAATCGGGCCGGCCACCGGCACGCCGTCATCATCGGCCCCCGTGGGGTGATATCCGGCGATCCATCCCCATATCCGTGCATTAGAGTGGCGTTCTAAACGGGGCCGGGGCGATCGGGGGATCATGCGGAACGCCGGTTTGGTGCATCAGCTACGGATGCTGCGGGCGGGGGTGGGTGACCCCGCGTTGATGGTGGCGCAGTTCCGGTTGAGTGCGGTGTTGGTGCCCCGGTGGGGTGAGGAGGCGGTGTGGACCGCCGATCACGGGGGCCTGCGGTGGATCCACGCCTTCACCTCGGAGGAGGAACTCGCCGCGTTCGCGCGGCTGAAGGAGCTTCCGGTGGACGGCCTGCCGTATCTGACGGTGCTGGGCTCGCGGTTGCTGGACGTGGCCGTGCCCGCGCTGGGGGTTCCCGGCGGGGTGGCATTGGACGTGGCGGGGGCGGAGCCGATGCTCCTGCCTCCGATGCGGGGGATCGTGCCGGACGAGGTGGCCCTCGACGGGCCGATGGCTGTGACGGGGGAAGGCTGAGATGGCGGGCACGGGGTTCGGGGTCGATCCGCAGGCGCTGAAGCTGGCGGAAGAGGGCATCAACGGGGCGATCGAGGAGCTGCAGAAGCTGGGGATCGCGGGTTTCGCGGAGTCCGGACGGGGGTTCTCGGAGCTGGAGCTGACCGGCATGGAGGCCGGTGACCCGGATCTGGGGGCCGTGTTCACCGAGTTCTGCGAACGCTGGTCGTGGGGCGTGCGGAAGCTGGTGCAGGAGGGCACCGAGATCGCGGGCAAGCTCGGGCTGTCGGCGGGCTTCTACCACGAGCAGGAGAAGTATGCGGACGGCCTGCTGAAGGACGTCGTCGCGGCGGGGATGGGCAACCCGCACCAGACGGAGGAGCAGATCGAGGGCAAGTCCTGGGACCAGGTGTGGGGTGACAACGCGTACACCCAGATCACCAACCCGGACTTCTCCCCGGGGTCCGCGGACAAGGCCTTCGACAACATGGCGAAGACCTGGAAGGACGTCGCGAAGGAGAAGGCCGAAGGTCCGTTCGGGATCAACAAGGCGATCGCCGAGGCGGCGGGGGGCAACGGCTGATGGGTCTGCACTTCAGCATCACCGATGTGGTGGACGCGGCCGACACCTTCGTCGACGTGCACGTCAAGGCGGGTGCCAAGGTCCTGCAGAAGGGTTCGCACCTGACCGGTGACCTGCTGGACGAGGTCGGGCTGCACGGTGCGGCGCAGAAGGTCAACGGGTGGGGCGACGATGTCGCGGACGAGGCCGGCCTGAAGGTCGGCGAGCGCAGCCTGAAGCAGACCGACGACCCGAAGGAGCTGGTCCACGGGGACGCGAAGAAGCTCAACGAGGTCGCCGGGCACCTGAAGAAGTTCCACGACGCGTTCGACAAGACCGGCAGCGGCCTGGCCAGGCTCGACCACGAGCACTGGACGGGGGACGCCGCGGAGGCATTCCAGAAGGCGTTCCAACCGCAGCCCAAGCAGTGGCTGACCGCCGCGGACGCGTGCGGCAAGGCCGCCTCCGCGCTGGAGACCTTCGCCCACACCGTCACCTGGGCGCAGGGGGAGGCCGCGGAGGCCGCGCGGCTGTGGAAGGCGGCGAAGAAGAAGTCCGACGCGGCGGCCAAGGCGTGGCTGGAAGACGCCATGACATACAACCTGCGGGCCAAGGCATACAACTCCACGCCGCCCGACCAGCGGCCGGCGCAGAAGCCGGTCGATCCGGGCGAGTTCAAGGACCCGGCGGAGGCCGAGTTCCAGCATGCCGAGGAGAAGCTGGACGCCGCCCGCACCCAGCGGGACTCCGCCGCGCGCACCGCCACCGCCGCGATCGCCGCGCTGGTGCAGTCGGCGCCGAACATGCCGAGCAAGACGCAGATCCTCAAGGCCGACGTCATGGACGGTCTGGCCGGCGCACCGGTGATGTACCAGCACTTCACCGGTGGCCTGATCAAGAGCGGCACCGACCTGCTCAAGCTCGGCCGCTCGCTCAACCCCTACGACCCGTACAACCTCACCCACCCCGCCCAGTACCTCGACGGCCTGTCCACCATCACCGCGGGCCTGATCCAGGCCGGTGACCACCCCGTCGACCTGCTCAAGGGCCTGGTCGGCAGCGGGTGGGGCAACGACCCGTCCGAGGCAGGCGGAAGGCTCGCCGGCAACCTCCTCATCGGCGCCGGCACCGGTGGCGGCGGCACCGCCGCCACCGTCGCCGAACGCGAGGCCGCCGCCGTCGCCAAGAACGCCGCCGAGAAGGCCGCCCAGGAGGCTGCCGAGAAGGCGGCCCAGGAGGCCGCGGAGAAGGCCGCGAAGGAGGCCGCGGACCAGGCGGCCAAGGAGGCCGCCGAGCAGGCGGCCGCCAAGGCCGCCAGTGACGCCGACAAGTTGAAGGCGGCCGTCAACAAGGACATCAACATCGATGACATCACCCACGATCCGGTGTGGCGTGACAGCAAGGAACCGCTCTGGCGGTACGACGACCGCCATCCGGAGGAGATCTTCGGGTCCGACAAGCCCGGGTTCGAGCCGCGGAGCAACACGGAGCACAACCTCCGCGGCTACGCGCACGCGAACTGGGACTCGATCTACGTCGGGACGAGCAAGGACCCGGCCTACTCCCTGGGCCGGAACTTCAAGTACGAGGTCGACGCACCGGGTGGCATCGACATCAACGCCACGTTCAAGAACGGCGACTACCCGCACACGCACGAGAGCGAGATCGCCTTCCCCGGAGGCATCAGGGCGGAGAACGTCAAGGGCGCCTGGCGGCTCGACGAGAACCGGCAGCCCCTGGAGTGGATTCCGAATCCGCGCTACCGGCCGGCGGCCGGCGCCAACCCGCCGCTGCCGTAGGGCCTGTCTTGTGGATCAGGCCGGGTCCGCCCTGATCCACAAGACAGGCCCTGGACCATCCCGTGACCCCGTTTCAGCAACCCTGAGAGGCGAGAGACATGACCAACCCGTCCGACGGCCCGGCCGACCCGCCCGTGACCGACGCCCTGCGGGCCGAGGCCCGTCGTCGGCGCGGGGGCTGGATCTACTCGATCGACCCGGCCTACGACCCGAACGGGGAGGTGCCCAACTACGCGGTCATCGGCGGCTGGCAGGTGGACGCCAACGGCGCGCTGGTCCGCTTCCTCCACAACCCCAACTACCGCCCGTCACCACAGAGCCGGGGCTGGGCCAGGCCGGAGACCGCGGCCGAGGAGGCCTTGCAGTGGGCCGCCACGGGGTACTGCGACGAGGCGAGGCTCAAGGGCGCCCTGCTCGACGCGGACCTGCTCGTGTTCGCGGCGCCCGGCCCGCTGAACCTGCACGTGGTGCCGGGTCCGGAGGGACGGAGCGTGCTGGAGGCGTGCACGTCGGAGCGCCACCTGCCCGCTCACTGGCCCGGCTTCACCCGGCTCACGGGGCGGCAGCTCACGGAGCTCACCCACGGCCTGGACCTGCGCGTGAACCCCGGTTCCACCCCGTCGGTCACCCTTCCCCTCGACGACCTGGCGGGCTGAGCGGTGGCGGGCCAGGGTCAGCGGACGTCGGCAGCGGCCGTGACGGGAGCCCGCAGCGATTCCGGCAGCAGGGGGCTGTTCCTCCAGAATCCGAGCATCTCCAGGAGGATTCCCCAGGCGCGGGCCGCGGCGTGGGCTGCCTGGGGAGTCGTCCGCTCGTTGCCGAGCACGGTGACGTACCGGACGGCCATCCTCGTCCAGGCGCTGTAGACGGCGTACGTCGTCGGCTCCATCCCCCGGTCGATCCGCTCCAACTCCGCCTGCCGCTCGATGGTCGTCACGAAGGTCCGCAGGTCGCGGTACTGCGTGGCGGTGGGCAGGTCCGGTTCCGTGCTCAAAGGTGCTCCCCGTCGGTTCCTTCGGTCGCCCCGAAGAATACCGGCGCCGGCAGGGTGATCCGGGCCAGGCCTTCGGGGAGGACGCAGACCACGTCAGCGGGTGAAGTGGCCAGAACGGTGCGGACGGGCGTCCCGAGAAGGACGTCGACCGCCGGGCCGTTCCGGTCGACCGGAACGGCCCTCAGCAGTCCGTCCTCCCAGGCCATGGCCAGGAAGAGGCCGGAAGCCGTGTTCGTCAGGCTCACCGAGGCGACCGCACGGGGACGCTCGGCGATGGAACCGGGCATCGGTGGCAGGCCGGGGCGCCAGGCGCGGACGCGGCCGTCGGCGCCCCCGCTGACGACGAGTGACCGGGCCGTCCCCTCGTCGCCGGGGAGCAGGACGCCGCTCACGGCGGTGACCGGCCCCCGGTGCAGAGGCTCGGCACAGGCCTCCCCCGGCGCGAACCAGTGCACCGTCCCCGTTCCGTCGCCGGCCGCCGGCAGATCGGCCGATGCCGTCCTCCGGCCGGTCCCGAGCGGCGGGAGCCGCAGGTCACCGGCGAGAACCAGCACCTCGCCGTCGGGGCCGAGGGCTGCGACCGTCCCGTCCGGGTGGCAGGTGAGCGCCGTCATGCCCGCCGGTCCGACGAGTGCCCTGCGGTCGAGAAGCCGCCCCGTGGCCAGGTCGACCAGGTGCACGCCGCCGGTGACGTCCGCCGCCAGGATCCGGCCGTCGAACGGCCCCCGGCCGAGGGCCGCCGCGGCCAGCGGGGCGTCCTCCTCCGCGGGCCCGCAGAACCACTCGGTGCGCCAGGGCGCACCGGAGACCGGCGGGAGGGTGTGGTCCGTGCGACCCTCCAGCAGGCGCATCCTCAGGATCTCGGCCCGCGAGGCGCCGGCGTCCTCCCTCAGCAGGGCGGGTCCGGCCGCCTGCCACGCAGTGCGGAGCGGGCTGTCGCCGTGGGAACCGAATGCCGCCGCCACGGCGAGCGGATCCGCACAGGCGGTGAACAGCGGGTCTTCGAGCAGTTGCTCCGCCATTCCGGCCCGGACGCACTGACCCAGGAGAAGGCCGAGCCGGTCGGGGTCCGCGCCCAGGAGGTCCGGAGCGCGGTCGGCCGCGCGGGGGACGGTTGCGGCGAGGGCGCGGACCACTTCGACCGGGTCCACCGGGCCGGTGCCGGCCGTCACGGCCTGCCGGAGCGGGCCGACGGGCAGCCACCAGGTGTCGCCGGCCGGGGAGTCCGCCGGCAGAAGGTCAGCGGCACGCTCGACGGCTGCGGAATCGGCCAGGACCGCCCACTCCTGCCGGGTGAGGGGACGCACCGCGGCCGTCAGCGTGCCCATGGCCGGGCGCACCTCGTCCGGCAGCGAGGCCCACCAGGCCGCGGGCACGGCCGGGCCGTCCGGGCCGTCCGCCGGAACGGCCGCCCCGGCCGGGACCTTGGCCGCGAGCAGGGCCAGGCCCGGGTTGGGGTACACCTGCTCGGCGCGGAACGGAGAGCCCGCGCGCCGCCGGTCGTACCAGGACGCGAAGCGCCCGGCGTCCGTCCACCGCGGCTCGTCCAGCGCCAGCACCGCGGGCTGCCCCGCCACCGGCAGGACGCCCGTCGACTCGACGACCATCCGCACGGCGGGCGCGTCCGACAACGGGCCCAGCAGGAGTTCGGCCAGGGCCGCCGGCTCGGCCGAGCGGTCGAGGTCCCAGAGGAACAGCAGCCGGGGGCGGTCCGCTGCACGCAACCCGGCGACGAGCTCTTCGGGCGTGCGTGCCCGGACGCCCAGGCGGGCGGCGATGGTCCAGGTGGCGCTGTGAACGGTCATTCCGGCCAACGGCACCGCGGCGTCGGGCCGTTGCGCCGCGGGCGTGGCCGGGTCCGAGCAGGCGGTGGCCAACCAGGTCAGCAGCCGGGTCTTGCCGATGCCGGCCGGGCCGGTCACGTGGCACACCCGCGGCGCCCGGGGGTCCTCCAACAGGGCCAGCAGTGCCCGGGCCGCAGGACTGCGGCCGGCGCCCAGAGGCGGCATCCAGCGCCCGGTCGTGTCCACCACGGTCTCCCCCACTCACCCGCTCGACGATCATGATCATACGGCCCGCAAAGGGGTGATTCGTGCATGGATCCGCCCCAACGGGATCTACCCGGCACCGGCCCACGCCCTGAACACGCTCTCTCCGCCCGGCCGTTGGCCACAAAGGGGCTCAACCGGGCGTTGCTGCACGCCCTCTGGACGCGAGCTGTCCTGAGCATGTAAAACATCTCTCCCGGCGGCTTCTTCGCACAGCGCCACCCCCACACCGCTCGCGCACCCGGTCGGCGCCGGCGCCGACAGCCCTGCCGACACCGTGCCGGCTCCCCCTTCACCGGCACCGCTGCCGGCGCCCGCGTTCCCCCACCCGCGCTCGCCCGCCCACGGCCACGTCCGCCCCGGCCGCGCCGCGCCCGAGCGCCGACTCCCCCCTCGCCGCTGCCGCCGCATCCCCCGCCGGCACGCCGCCTCCGCGGCCACCGCCGAGAACCGAGGAGCACCATGACGTTCCGTCTCCGCACCACCGCCGCAGCCGTCGCCGTCGTCGTCGCGGCCACCACCTTCACCGCCGCCGCCCTCCCCGGCAGCGCGTTCGCCGCCCCCGCGGCGGCTCCCGCGCCCGCGGGGTCGGCCGCGACCGCCGCCGCGGTGGGCCAGGCCGACGCCGCGCTCAACGCCAACGCGGCCGAGCTCGGCGTGACCGCGCAGCAGGGCCGCACCGTCCGCGACGTGGTCACCGACGCCGACGGCACCCGGCACGTCCGCTACGACCGCACCTACGCGGGCCTGCCGGTGCTCGGCGGCGACCTGGTCGTCCACCTCTCCCCCGGGGGCGCCTTCCGCGGCGCCGACCAGGCCGCGAGCGGCGACCTCGCCGTGCCCACCACCCGGCCCGCCGTCCCGGCCGCCACTGCCCGGGCACAGGCCGTCCGGGCGCTCGGCGGCTCCGCCCGCCAGGCCGACGCCAAGGCCGAGTTGGTGGTCGACGCGCTGCACGGCGCACCCCGGCTCGCCTGGCAGACCACCGCCGCCGGGCAGGACTACCTGGGCAACCCGGTGGCCCGCACGGTGCTCTCCGACGCCGCGACCGGCGCGGTGATCGCCGCCTGGGACGCGATCGAGACCGCCACGGGTGACGGCGCCTCGCTCTACAGCGGCACCGTCCCGCTGGAGACCACCGCGGCGAGCGGAAGCTTCCAGCTCAAGGACCCGACCCGCGGCAACACCTACACCGGCGACGCCCAGAACAAGACCGACCTCTGCTTCGGCACCATCTGCTTCAGCCGGGCGCCCGCCGTGCTGTTCACCGACGCCGACAACCACTGGGGCACCGGCGCCACCGCCGACCGCTCCACCGCCGCCGTCGACGCCCAGTACGGCACGAACACCACCTGGGACTACTACAAGAACGTCCACGGCCGCAGCGGCATCGGCGGCGACGGCAAGGGCTCGTACAACCGCGTCCACTACGGCAGCAACTACAACAACGCCTTCTGGCAGGACAGTTGCTTCTGCATGACGTACGGCGACGGGGACGGCACCACCTTCGGCCCGCTGGTCTCACTGGACGTCGCCGGGCACGAGATGTCGCACGGCGTCACCTCGCGCACCGCCAAGCTCGTCTACTCCGGGGAGTCCGGCGGGCTCAACGAGGCCACCTCCGACATCATGGGCACCCTGGTCGAGTTCTACGCCGCCAACCCCTCCGACCCGGGCGACTACCTGATCGGCGAGGAGATCGTGAAGTCCGGCTTCGGCAAGGCCGCCCTGCGCTTCATGGACCAGCCCTCCAAGGACGGCAAGTCGGCCGACTGCTGGAGCTCCGGCGTCGGCAACCTCGACGTGCACTACTCCTCGGGCGTGGCGAACCACTTCGCCTTCCTGCTCGCGCAGGGCAGCGGCGCCAGCACCGTCAACGGGGTCCAGTACAACAGCCCCACCTGCAACGGATCGACCGTCACCGGCATCGGCCGGGACAAGCTCGGCGCCGTCTGGTACCGGGCGCTCAGCGTCTACATGACCTCCGGCACCAACTACGCCGCCGCCCGCACGGCGACCCTCAAGGCCGCCACCGACCTCTACGGCGCCGGCAGCGCGGAGTACGCGGCGGTCGCCGCCGCCTGGTCGGCCGTCGCGGTCAACTGACCCGCACCGCCGCCCCGACCCGCACCGCCACCCTCTCCCGCCGGCCCGGAGTGCCCGTGCACCCCGGGCCGGTCCGCGCCGCCGGCGCCCTCGGCACCGCCGGCACCCTCGGCCCGGCCGCCGTGGATCACCCCCGCAACGCCCACGGGCACCGGCCCGCGCTGCCAGAGCGGCAGCACGGACACCGCCCGGCCGTACACCCCGTCACCCACCGGAGCCCGCCGCCTCCGCCAGCAGCGCGGCCCGCTGCGCCATCAGGGCCGCCCGCTCGGCGAGCAGCGTCTCCCGGTCCGCGGCCAGCGAACCCTCCAGCCGGGCCAGCAGCACCCGGAACTGCTCGACGTCCTGCTCCGTCATCCGCCCCTCGGCCTGCACCCGGTTCTCCCCCATGCCACGCCCGCCCCACGTCTCGCCCGCTGCCTCAACCATGACGCGACGCTACGCACCGGCGATCAACGGCCGATAAACGGCCGCGGGACGTGCATGCTTGCACGCCGTCAGTAACACCGTTATCGTCGAATAACAGCGTTATCCACGGGGAGGGACACCATGAGCGCCACCACGCAGAACGCCACCGGGACCGTCGAGGCCGCCACCGTCGAGCTGACGATCCTGGACGACCACACCGAGAGCCCCGTCACCGCCGAACTCCGGCCCGCCGAGGGCGGTGTGCACCCGCAGGTCCGGCTCTCCTTCGCGGACGTCGAGCGCGCCCTGGGGTTCACCCGCAAGCCGCAGGGCTGGTGCCGGGGCGACGTCTGCGTTCCGGCGGCGGCCGTCGCGGGGATCGAGGACGCCACCGCCGGAACCCTGGACGTCACCGCGTTCGCCGCCCTGCTGGACCGGCCGGTCGCGGCCGAGTTCGCCGCCGGGGTCATGGCGTTCGGCACGGCGGCCGGCGACCGCTCGGCGGTCCTGGCCGGCGGCACCGCCCCCGACTTCACGCTGCCGGACGCCGACGGCGTGCCGCACTCGCTCGGCGGCCTGCGCGGACGCAAGGTGGCCCTGGTCTTCTGGGCCTCGTGGTGCGGCTGCCGCTACGACCTCCCGGAGTGGGAGCGCCGCCACGCCGAACTGGCCGCCGAGGGGTTCTCGGTGCTGAGCATCGCCGTGGACCGCCGGATCGAGGACGCCGCGCCCTGGATCGCCGAGGCCGCACCCACGCACCCCGCACTGATCGACGTCGACGGCCGGGTCGCGGACCTCTACCAGCTGCTCAACGTCCCCACCGTGGTCTGGGTCGACGAGGAGGGCCGCATCGCCCGGCCGAACGACACCCAGTTCGCCACCGATCTCTTCCGCTCGATGAGCGGCCTGGACTCCGCCAAGGCGCTCGGCGCACTGCGGCGCTGGGTGACCACCGGCGACTCCGGCCTCGCCCCGGAAGCGGTCGCCGCGCTGACCCGGACCGGCACGGCCGAGCAGCAGCAGGCCCGCACCGAGGCCGCCCTGGCGCTGTGGCTGCTGCGCCACGGTCGGCAGGAGGCGGCGGAGCAGCACTTCGCGGCCGCGGCGGAGCTGGCTCCGGAGGACGTGACCACCTGGCGCAGCGCGATGCCGCTGCTGGGCGTCGACCCCATGGGCGAGGAGTACTTCAGCCGGCGGACGGCGCTGGAGGAGGCCGGCGTGCCGATCTACCGGCCGCTGCCCGACTAGGTCCTGTCCGGTCTGCAGGAGGATCACTTCATGCCCGCCAAGTCACCGACCGGCGCCTTCGCCCGGGCCCAGGCCCGGGGCGAGGCGGCCCTGCGCACCGCCATGCTCGACATCGCCGCCGAGCTGCTGGCCGCCGAAGGCCCTTCGGCACTGAGCATGCGCCGCCTGGCCGCGGCCGCCGACTGCTCGACCACCGTCCTCTACCGTCTGTTCGGCGCCAAGGACGGCATTGCGGCGGCGCTGTACCGCGAGGGCTTCGCCCGGCTGCGCCGCCGCCTGGACGCCGTGCCGCGCGGCGACGACCCGGCCGCGTACCTCGCCGCCGTCGGCCGCGCCTACCGCACCGGCGCCGTGGAGGAACCGAACTTCTACAGCGTCATGCACGGCGAGGGCATCCCCGGCTTCGTCCCCGACGAGGCCTCCCGCGCCGCTGCCGCTGCGAGCCTGGACGTCCTGCGCGAGGCGGCCCGCGCCTGCATCGGGGCCGGGGTGTTCCGGGCGGACGCCGACGCCGACGAGATCACCGACACGCTGTGGGCGGCGGCGCACGGGGTGATCAGCCTGGAGCGCTGCGGGCACTTCCCGGGCGGCCTCGGCGAGCAGCGCTACCGCACCCTCACCGGGGCCGCCGTGGCGGCGTTCCTGGCCTGAGCGCCGCGTCGGGGTCAGGCGCGGCCGAGCACCCGGTCGACGGTGATCTCGATGACCACCCGGTCCGGGTTCACCCGCGGCTCGCGGTAGCGCTCGGCGTACCGCCGCTCCGCGTCGGCCACCGCCTCCGGCGCGTCCCGGACCACGGCCACGCCCTCCAGCGTCGACCAGCGGGCCCGGTCCACCTGGCAGACCGCCACCCGCATCCCGGCCTCCCCCGCCGCCAGCACGTTGCGCACCTTGCGGCTGGTCCGGCTGCTGATCACCCGCGCAACGCCGGTCTCCGGCTGGTACGTCACCCCCACCGGCACCACGTGCGGCGAACCGTCCGGGCGGACGGTGGTCAGGGTGGCGATGTGGCGCTCGCGCCAGAAGGCGAGGAACGCGTCGTCGAGGTCGCGCGGATCATGAGCCATGGCCGCGATCGTACGACGTCCGCCCCGGTGCGCGGGGCACCGGGGCGGACTGGCCGTCCGTACGTGCGGACTCAGCCGTACCGCTCGTCCCAGGACCTCAGTGGCCGCGGGCGATCCAGTCCGGCAGGGCCGGAGCCTCGTCCCCGATCGTGGTCGGGTCTCCGTGCCCGGTGCGGACCACCGTCCCGGCCGGGAGCGTGAGCAGCCGGTCGCGGATCGAGTCGATGATGGTCGGGAAGTGCGAGAACGACCGGCCGGTCGCGCCCGGGCCGCCCTGGAAGAGCGTGTCGCCGGTGAACACCGTCCCGAGGTCCGGCGCGTACAGGCAGACTGCGCCCGGCGCGTGGCCGGGGGTGTGGAGCACGGTCAGCGCGGTGCCCGCGACCTCGATCCGCTGCCCGTCGGCGAGCTCGCCGTCCGGCAGCCGGTCGGGGTGGGTGAGCTTCCACAGCGGGAGATCGTCGGGGTGCAGCAGGATCGGCGCGCCGGTGCGCCCGGCGAGCGCCGGTGCGGCGTCGATGTGGTCGTTGTGCGCGTGGGTGGAGACGATCGCCAGCAGCCGGCGGCCGCCGAGCGCCGCCTCGATGGCGTCGGCGTCGTGCGCGGCGTCGATCACCACGGCCTCGGCATCGTCGCCGACGATCCAGACGTTGTTCTCCACCTCCCAGCTGCCGCCGTCGAGTTCGAAGGTGCCGGCGGTGACCAGCCGGTCGATCCGGGCCGCGCCGGCAGCCGCTGCGTCGTGGGCCGCGCCGCTCACAGGACCACCACCGAGCGGAGCACGTCGCCCTCGTGCATGCGCGCGAACGCCTGCTCCACACCGTCGAGTTCGATGGTCTCGGTGACGAACGCGCCGAGGTCCAGGCGGCCCTGGAGGTAGAGGTCGATCAGCATCGGGAAGTCCCGCGAGGGCAGGCAGTCGCCGTACCAGGAGGACTTCAGCGCACCGCCGCGGCCGAACACGTCGAGGAGCGGCAGCTCCAGCTTCATCTCCGGGGTCGGCACGCCGACCAGGACGACGGTGCCGGCGAGGTCGCGGGCGTAGAACGCCTGGGTGTAGGTCTCCGGGCGGCCGACCGCCTCGACCACGACGTCCGCGCCGTTGCCGTCGGTGAGCGCACGGATCGCCTCGACCGGGTCGGTGGTACGGGAGTTGACGGTGTGGGTGGCGCCGAGCTTCTGCGCACCCGCGAGCTTGCGGTCGTCGATGTCCACCGCGATGATCTTCGCCGCACCGGCCAGCCGGGAGCCGAGCACGGCCGCTCCGCCGACCCCGCCGCAGCCGATCACGGCGACCGAGTCGCCCCGGCCGACGCCGCCGGTGTTGATCGCGGCGCCGAGGCCCGCCATGACGCCACAGCCCAGCAGGCCCGCGACGGCCGGCTCGGCGGCCGGGTCGACCTTGGTGCACTGGCCGGCCGCGACCAGGGTCTTCTCGGCGAAGGCGCCGATGCCCAGGGCCGGGGAGAGCTCGGTTCCGTCCAGCAGGGTCATCTTCTGCCCGGCGTTGTGGGTGGCGAAGCAGTACTGCGGGCGCCCGCGCTTGCAGGCGCGGCACTGGCCGCAGACCGCACGCCAGTTGAGGATGACGAAGTCGCCGGGCCCGACCTCGGTCACGCCCTCGCCGACGGACTCCACGATGCCCGCGGCCTCGTGGCCGAGCAGGAACGGGAACTCGTCGTTGATGCCGCCCTCACGGTAGTGGAGGTCGGTGTGGCAGACGCCGCAGGCCTGGATCCGGACCACCGCCTCGCCCGGCCCGGGGTCGGGTACGACGATCGTCGTCACCTCCACGGGCGCGCCCTTGGCACGCGCGATGACTGCCTTGACCTGCTGGGCCATCCGATTCCACCTCCGTCGGCCGGGGGCGGCTCTGCACCCGGCGTGACCTGCGCCGACCTGTACCGACGTGTGTCGGCCAGCGTCGAACGACCTGCCCACGAAGCGTATCGTCCGAGCCTCGCCGGGACCGGCGAACGACGGCGGCGATCCGGCTCGCCACCGTTTCACCCCGCTCCCGCCGCCGCCTTCACCCCTGCTTCACCCCCGGTCCTGCGGCCGTTTCCACTCCGGCCCGCCCCCGGCCCCGCAGGGGCGCGCAGGCCGGACCGAGCGCCCGTCATCGTCCCCCGGTCCCCCCGGCGTTGGCTGGAATCGTTGCTGACTGTGGCGCGGCGCCCACGTACGGTCGTACCGAACCCGACCCGTCCGACCCACGCGCCCCGCCCGCTCGCCCCGCCCGTCACCGGGCTCGCCCCCGGGCCGACCCCGTCCGACGCGTGCCCGCGTGCCTCCCCGGACCCAACCGGTCCGAGCCGTCCCCGCGCACTTCCCCGGATCCACCCCCCGCCGGGCCGCCCCGTGCAGCCCACCGCCCTGGAGTCTGGAGTACGGATGTCCGCCGAGAACAGTGCCACCGCCCCGACCGCCGCGGACGCGGCGCCGCTGCCCCCACTGCACTGCCTGCGCCTCCTCGAACCGGGCCCGCCGCGGCTCGGCAAGCTGCCCACCGGCACCCCGGTCTGGCTGGTCAGCCGGCACGCCGACGTCCGCCAGGTGCTCACCGACCCACGGATGGGCCGCGCCCCGCTGTACGCACCCGACGCGCCCGCGGTCTCGCTCGTCCCCAACATCCTGGACGACCCGGAGGCGATCCTGAACCTCGACGGCACCGACCACCAGCGGCTGCGCCGGACCGTGCAGCGGGCGTTCACCCCGCGTGCCATCGAGCGCTGGCGCCCCTGGGTGGCCTCGGTGGTCGAGCACCTGCTGGACGAGCTGATCGATCAGGGCTCGCCCGTCGACCTCGTCGCCGCCTACACCCGCCCGCTGCCGGTCGCCGTGATCAGCAAGCTGATGGGCCTGGACGGCCTGGACGGCAAACGCCTCGCCCACTGGAGCGACCACGCGCTCTCCACCACCGCCTACACCGCCGAGGCGGTCGCGGCGGCGCTCGCCGACTTCGCCGCGTTCGGCGCCGAGCTGATCGCGCAGCGCCGGGCCTCCCCCGGCGACGACCTGGTGAGCGGGCTGCTCACGGCTGCCGAGGAGAGCGGCGACATCAGCGAGAAGCAACTGGTCTCGCTGGTGATCGGTCTGGTGGTGGCCGGGCACGAGACCACCATGACCACCCTCGGCAACGCCCTGGTCTACCTCCTCGGCGACGGCCGGGACGCCTGGCAGCGGCTCGCCTCGGACGAGCAGAGCGCGACCGCGGCCACCGAGCAGTTGCTGCGCGCCGTCCCGCTCGGCGACGGCCAGCACCTGCCGGGGCTGCTCCGGCGGGCCGTCGCCGACGTCGAGATCGGCGGCGTGGCGATACCGGCCGGCAGCGTCGTCGCCGCCGACACCGCTGCGGCCAACCACGACCCCGGGGTCTTCACCGGCGACCTGCTGACCGAGCTCTTCGCCCCGCTCGCCGCCCCGCTGCTCACCTTCGGCGCCGGACCGCACCACTGCCTCGGGGCCTGGCTGGCCCGGATGGAGCTGGAGCTCGGCCTGCACCGGCTGGCCCGGCGGCTGCCCGCGCTGCGGCTGACCGAGCCGGTGGCGTCCCTCGACTGGCGGCGCGGTCTGCTGACCCGCAGCCCGCAGAGCCTGCCGGCCGCCTGGTGACGGCGGACGCGACCGGCCCGGCGGACGTGGCCGGGCCGACGGACGCGACCGGGCCTGCGGGCGGGACCGGGGCAGCCGGGCCTGCGGCGGGGCGGCGGACGACGGCCGAACGGGTGGTGGTCCGGGTCGACCGCGACCGGTGCATCGGCTCGGGCATGTGCGCGCTCACCGCGCCCGGCTCCCTGGAGCTCGGCGCCGACGGCCTGGCCCGCCCGCTCCACGCGGCCGCCACGGCCGGGGGCGGGGACACCGCCGGTGCCGGGCCCGGCACCGGCGAGCCGCTGACGGAGCGTCTGGCCGAGGCCGTGGACTACTGCCCGGTCGAGGCGCTGGCCCTGTACTCGGCCGGTGACGGCCGCCGGATCGCCCCGTCCCCGTAGCGGCCGCTCCGGCACGGTGAAGCCCCTCGCCGCCGAACGGCGTCGCCGGCCGCCCCGCACCCGGGGCGGCCCGGCGGCGCCGACGCGCGGCGGTCAGGCAGCGTCGCCGCTGTCGGCTGCGGCCCAGGCCAGCGCCGCACGGATCTCGCTCTCCGGATCGCCCTCGTGGTACGGCCGCTCGCTGTCCTCGATGTGGTCCAGGAACTCCTGGTACCGCACCGCGTACGCGAAGTGGAACAGCGGCTCGATCAGGTCCAGCGCGCGCTCCGGGTCCGAGCCCGGGGCGTGCGTGCGCCAGGCCTCGGCCCACACCGCGGCCACCTGCGCCCACCGCTCCCCGTCGACGTACCGGCGCGGGCGCAGCCCGTCCATGGCCGGGTGGCCGAGGCAGGAGTCGGCGTAGTCGACGACCACCGCGCTGGTGCCGTCGGAGCGCCAGTTGCCGGGGTGGAAGTCGCCGTGCACCAGTGTCTCCGGCAGCCCGCAGGCGGCCAGCTCCTCGACCAGCCCCGGCAGCCGCGCGGCGAGCGCCCGGGCGGCGGCGAGCTCGCCGGCCGTCAGGTCGCAGCCGGGCTCGGCGCCGAGGCGGTCCAGCAGCGCGTCCACCTGGGCGGGCAGGGTGCGCGGGGTGCGGTCGCGCAGCCCGGCCGCGGCGGCCCGGCCGTCGGCGGCGAGGGCCGCCTGGGCGGCCACCAGCCGGGGCACGACGGCGGTGACCTCCTCGGCGGACGGGCCCCACAGGTCCTCCCCCGGGGCGTGGTCCAGCAGCAGCCGGCCGTGCTCCGGGTCGGCGCCGAGGACCGACGGGACCAGCGTCGGGTCGGCGCTGCCGAACAGCGCGATCACCTCGCCCTCCCGGGCGTTGAACGCCGGGTTGATCACCTTCAGCCAGGCGTCGGCACCGGTGGCGGTGCGGTAGCGGAACAACCCGGAGAGGTTCCACGTCCGGATCTGCTCCGCGGGGCCGGCCGCCGGACGGCCCGCCCGGTCGAGCGACCGCTCGGCCCAGTCGAGCGCCGCGCGCAGGCCGGGCAGCGTGGCCCAGCCGGCCCGCCGCTCGGCCGGTCCGAGCAACGCGGCCACCTCTGCTGCCGCCTGACGCGGCACCAGTCCGGCCGGCCGCTCCAGGGCCTCGACGTGGTAGACGACGTGCCCGCCGTGGCCGGCGCCGTCGCCCGGCGCGGCCGCGAGCCGGAGCACCACCGCGGGCACCCCCAGCTCCGCGGCCACCCGCTCGACCACCGGCGCAGCGGACGACCAGAACCCTCCGTCCACCTCGAACGGGCCGACCGGCCCGAAGTACTGGCCCCCGTGGGTGAGATGGATGCTGACCGTCCGGTTCTTCGCTCGCTGCATCCGTGCAGGTTCTCGCGCCGCCCCACGGCGCGCGACCGATTATCCGCACCGCCCGCCACCCGACGCCCGGCGCCGATGCGGAACGGTCGAGCCCGACGCGCGCTCCGCCGCGAACAGGGCGAATTCCGATTCCGATCGCGCGAGGGTAGCGGGAACTTCGATGGAAATACGCCCGCTCCCCCGGGAATTGCAGGATCATGCCGCTCCTCCCGCCCATTCACCGCCGCCACCGGCCCCGCCCGTAGGGTCGCCGAAGAGGTTCGCCCGCCAAACCCGCTCGACAGAATCGGCGGCGCGAATCCCCTTCCGGAAACCCCGCGCCACCGCCGTTCCGGGGGCGCACGGCACAAGAGGAGAGAATTCATGAACAAGCTCATGAGGGCCGCCGCTCCGGCTCTGGGAGCACTTGCCCTGGTCGCGGCGGTGCAGGGGACTGCACAGGCCTCCGCTCCGGTGGCGGCGACGACCCAGGCCGACGTGCCGAGCTGTGTCACCTACGTCAACACCGACTACTGGGTCGACTACGCACGGGCCACGGTGACCAACGGCTGTTCCACCACGCAGAGCTTCCGACTCGTCTACAACTTCACCAACAGCTACGAACCGTACGGCTGCCTGACGCTCGCCCCCGGCGTGACCAAGAACCTGTTCACCTTCAGCTTCGCGAACAAGCCGATGCTCAAGGGCCTCACCACCTGCTGATCGCGTACTGCCGGCCCGGCCGCCCCGGTGGGCTGCACCGGGGCGGGCGGACGGCGGACGGGGTAGCCGGCTACTGCCAGGCGATCATGCGCAGTTCGGCGGCGCACCGGGTGCCCGCAGGGAAGGGCGGGACGGACCCGATCTTCTGGGACGCGGCGCCGGGCCGCCACCAGACCTGGTCCGGCCTTCCCGGCCGGACGCCGGACGCCCGGTCCGGGGGGCGCGGCGTCACGACTCCCCACGAAACCGCTCTCACCTGCGCGAACATCGATCACCGGCCCCCGCCCCGCCGATCCGGGGCCGGTGACCGGGGTGAGAGGATCGTGCGGACGGATCCGTACGAGGAGGCACGGTGGACGACCGCTCGCAGCATGACCACTCCGACTGGGAGGAGGTCGTGTTCGCCGCCCGGGAGCGTGCCCGCTCGCGGCAGGCCCGGATGATCGAGCGCTACGGGCTGTCGGGTGACGTGCAGTACGACTGGTCGCTGGACGACGCGGTCATTACCTGGTCGCGCGGCGGGGAGGTCTTCCTCACCGGTCGGCTCACGATGATCGGCAGCGTCAGCCTCTCCCGCGGGACGTGGCTGTGGTCCTGGGCGAACGACTCCCTGCCGCGGGCCGCCCTGGGCGACATCGAGAAGGTGCGCCGGTTCGGGGAGGCGAACGGCCACCCCGTCCTGCCGTGGCCGGGTTTCGACCACCACCCGGAGCTCGTGGCCGAGGCACGGATGGTCGCGGCATCGGTGCTGGACGCCGAGGGGCTCTGGGCGGATTCCCTGGACGACGTTCAACTCCACTTCCTGGTGCATGACTTGACGCTCACCGCCGAGCACCGGTGACGCGCCGTGGGGGGGGGGGGGGGGGGGGGGGGGGGGGGGGGGCGGGGGGGGGGGGGGGGCGGCCCCGCGCGCCCGGCGGGCGGGGGGGGGGGGGGCGGGCCCCGCCCCC
>NZ_JBIVDY010000033.1:0-87781 GCF_044747365.1 Kitasatospora sp. NPDC090091
GTTGGCGCCGGCGGCGAGCTCTGCCGGCGGGGCGAAACGCCGCTCCTCCTTGAGCAGGTTGGCCAGGCTCTCGTTGCTCAACGCGCACTCCTCATGCTGTTCTTGCTGTTCCCCACCGGTTCTCGGCGGGAGGCGGCCGTTCCCGGCGGCTCCTCCCGATCCTCGGGGCCGCCGACGAGTGCTCCGGCCCGGAACGGGAAGAACTCTCGGTACCCGGCCCCAAACCTTTCGGTACCGGGCCGGCCACCGGTCGGACCGCACCCCGGCTCAGCACCACCGGCCGAAACCCCGTCAACCGGCCAAATCCTTCGGTTCCGACCGTCATCCGTCCCCGTCCGGCGGGTCCTAGCGTGACCACCGGCGGCGTCCGACGGTTGGGCTCCGTCGAGCGGCCGCACCCGTCACGCACAGGTCGGCCCCTCGCCCATCGGGGGACGGTAGGAAGGGGAACAACGGATGGCGCAGCACAGGGCGACGACGGAACGAACCGAGCGGGGGGTCGCCGCCGGCCCTCCGACGCACCGGCCGCTCGCCGCCCTCGCGGCCGCCGCCGTGCTGCTGACCTGCGGCTGCGCCGGCGGACCCGGAACCCACACCGGCGCCGCCACCGCGAAGCAGGCCGCGGCAGCGAGCGTCTTCCCCGACGGGTCGGAGGCTCCGGAGGACGCCGTGCCTCCGGGCGGCCTCGGCGATCCGGCCACCGCGCCGACCGGAGGCACGGTGTTCGACCCCGACGGTCCCCGCGCCCCCGCCTACGGCGGCCTGGGCACGCTGACCGCCTGCGACTCCGGGCGGCGCCTGGCCGTCCTGGACGCCCCGCTGACCGATGTGCCCGACGGTGCCCGGGTCGGCGCCACCGGGCCCACCGGCGCCAACGGCGAGGAGTGGCTGGCCTGGACCGAGCCGGACGGCGGCCTCGTCCTGCAGTCCCTGCTCTCCAGCGGCGCCCCCGTGCCCAGGCTGCTCACCGCGGAGCCGGCCGGCACCGCCGCCGTCCGGGACGAGGCCGCCGCGGGCACCGCCGAAGCCGCGGCGCAGCGCTGGCAGCTCACCGACCGCCGGCCGCAGCCGGGCGCCGCCTCGGCGGACGGCTCCGCCACCCCCGACTGTCTGCGGATCAGGACCCAGGACGGCACCGGCTGTCTGCTCGACGAGGGTGCCGACGTGCCGCTGGCGGTCGGCGACTGCTCCTCGCGGGCCGCCTGGTGGAGCCCCCAGGGGCTGTCCGCCCCGACCGGCGTCTGACCGGCCCGCCCGAGACCGACCGCACCGACCGATCGGAGCCCGCCATGCCGTCGACCGACACCGACACCACCACCGCCCGCCTGTCGCCACAGCCCGCCCCGGCCGACCCGGACGGCGCGGTGGCACTGTACGCCGTCGACGCCGACGGCACCGGACGGGCCGTCACCCGGCGCGAACTGGCTGCACAGGTCGACCGGACCACGGCCGCGATGCGCCGGCTCGGCGTGCGCCCGGGTGACCGGGTGGCCCTGCAGCTGCCGCCGGCCCCCGAAGCCGTGGCCGCGCTGCTGGCCTGCACCCGGATCGGCGCCGTCGCCACCACGCTCCCCCCGGCGTCCCGGCACCACGATCCGGCCGACGAGCTGGCCCGGCGGCGCCTGCGGCGCGTCCACCTGCTGGTGACGACCGACGACGCGCGCCCGGCCGGGGGCGGGGGCGCCGCACCCGCGTCGCCGCCGGTCCTGACGGTGCGTCCGGCCGACGGAGCGGGCCGGGCCGAGGAGGGCGGGAGTCCGGGGTGGCACCCCGCCCGCAGCGCGCCCCCGGCCGGGCGCGGCCCGGCCGGACGCGGCCCGTCCGCTCCGGTCCCCGACGAGCGTGCCGCCGCCGTCCGCCTCGGCCTCCGCGGCCCCGGCGACGTCTTCTGGTGCGCCGCCGAGCTCGACCGGCTGGTGCGCCACCCGCTGGCTGTCACCGGACCGCTGGCCCTCGGGGCCCCGCAGGTCCTGTGTGCGGACCCGGTCGGAGCCACCCATCCCGAACGCCTCCGGGAGACCCTCGACACCTACCGCGTGACGGTGTTCCACGCCCACCCCGACGCCCTGCACGAAGTCCTGTGGCGGTCCCGGGCGACCGACCCGCACACCCCGGACGCACCCGACCTGCGCGTCGCCGCCCCGTTCCCCGGCCCCGGCGCCCCGCCGGCGCCCGACCACTGGTACTGGGAGCGGGACCTCCTGCCCACACCGGCCTGGCGGCTGCGCCAAGGCCCCAACCCCTGGTCGCTCCCGCCCGCCGGCGACCGCCCGGGGTGCCCCGGTACGGCCGCCCAGCCGTGACCCCGGTGCCGGCCCGCCGTCACCGGGGCCGGCGATGCGTGCCCCTGATCCGGGTCCCCCAGTCCTTCCAGGTCACCCGGAAGGACGATCCGCCACCGGTCAGTCCGGAGGTGGTGGCCTTGAGGACACCGTCCTGCTTCATGATCACCTTCCAGGCGTCGGAGTCTCCGAGCGACTTGCCGTTGATCTTGGCGCTGGTGACCGCCACCCGAGCGAACTTGGTCAGGAAGTGAGTCCCCCGGGGCCCCATCCCCGCCTCGACGATCACCTCGGCGGAGGCCCGTTTGGGGTCGGTTCCCTTCGGCGGCTTCGCGTAGGTGACCTCCGTCCACTTCTTCGTGATGTTCCGGAGGAACAGCTCGTACGTGTCGTTGCCGATGTACTCGACCCTGGCCCAGAGCCGGTCACCGGGCTCGACCGGGTCGTTGTAGAAGACCGCGACGTCCGGCCACATCTCGAACCAGGCGGTGTACTCCCGCTCGCCCTCGGTGCAGCTCGACACCGTGCCGGTCTGCTGGACGGTGCCCTTGCCTCCCGCGCTGCCGTCCAGGCCGACCCAGATGGCCGCGAGCGTGTCGTAGGGGGCGTCCGTGCAGTCCGCGGCCGGCTCGGTCCAACGGGCCTCCACCGTGGTGAACGCCCCGGGTCCGCCGTGGACCAGATAGCCGGCCCAGCTCGTGGAGACCTGGGTCACCTCCGGCGCGCCCGCCAGCGGGAACCCCAGGAAGGCGCCGGACGGCTGCTGCACGGCGGGCGCACCGCCCAGGACCGCCGTCCGGGCCACCTCGGTGGCCGGCCCGAGATGGTGTCGTGCGGAGGACATGGCTGCTCCAGGAAGGGCTCGGGACGGCGACGGACCGCCGCCGACTCAGCTGGGGGACGGGTCGAGCGGGGACGACAGGTGCCTGAGCTGGAGCACCGGCCGCCGGAGTGACGGGTCGAGGGCGGAGTGGAGGCTGAGCCGGAAGGCCCAGGCCCCGCCCGCCGTCGCGGGCTGCTCGCGCTCGCTCCACGCGACGAGGGCCCGCATGAGCGCCGGGACCGTCGCCGCGTCGTACGTGCCCACGGTCGACTGGACGACCGGCAGCAGGGCCGACACCGGCGGGTCGCCGGCGACCAGGGTGTACGCGTAGCGCGCCCCGATCGCGACGGTCCGGTCGGCCGGGTCGCCGTCGAAGACCGCGTCGAAGACCGACCGGAGCGGGACGTCGTCGGTCGGGTCCCAAGGTCCGATGCCGATCGCGCCGGTGATGTCGATGAAGGGCACGACAGGCTCGGCCCAGCCGGCCTCCGGCGTCCGGTAGACGAAGGCCGGCTCGGTGTCCGGCCAGCCCTCGCCGAGCAGCCGCGCGTTGCGGGTCACCCGGGCCCCGGCCGACGCGTTCTGGTAGGCCGCGATGTGCACGGGCGGGAAGGTCAGCTCGAAGGTGAGCAGCGTGAACGCCGCGACGGTCCGGGGCGGGAAGGCGTAGCAGCGGCAGTGCCCGGTGTCGGTGCAGCCGCACTGTTCCGGGGCGGCGGGCGTGAGTTCGTGGCACGCGCCGTCCACCGTCACCCGGATGCCCGTCGGCCAGCCCACGCCGCCCGGTCCGGTCTCCACAGTGCGGGTCAGCCGCAGGGTCGTGTACCAGCCGTCCCGGGCGTCGAGTCCGAACGCGTACCGGTAGACGTCCGGGACCGGGCCGCCGGTGGACGCGCCGGCCTGCGGCGGGGGCGGTGGCCCGCCGGCCCAGTGCGCGGCCCAGGCGTCCGCAACCGCGGAGGCGAGCGTGCGGTACGTCTCCAGCGCGTTGGCCAGGGCCGTGCGCCGGTCGGTGTCGGCGTGCTCCCAGTCGGGCAGCCCGGCCAGCAGGCCGAGCATCGGGGCGGAGACCGCGGTGTACCGGGCCAGCGCGGTGAACAGGTCGTCGTCGGCCGCGGCGGCGGCCGCACCGGCGGGCCGGTTGAAGGCGACCCGGAGTTCGAGCGTGTCCTGCTCGGCCGACTGGTGCTGCACCGAGCATCGGTACGTCCAGTGCAGCGCGTCGCCGAGCGTGTCGGCCGAGGTCGGGGCGTCGGCGTGCTGGTCGAGCAGGATCGGCAGCGGCGGGTAGGCGCGCAGCGGGATCGGCACCCGCGGAGCACCGAGGTCGAAGTCCAGCGCGGGCGGTGAGCCGGAGGCGAGCGGCGTGACGAAGGCGAGCCGGTCGGAGCGGTCGTAGCCGTCGGCCTCCTGCTCGATCCCGCACTCCAGCTCGATGCCGGCGAAGTCGAGGGAGAGGTCGAGCGCGGCGTGCGCCGCCACGTCGGGGACGGTGACCAGGAAGGTGATCTGCGCGTCGCCGTCGGCGAGCGGGACGTTGCCGTTGGACACCGTCGCGGTCCGCAGGTGGTCGGGGACGTCGCGGTAGTCGACGACCGGGTTGCCGGAGAGCCGGGCGTACTGCTCCGTCCACGGGGTGGACGCGCTGGTGTCGTACTGGACGACGGCCGAGGTCGCGTAGCCGCGGGTGAGCGAGGCCAGCAGCTCCTGGCGGAGCCGTTCGACGGCCGCCGCCCGCTTCGGGTCGCCGCCGGTCGCCGGGGCGTCCCCCGGCAGGAGGCGGTGCAGCCCCTCGGCGACGGCTGCGGCGAGCGCCTTCTTCAGGCCGATGATCCCGTCGAGCAGGTCCCGGCGCAGCGCGTAGACGCCCTGGAGGTACGCGGGCGACAGCAGCAGCTCGACGTCGTCGAGGAACGAGCGGGCCCACACCTCCAGGTCGATGCCCTGGTAGTCGCGCGCCCGGCCCTCGGTCAGCTCGCCGGTGCGGACGTCGAAGCCGGGCGTGGCCACCTGCCGGCGGGCCGTCAGGGTGGTGCTCAGCGGGCGCAGGGCGAAGGTGCGCGGCTGCCGGGTGCCGGCGATCTCGCACGGGGGCTCGATGCGGACGCTCCCGATGCCGTCTGCGTCGAAGACGACCGCCCAGACGTCGGTGTCGGACGTCCGGCCCGGCGCCGTGGCCAGCCGCAGGGCGGGGACGGCGCGCTGGACCTGTTCGGCGAAGGCCGCCAGGGTGAGCGCACCGTCCTGGGCCGGATCGGTGCCCCGGGCGGCGGGGACGGCGGTCCGGGCGCGGGTGGCGGTCGCGGCGAGCGCCGGTTCGACCAGTGCGGGGTCGCGGGAGAGCTCCAGCGCCACGGTGAGGGGGAAGACGGGCGCGGGGAACGACCACTGCACGCCGTCCGGCGTCGGCTCCCCCAGCCCGGCGGTGAGCAGGGCGGCGGCCGGCGGGACGACCACCCGGGCACCGGCCCGCAGGAAGGCGAGGTCCGCGTTGGCCGCGGCGACGGCATCGATGCCGGTCGCCACGCCGCGCCGGCGGAACCGCTCGACCACGGCGGTGAGGGTGTCGTGGTCCGCGGTCGTCTCGGTGGGCACGGCGCCGTCCCGGTCGGGCTGCCGCGCACGCAGCACCTGTCCGGGCAGCAGCAGCTGCGGCGCGCCCGCGTTGGCCCCGAGCAGGGCGACCGCGGTGACGCCGAACCGGGCGGCGGCGGCCTCCGGGGTCACGCCGCCCTCCGCCGGCCGCCCGGGGAGTTCGCCGGGCGGGCAGACCAGCAGCGCCCCGGCCGCCAGCACGTCGGTCCGGCTCCCGATGGCGGCGGCCAGTGCGGCGAGGCCGACCGGCGGGCCGAACAGTGCGCAGACCTCGGCGAACGAGGCGGCGGCGGCCGTCGTCACGCTCTCGCCCCCGATGGTGACGGTGACGCCCGGCGCGACGGTCTCCGGCATCTCGGCGTTGACCACGACCAGGTCGGCGCCGGGGAAGTGCACGGCGAGAGCGTCGAGCGAGTCGCCGCCGCGCACGGTGCAGGGCACCCGCAGCGCGTCGCGGTCCCCGGGCCACGCCCACATCCCGGGCACCACCGGCGGTGAGTCGGCGAGGACCTCGACCCGGCCGTTGTGCCGGAGCAGCGCACCGGGGGTGGTGGCGTTGACGGCGGCGAAGCGCCCGAGCGGCTCGCCCGGTGGCACCGGTGTCGGGGTGGTGGTGAGGAGCACCGCGGTGCCGGGGGTGAAGAGGTCGACGGTGGTGGTGTTCAGCGGCGCGAGCTGCGCGGGTGTCAGGCCGGCCCGGTTGTCGCCCAGGGTGTCGCCGCTCTCGACGAGGTAACCGGTGACCAGCAGGTCGGCGTCCGCCCGGAGCATGCCCGGCCGGTCCGCGTTCAGCGAGACCACCTGGGCCGCGTCGAACGGCACGCCGAGCTCCCGGTAGGCGGACTCGACGCCGGCGAGCGTCGCCTCGCTGGCCGGCGGATCGTCCGCCACCTGGACCTTGACGCCGTTGCAGTCGAAGACGAACCCCGGGGTGAGCAGCCCCGGGCGGTCCCGGTTGGCCGCCACCAGCGTCCGGAGGGGGCAGCGCAGCCGGGCCGCGAGCTCGTCGGCCCGGGAGTCGGGCGGCACCACCACCGCGCGCGGCGGGGTGGTGAGCTCGACGGACGGGTTGAGCGGCACGGCGGTGTTGTCCTCGTCGAGCAGCACCTGCTCGGGGTCGAGCGCCGGGTCGACGGCGTGGCAGAGCCCGGCGACGGTGTCGCCGTTGCGGAACGCGGCGCCCACCGGTACGGCGAGTTCGTCGGCGTCGAGCATGGCATCGACGGCGGTGTCGGCGTTGGCGGTGCCGAGCGCGTCGTAGCCGACCCCGTACGTGGTGCAGAGGTCGTCGAGGGTCGCGGCGTCCGTGGCCGGTGCGGAGCCGGTCGCGGCGAGCGAGCCGAGCAGCGCGTGCGCGCCGGTCACGTACCGGCGCAGGACCCCGACGTCGACGGCGAGCGGGGTGGGGCCGGCTCCGGGCGGCTGCTGCAGCGAGGTGGACAGCGCCGCCCGGACATCGGGCCGGGCGACCTGGTAGTAGACCGGTACCAGGCGGTCGCGGTCGCGCTCCGCCGCGGCGGCGGCCGACGCGCCGGTCCCGGCCGCGCCCGGCTGGTGGGCGACGGCCTGGAAGTCGACGGTGACGGCCAGTTCCGCGAGGTCGCCGGCGGGCCGGACGTCGTACCGCAGGGTGGTCGACGGCCAGGCGCCCACGCCGACGACCGGGTCGGTGTACCGGACGGGCAGCACGGTCTGCTCCGGGGTGCCCGACCGGTTGCCGAAGACGTCCTGGAACCACACCGAGACCCGGGTCTGCGCACCGGCGGCGATGCCGGCGTACGGATCGCCGTCCGGGGGCGGCGCGGTGGGGACGGCCTTCGCGCGGTGCCGGGCGAACCGGTTGACGTCGACGATCCGGGTGAGGTCCCAGACCTCCTCGGCGGCCTCGCTCGGTACCCGGAGCCCGAGCTCGTCCGTGCCGTCGGCGGGTTGCGGTGACACCGCCCGGCCCTCGCCGCTGCCCTCGAACCACTCCGTCCGGTCGAGCTGGAAGCCGAGCAGCCCGTACAGGCGGCGCAGCCGGCCCTGCGGGGTGTCGTCGGCCAGCGGGTTGGCGAACCGTGCGGTGAACCCGACCTGCCCGGGGTCGACGGTGGCGACCGGGCTCAGCTCGGGCGGGTCCACCGCGCGGGCGGCGAGGGCGGTCGTGGCCGGGTCGACCCCGTCGCCGACCACGGCGAGGTTGGTGAACGCGTACAGGTGCCGGTCGGGGTCGGCTCCGCACTGCGAGGAGAGCTGGAGCAGCAGGGAGAGCCGGGCGAGCCCGTCCTGGTCGAAGATCGCGTCGGGCACCGCGTCAGGTGCCGCACCGGGCGCCGCCCCGTCGGGTGCTTGGCCGCGGTACTGCAGCCAGTAGCCGCCACCGCCGACGACGCTGCACTCGTAGAGCAGGGTGAGGAACCGGGGGCCGTCGGCGAGGGCCGCGAAGTGCTGCCCCGCGGTGGCGCTCCCGGCGGCGGAGCCGCTGTGGGTCCCGGTGCCGAGGTCGGTCCGGACGATGAACGTGCGGTCGGCGGCGAGCGGGGTCGAGGTCA
The DNA here is from genome assembly GCF_044747365.1 of Kitasatospora sp. NPDC090091. NCBI lineage: Bacteria > Bacillati > Actinomycetota > Actinomycetes > Kitasatosporales > Streptomycetaceae > Kitasatospora > Kitasatospora sp. NPDC090091. The sequence continues at coordinate 8,235 of NZ_JBIVDY010000033.1, forward strand.
GGCCCGGGGTGAGGCCGGGGGCCGGCGGCAGCTGCCAGAGCGGGGTGAGCAGCAGCTGCTCGCCGGGCGGCGCCGGCGGGTGGGCGCCGGTCGCCGGCCCCCCGGGGACGGTCCGCAGGTACGCCAGGAGCTGCGCGATCCGCTGCCGGTCGGCGTCGTCCGCGCCGAGCACCTCGACCGTCCCGGCGAGGCCCGGAATGCGGCGCACGGTGAAGGAGACCAGCGTCGCCCAGGCGTAGCAGCCGAGCTCGGTGGAGCGGGCGGTCGCGCCGGTCTGCGGCGTGGTCTGCTCCAGCAGGAACGCCGAGCCGCTGCGGTCCGACCCGGCGAGTGCGGTCAGGTCGTTCGGCAGCGGCCAGAGCGAGGGCGGGCCGGCGGGGGTGCCGGGCAGGTGGACGGGCGTGGTCGTCCGCCACGGGACCGCCCGGGTGACGGCGTGGCGGGTGCCGATCCCGTGCGCCGGTGGCAGGGCCGCGAGCGGGCTCTCGACGACCGGCGAGAGCCCGGTGGCGGGGTAGTGCTCGCGCAGGTCGGCGGCGGTGATCGCGACGACCGCGCTGTCGGCCCCGGCCACAGCGGGCCGACCCGCGTCCTCGTGGCGGGCCGGGTCGGCGAAGGTCAGCCAGTCGGCAGGCACGGCCTTGTCGACGGTGACGGTCACGACCGGGTCCTCCGCCGGTTCCGCAGGCTGGGCCGGGGGCGGCGGCGGGCCGGTGACCTGTTGGCCGATCAGCTCGTAGCCTCCGGTCATCGGCCCGGTGGCGTGGTACACCCCGTCGACCCGGACGGGGGCGGGCAGCCGCAGCCCGCCCAGCATGAAGCGCGCGACCTGGCCGCTCACGCCGGCGATCGCCGGGCCGTCGTGCATCGCGGCGAGGAGCTCGTCGATCCGCATCGACGGCACGTCGGGCACGGTGAGCCCCGGGCGGGCCGCCAGCACGCCCCGGTCGTCCGCGATCCGCCCGGCGAGATCCTCCAGCCCGAGCCCGTACGTCTGGGCCAGCGCCAGCAGGGTGAGACCGGAGCCCGTCGTGCCGACCGCGTCCGGCACCTCGACGGTGACCAGCGGGACGAGCGCGTCCGCAGCGGCGGCAAAGGCCTCGAACGACGCGTCGGGGAGCAGCAGCCGGTGCTGGAGCGAGCGGAGCGTGTCGTTCGGCAGGACCACGGCCGCGGCGCCGGCCGGGAGGCGGACGCCGACCGGGTCCGCCGTCCGGTTCGCCGTGCGGACCGCCTCCAGCCACGCGGCGAACGGCGTGCCGGGGGCGACGTTCTGGATCAGCGCGGCGTACGCGGCGACGTCGAGGACGGTGTCGCCCGGCAGGGTGGTCCAGGTCAGGGTGCCGGTGGACTGGTAGCCGGCGGGCACCTGGAGGGTCGGGGGCAGCGGCTGCGCCGGGTCGCCGTTGAGCCGGTCGATCGCCGCCTGGTACCAGTTCGCGAACGGCACGTCGCCGGGCAGGGTGCGGCCGAGCCGGACGTAGAAGACGGCCGCCGTGTCGTCGACGGAGAGCCCGGCGTGCACGAGGCCGGGCAGCGGCACGGTCGCGCCGGCGCGCAGCAGCGGGGTGGTGTCGCGCAGGTGGTCCACCAGCGCCGTCGGGTCGCTGCCGTACGCGTGCGCCAGCCCGGCGAGCGTCCCGCCGGCGCCGAGCTGCACCGGCAGCGTGCCCAGGGTGACCTCGGTGTCCGCGACGACGGGCCAGTCGGGGTTGGCGACGGCGATCGACTGCGGGGTGACACCGCGCACGACCGCGAGCGTGTCGCCGGCCCGCGCGGCGGCCAGCCGGTCCGGCAGGCCGGGGTCGAGCGCGAGCAGTTCGGCCGCCGTGACGCCGAGGGCCTCGGCCGCGTGGTCCACGGTGTCCCGGGGAGCGACCTCGTACGCCGTGGTGGTCGTCCCGAAGCCCGCGGCGATGGAGCCCAGCGAGTCGTCCTCCGTCACCTCGTGCGGGTAGGCGGCCAGCAGGTTCGCGGCGGCCTGCACGGTGGCGCGGGCGACCATCCGCAGGTAGTCGCGCAGCACGAAGGTCGCCATGGACTCGCTGGGTTCGTCCGCCGGGGCGCGGGCGGCGGGACGCTCGCCGGCCGGGATCGGGTCCAGCTCGGCGAAGTGGGCGATCGCCTCCGCCTCGTAGGTCGCGTCGATCTGCCGGTGGGCCGCGAAGTCGCGCTCCCGGTCGGCCGGGTCCGGCAGACCGGTGGCGGTCCACTTCAGCACCGGGAGCATCGGGAACGGGGTCCCGGAGGTGGCCTCCCGGGCGTCGCCCTCCGGGGTGCCGCCGATCACGAGGTGGACGTTGTTGGCCAGGAAGCCCCGGAGGTTGGCCCAGGTGAAGCCGGTGTCCTCGGCCTCGGCCAGGGCCAGTTGCTCCACCAGGTCGAGCAGGTCGTCGAGCGTGACGGCCGGGGAGGTGACGCCGAGCGCGTCGAGGCACCAGCGCAGCAGGCCGTCCGCGAGCCGGTTGAACGAGGTGTCGGCGGGCGTGTCCGCGCGCGGGTTGCGCGACACGTCGGGCCGCTCCGTCCCGGCGATGGTGACCGCGTCCGCCGCCACGGCGTTGTCGGCGAGCAGCATGATCACGAGACGGTAGGCGGGCTCGTCGTTCGCCGGCCGGGCCAGGCCGGTCCAGTCGACCGGGACGTCGGCGATCGTGTAGCCGGGGACGAGCGTGAGGTGCAGCGTCCGGGGCAGGCCGTCGGGGAAGACGTGCGCGTCCGGGTCGAAGTGCAGCCGGTACGGCGGCCGTTCCGCCGCCACGGGCCTGCTCGGCGCGATGCGGGCGCGCGGGGCGGCGAGGCGCCGGCGGGCCACGCCGGGGGCGAGCCGCCACGGCGGCGTGCTGTCGGAGCCGATGGTGAAGGAGGTCTCCAGCGTCAGCGAGAACGAGAACGAGACCGTGACGAAGAGGATCTTCACACTGGCGTTGGCCCGCACCGAGAGGCTCAGGGCCACGACGGTCGCCCGGTGGGCGGCCAGCTCGACGGTCGCCATCGCGGCGACCTGGAGGTTGACGTCGACCCGGACCACCTTGAAGTCGACCGTCGCGGTCAGCCGGCCGACGATGCCGACGGTGCCCCGGCAGGCGTAGTAGAGCTCGCTGCTCCGGCCGTCATCGTCCGGGTGGTACCAGGCCAGCACACCCTCGAAGATCACCACGAGGTTGACGAACAGGTCGGCCTTGAGCGGGCCGCGCTGGAAGGTGCGGCCGACGCCGATGGAGAGGCCGACCCCGAGTTCGAGGACCGGGCTGAACGTCCCGTCGGTGATCCGCGGCACCCGGGTGGAGGTGGCGCCGTTCAGCACGCCGAAGTAGAGGCCGCCCCGGCCGTTGAAGACGCCGGCCTCGATCGCGAACGAGTCGGTGAAGTCGCGGCCCGTCGGGAAGCCGAGGTCGACCCGGAAGTTGCCGTTGGTGTAGATGTCGACGGTGATCACGCCGAGCGTCACGGACACCGCGCCGAACTGCAACTGCCGGTAGGCGTCGGGGATCTGCAGCCGGGCGTGGAAGACGCCGATGTCGTCGGTGACCTTCCGGTACAGCAGCTCGACGTTCAGCCCGGCGAGCGATCCCGCCCGCGACCCGCGCAGCGCCAGCAGCACGCCGTAGAGGTCCGGGTCGTGCATCACCAGCTTGACCGCGACCGTGTCCAGGAAGGTCGCGTCGATCCCGAACAGCCACTGCGCGGCCGGGTCGAAGGCCGTCGTCGCCGGGTCGAGCGGCGGCTTGCCGGTGGCGGGGGCGACCGGGCGCATCGCCCGGACCATCGCGTCGACGACCTCGGCGACGCCGGCGGACCGGGCGAGGTCCGTGGGTGAGACGTGCTGACCCAGACCGAGGTAGCGCAGCGAGAACAACTTCTGGCCCGTACCGGCGGGTTGGGGCGGTGCCTGGGTGACCGGATCCCAGCTCAGCGGCTTGGCCGCGGCGTCCCCGAGCAGTTGGGCGTCCAGCACGACGTTCACCGCCGGGGTGCCGCTGGAGCGGTCGTAACTCAGGCCGACCGACGCGATCCTGACGAATCCGAGGTCCAGCTTCAGGTCGTGCTTCACGGCGACCTGCTGCCTGGTCGGGTCGACGGTCAGCTCCAGGCCGGTGAGGTCGATGCCGCCGAGGAAGTCCCACGGCGGGTCGAGCCGGAACGTCGCATTCGGGTTGACCAGTGCGACGAGGGCGGTGATCAGCTCGCCGAGGGTGCCGGTGAGGCGGACGGTGAGGATCCGGTGCCGGTCGGTCCCCTCGCCGGCCCAGGACGTGAGCGCGCTCAGCGAGAGGTCGCCGTAGGCGATCCTGAAGGTGTAGTCCTTGCCCGCGTCGGTGACCGACACCGAGGCGGTGACCTCGAACTTGTCGAGCGTGAAGGTCCCGGAGAGGCTGCCGGTGGTCACCGTGAGCGGCTCCACCTGCGCGGTGTCGCGCAGCGCGATCGCGAGGTGCTCGTCGGCGGGCGTGGCGCGCAGCGCGCGTTCGACGGCGGCGGTCAGCAGCAGCCGCAGCTCCATGCCGAGCAGTTCCTGCCCGACCGTCACCTGGAGGGTGCCGGAGGCCGCGTAGGGGTTGCCGGCGGCCGTGCTGAACCGGACGCTGAGGCCGGCGAGTTCGATGTGGAGGTCCTTCACCCAGTCCGGCGGCTCCTCGCCCAGGAGGCCGTGGACGAGGCGTGGCAGGTCGACGGCGCCGGTCATCATCGCGCCGAACTCCCAGCCGCCGGTGCCCGGGTACTGCGCCTGCGCGAGCAGTTCGATCGGATCGGCGTCCGGCACGGCGATCTCGCCCTTGCCGATCAGCAGGCCGGAGACACGGTTCTGCGAGACCTGCACCTGGAGCCGGAGGCCGGTCAGCGCGAGGGTGACCTTCCCCGCGTGGATCGGCCAGTCGCCGCTCACGGTCAGGCCGGCGGCGAACTCCTTCTGCAGCAGCGAGGCGTCCATGGTCAGCGACTCGCAGGTCAGGTCGGCGTCGACGGGCGGGCCGTCGCCGCCGAAGAACGCCCGGAACGCCTCGGCGATCGGAAGGGTGAACGGCGCCGCGGTGAACGCCGAGACCCCGAGGTCGGGCAGGGAGAGCCGGACCGTCACGACGACGTCGTCGAAGCCGGTGCGCGGCAGCAGCCCGCGCGCCACGCGTTCGGTGAAGGGTGCCTGCGAGCCTAGCGAGGACCCCGTCTTCTGCCCGAACCGCATGGTCCCGAACACGAGGCCCGAGATCAGCGTCCGGCCGCCCGCGAAGCTGAACACCCAGCGGGTGCCGACCCGGTCGACGGTCAGGTAGGGCACCGGCGGATCCCACGGCTCGTTCGAGACGATGCCGACCGCGGTGTACGACAGACCCGGCCCGCCGAGCGCGACCGGCACGATGCCGAATTCGAGGTCCTGGAGGCCGAACCGGTCGATCGCCGCGATGCCGCTCGGCAAGGTGAAGTTCGTCGCCGTGCCGCCGGTCAGCGCGGTCAGTGCCTGGATCCCGCCTTCGAGGCCGAGCGGCGGGTCGAGGGTGACGACCAGCGGCCAGACGTAGTCGCCGCTCAGCAGGGGTGCGGTGATGGTGGCCGTCTCCACCGGCTCGGTCGGCAGGCCCGCCTCCGCGAACAGCAGGACGGCCGAGCGGCGCTCGCCGGCCTCGGGTAGCGGACACGGGTCGGGGTGGTCGGTGGTCAGCATCAGGCCGACGGCCGAGACGTCCAGCTTGGAGAGTTCCAGCCGGACGCCCGGTGCGACCGCACGGAGCTCGATCACCGGCGGCTCGCCGGCCGGGAACGAGAAGGGCCCCTCGACGTGGAGGCGGTCGCCGAGGAAGTCCGCGTACGGGGCGAGGACGTCGCTGCCGGAGACCGAGCCGCTGCCGCGCACGAGTAGCGTGCCGGACAACCGCGGCCGGGCGCCGGCCGGCACGTTGACGGCCATGACGGACGGCTGGTCGAGGATCAGCGGGCCGATGACGCTCGCCCCGACGACCAGCCCGCCGTTCCCGCCGGCCACCGGGCGACGGCTGCCCGGCAGCGCGCCGAAGGCCTTCTTGAAGGTCCACGTCGCGGGCGCCGCCGTGCCGCCGAGCTCCAGCACCAGGGCCGCAGGCCCGGCGCCGGGCCGCGGGGTACCGGTGAGCCGCATCGTCCACGGGGTGCCGAGGTAGCCGGCGGCCCCGGTCAGCCAGGCGCTGTCCGACCCGCGGGAGGCGTGGCCGCCGGAGACGTCCAGGGCGCCGACGCCGAGCGCGTCGAGCAGCTCGGCCAGCCCCGGGAGCGTGTCGCCGGTGATCCTGCCGTCGCGGGCGGCGGCCTCGAACGCAGCGAGGATGTCGTCGAGTGATGACACAAGTCCTCCTACGGCTCGGGGGCCCGGACGACGGCCTCGTTCGCGCCGGGCGTCCCGGGTGTCCGGGGCGTCCCGCGGGGGACGAACTCCACCGTCGCCTCGGGCTCGGGCAGCAGCGGGCGCAGCCGGAAGCTGTACACGATGTCGCCGTACCAGAACCGCGTGCCGTCGTGGACGGCCGCCGGGTCCGTCCCCGGCATCACCACGTCCCCGAAGGCCTCCACGGTGGTCCTGATCCCCACTTCGGACTGCCAGGTCCGCCACCCCTCGCTCTCGGCGCCCTGCCCGCGCAGGACGTAGGAGACGTACCAGTGGGCCTTGTCGGGCACCGGCTGCTTGAACAGGTCGATCACCTCCTGGGCCGGATGGTCGAAGGGGTTGAACGGGCCGGCGCTCGCCGCGATGTTCTGCGGACTGACGGCCTTCGCGAACTTCTCGACGGCCGCCCACTGGTCGTCCGGCCCGCTTCCGCCCGCCACCCGGTTCCTGACCGCGGTGGCGAGCACGCCGAGGTGCGGGACCGCGAAGGCCAGGACCGGCGGCAGGAGCTCGCCCAGGTTCGGGATGCGGTTGATCTCGTTGATCGTGTCGATCCCCGCGTCGCCCGGCAGGACAACGGCGAACCTCCCGTTCTCCACGACCAGGACGTTGGACGCCGCACGCTCCGTGAAGCACCGGGTCACCAGGTTGGACGCCAGGATGCGGAAGTAGGTGCCGTTGTGCTCGGAGATCCAGCCGAGCCCGGCCCGGGTGCCCCGGAGGTAGCTGTTCTGCATCGGGGAGTCGAACTCGACCTGGCGCAGGTTGTACTTGAGGAGTGTGAGGAACGCCTTGACGGGTTCCGGGACCGAGCCCTTGCCCCCGGCGACGAAGACCGTGAACACCCTGGCGCGGAGGGGCTGGAGGCGCCTGCCGAGGTCCTCGAACAGGCCGACGTGGGACGCGTCCTGCTGGGTGACGACGACGAGGTCGAGCCACTTGCGGTAGCGGGCCTTGACCTTGCGCGCGATGTAGTCCAGCGCGCCCTGCGCGTACTCCCGGTCCCCGCCGCAGTCGACCAGCCCGAGGAAGTCGGCCTCCTCCTTCTCGACACCGTCGTTGTAGATCTCGACCAGCGCGGTCCTGCCCTGGCCGCACCAGAGCAGTTTCACCACCGTCAGGGGGTTCTGCTTCAGCGCATCCTGCTTCTGCATGCTCACCCCGTCCCGGCGGAGCGCAGCGTCGCCCGGACCGGCGGGGGCGGCAGCCGCTTCGGGTCGTCCGCCGAGGCGTACGCGAGGTACCAGCCGACCTTCGACGCACCGCCCTGGTCGGGGTTGCCGAACAGGATCACGTCGTTGTGCCCGGGCGGGACGGCCAGGCCGAACAGCCGCAGCGCGAAGTCCCGCAGCCGCAGCGTGTACGTCCGCGGCAGCTCCGGCTCCTCGCCGACCAGGAACTCCACCGAGCGGAAGCCCATGGTCAGCACGCCCTGCAGCGGCAGCGCGGCCCCGAGCCTCCCGTCGGCACCCGGCAGTCGCACGCCGAGGTAGACCGCCGGGCCGGTCCTGCCGGCGCCCGGGCTCCAGGCGGCGAGGACCTGGAGGGCGAGCGCCCTGCTCCCGGCGAGCGCGCCGAGCGAGCCGAGGTCCACGGTGTAGTCCAGCCCGTACCAGGGCTGGGCGAGCGTCCCCTGGTCGAGCGGCGCGGTGACGGAGACGTAGCCGAGGTCCGCCGGCGTCTGCGGCGGTGGGGGCGCACCCGTGGCAAGTGCCGGATCGGGCGTGGCGATCAGCCCGTTCGGCCGGATCGGGAAACCGGCGACCAACGAGCCGGCGCGCGCGCTGCTGTTCGCCGCGTCCAGCGACAGGTTGCCGTCCCGCAGTGTGAACCTGGTCGTCCCGGCCGGATCGCCGAGGTCGAAGGACATCGCGACGGCCAGGCCGCCGAAGCGGAGCCAGCCGTCCGCCCCGCCCTCCGCGTCCTCCCCGGCCGCATCGGGCCCTGCCGCCTCCGGCCCGTAGCAGAACGGGTCGAAGCGCTCCGGCTCGTGGAAGCGCAGGTTGCCCGCGAGCTGGAAGACGGCGTCGACGGTCGCCCGGCCGGACGCCGGGTCCGCCGCCTGTGCGGTGACGAGCTGGGTCGACAGCAGCTCGACGCTCTGGAGCACCGGTCCGTCGAGCCGGAAGGTGTTCTGGCCGGCCATGGCGAACACGAAGGTGTCGTGCGCCGTGCCGTCGGGCAGCTGCTGTCGCTGGAGCGCGCCGTCGAGGACGATGTTGTTCCCGCGGGTGGTCGGCAACAGCCGTGCGGGCGCGCCGAAGAGGCGGTTGACGAGCAGCTCCGCCCGGCTGCTGAACGCGGTGACCGCGGAGTTCTGCACGCCGACCGTCAACTGCAGGACGCGGAAGGCGAAGTGGATGTTCTCGCTGAAGTACTGGTCCTCGGGGTTGAGGTAGTCGATCAGCCCGAACATCGCCGAGCGCTCGAAGGCCAGCTGCCCGTCCGCGAGCCGGAACGGGGTGAGCGAGATCCCGAAGTGGTGCGCGGCGAACCTCGCCGGGTCGATCCCGGCCGCCAGCACCTGGAGCTCGGCGGGGAGCTGCTCCAGCGGGACCTCGGCCGAAAGTGCCAGCACCCCGGTCCAGTTCGGGTCCCGGACGACCTGGAGGAACGACGCGTAGGGCGATCCGGCCGGCGCGCTGCTCGCCGCGTCGACGACCCCGCGGATCGCCGCCCGGGCGTCGGCCGGCCGGCCGGTGCGGGAGGCCGCCTCGGGCCACGCCCAGGTCGACACGTCCTCCACCAGGTCGACGATGCTGCGGCCCAGCACGAACTTCACGATGAGGTGGGTCGACTCCCGCCAGTTGTCCGGGGAGAGCCGGAACGGCCACCCGCCGGCGACCGGGGTCAGCCGGCCGCCGTACCGCAGGAAGACGCGCTGCTCCGCCTCGGTGATCCCGGGGACCGCCTCGGCCAGCGCGGCGAGGAACGCCGTCCGCGTGTCGTACGGGGTGTCGTGCATCGCGCCGCGCACCGCCCGCAGGACGTCCGCCGGCACACCGCCGTGCTCCTCGGGAACGGTGGCGATGACGTCGAGCGTCGCCGTGCCGAGCTCGTACGCGACCGAGCCGAACCGGTGGAACTCCTGCGGGTCGCCGAGCACCAGGAAGAGGTTGTTGGTCTGCATCGCCTGCCGGAACGGGCCGGTGACCGCGGTGAACCGCAGGTCCGGCTCGGCCGCCGCGGCGCCGTCGTGACCGATCCCGAGCCAGCTCCAGCTCGCGTCGGACGCCAGCCCCACGGCCAGCCCCTGCGGCGTCACGGCCACGGTCGTCCCGGCTCCTGCCGCCGGTGTGCCGCCCTCGCCGGGGAGCAGCACCGCGCGGCGGGTGGGTGCGATCGCCAGTTGCTCGACCGCGACCGCCCGGGAGAGCGCGTCGTCGGCGAGCCCGTGGAACGGCGCCATCGGGAAGGCCGTCCCGGTCGGTGCCGCGGCCGGGAGCTCGCAGAAGTCCAGCAGACCTACGCCGCCGGCCGACGCCGGGGCGCCGGCCGTGTACAGCGGCGCGTCCTCCGGCTGGCTGTAGTAGGTCACGGCCTCCGCGTCCGACGCGACCGACACCCACGACGTCGTGCCGTGCGCCGTGAGCGAGTCGGCGCCGGTCCGCCCCGGCCCAGGCGGTGCGTACGCCGGCTGCCCGGGCCGGAACACCAGCGTGCAGCCCTCGGCGGGCAGGCCGAGGTACTCCAGGCCGGACGTGCCGCAGATGACGCGCGGCCCCGCGGCCGCGGTCTCGACGGCGAACGGCCCGTCCGGGACGAGGTGGTAGCCGGCGTTCCCCTCCTCGTCGCAGAGGTACGGCGCGAGGCCGAACACCAGCCGGGCCGGGCCCGTCGCGCCCGTACCGGCGGAGAGCGGGCGCAGCGCCACCCCGTGGCCGAGCACCGTGGCGTACCCGGACGGCAGCGCCGGAGGGTCGCCTGCGCCCGTCGTGCGGGCGAAGAAGCCCAGCGAGGTGCGCTCGCCGTCCAGCGGCCGCAGCGGGTCGATCTGCGCGTGGAACTCCAGGTCGGCGCCGTCCGGTTGGCGGACGACGGCGAACCGGACGGTGCTGACGAGGCCACCGTCCCCCGGGGTGAAGAAGCGCAGCCCCGCGCCGAGCCCGGTGAACGCGTCCCCGCCGCCGGCCGGTGCGTCGATGACGAACCGCCACGCACCGGTGTGCCCGGCCGCCATGGACAGGAGCGTGGTCGCGCGCCGGGCGGGGAACCGGGCCGTCGGCGAGTACAGCGTGACGGCGGACCGGTCGGCCGCGTCCGCGACGGCGAAGCCCCAGCCCGCCGCCGTCTCGGCCGGGGCGACCGCCCCGCCACCGGCCAACGCGAGCCGGTGGTCGGCGAGTTGGAAGGCGGCGCCGTCCGCCGCCCAGTCCCCGTCGTGGTCCGGCCGGCCGGTGAGGACGGTCGTCTCCCAGCGGATCGGCGGCGCCGTCGGGTCGGCGACCCAGAGGAAGCGCGGCGGGCCCCCGGGCGCACAGAGGCCGAGCCAGGTCCGCAGCGCCGCCAGGAAGCCCGCGGAGTCCGGCGCCGGCGCGCCGAGGAAGACGTAGGCCCCGCGGCCGTCCGCCCATGTCCGGGTCAGCGTCGGCCGGTCGCCGAGCCCTCCCGGGTCGGAGGCGAGGAACGCCGCCACGCGGTCCGCCGGACCGGCGGGACCGGCCGGGTCTGCGGCCGCATCCGCCCAGTAGAGCGGGGTGTCCCCGGCCCGGGTGAACGCGGGCTCGGCCATCAGCCGAGGCCCGTCGCGAGGTCGAGGCGGTCGCCGTGCAGCAGCGGCAGCCCCAGCGCGGCCGGATCACGCGGCCGCCAGCCCGGGAGGACCGGCCAGTCGCCGACCGGCCCGTCGAGCGCCGCCGCCGTGCGCGGCCGGTGCATCGTCACTCCGCTCAGCGGCACGGGGACGGCGGACGGCCGCCGGCCCTCGCTCGCGAGCACGTTGCCCAGCGTCGTCCCCACCGGCACCAGCCGGGAGGTGCCGTTCACGCTGATCCGCACCATCGCGCGGACCACCGCGCGGCCGCGCAGGTAGGCCGCGGCGACGCCGTTGCCGGGCGGGTCCTGCCGGCGGACGTTCTCGGTGGCCGCGTCCAGCGCGTCGAGCGTGGCCGCCGACAGCAGGACGACGTTCTGCTGGGGCCAGAGCGAGCCCGGCGTGGTCGTCGGCAGCAGGGCCCGCGGGAAGACCAGGCGCGCGTACGGCAGCCGCAGGGCCTTGGCGAACAGGTCGAACACGCCGCCGCTGCCGTACAGCCGGCCCGCGGAGGGGCTCGACGGGTCCGGCACCTCGACGCCGTTCTGCTGGGCCAGCCCGGCGAGGAACGCGTCGAGGCTGTTGGTCCAGGTGCCCGCGTTCTCGTACGAGGCGACCTCGTAGTCGGCGACGCCGGTGGTGACGAACCCGGACAGCGGGTCGCCCTGGGCGCCCGGCGCCAGCTGGTAGGCCTCGTACTCGACCCGCAGCACGAGGCCGGGGCGCAGGTCGAAGCAGCCGCGGTCGAAGCGCAGGCCGTAGGCGAAGTACAGGGTCTCGGCGAAGGTCTGCGGCATCGACCGCGAGACCGCCTCGGTGAGCGCCGCGACCCCGTACGGGGTGATGCCGAGCGGCTGGAGCGCGGCGAGCAGCGCGGCCCACCGGGCGATCACGTCCGGGCGGTCGGTGAAGTCCCAGACCGGGCTGGTCGCCGGGATCAGCAGGGTGTACGCGTACGGCCCGGCGCCGGCCGGCGTGAGGACGAGGCCGAGCGGCAGCTCGACGGCGTCGACCTGTGGGGTCACGAACAGCTCGGGCAGTCCGAGCGCGAGGTCGGCCGCCGTCAGCACCGGCCCCAGCTGCGGCGCGATGTACGAACCGCCGACCACCAGCGCCTCGGTGAACACCGGGACCGGCTCGGACGACGCCCCGACCGCCAGCGTGGCGAGCGGCCGGACGACGACCGTGGTGGAGGCGTCGCCGATCTCCACCGGCCAGCTGCCGGAGGCCGCCGCCGTGTCGCCGAGCACGGTCTCCTTCCCGCCGGCCACCGTGCAGACCCGGTACCCGTCGACCAGCGGCGAGGACAGCGCGTCCCAGGACGCCCGGAGCACCGCACCGTCGTACGCCACGGTGACGCCGGTCGGTGCGGTGGTGAGCAGGACGGCGGCGTTGCCCAGCAGGCTGACGGAGAGGTTGGCCACCGCGCGCAGGGCGATCGCGGCGGTGTTGGGGATGCCGGCCGGCAGTGTCAGCACGATCGGAGTGCGGGGGGCCGGCTGGGCGGGGAGGTCGACCTCGGTGCCTCCCCACAGGACCACGGGCTGCACGGCGGTGAGCGTCGACGACGGCGGCGGTGTCCACTCCAGCGTCACGCTCCGGCCGGCGCCGACGGTCACACCGGTGAGCTGCGGGCCGGGCGTGACCAGGTCGAGCGGGGCCGCCGGCCCCCGCGCCGCCCCGGCGACCCGGGCGACCGTGGCCGGGCCGACGGCGCCCGTCGCCGGATGCGGGCTGCCGCTTGGTCCGTCCATGAGCCGCCTCCAGGTGCCGATGCGTGCGCCGGGCCGGAGCGCCCGCGCGCCGGCCGCGGCTCGCGGCCGGGGGGCGAGCCGCACCGCAGCTGCCGAGCTCGTCCCGGGTCCGGTCCGAAGCCGTTGTAGCAGCCGGGCGCCGCCGCCCCGCCGCGGCGGCGGGCCGTGTCCCGGAAGCGGCGACGCAGTCCGCTCGGCCGGAGCAGCGCCGCGCCGGGGGCGCGGAGCGGCGGGACGCCGGGGTCAGGTCGCCGGCTGCTGCTGGGTGGAGCAGTGGATGCCCCCGCCGCCGGCGGCGATCGCGTTGATGTCCACCGGGACGACCTCGCGCCCGGGGTGGAGGTCGGCCAGGACGCCCGCCGCGCGGTCGTCGGACGCCGGGTCGCCGAACCGGGGCATGATCACGGCGCCGTTGACCACGTAGTAGTTGAGGTAGGTCGCCAGGAAGTCCTTGCCCGGGTCCGGGACGCCGCTGAGGTCCGGCTCGGCGAGCTCGACCACCCGCAGCCGGCGGCCCTTGGCGTCCGTCGCGTCCCGGAGCACCTGCAGCGCCTGGTCGGACGCCCGGGACCAGATGTCCGGCGGGGAGTCCGGTCCGGGGCGGTGGATCACCACGACGCCCGGCTCGGCGAACCGGGCCAGGGCGTCGATGTGGCAGTCGGTGATGTCCTGTCCCGCCACCCCGGCGAACCAGATCACCTTCCCGACCCCGAACAGCTGCTTCATGGCCGCCTCGATCTGGTCGCGGCTCCTGCCCGGGTTGCGGTTCTCGTCGACCCACGAGCTCTCGGTGGCCATCAGCGTGCCTTCGCCGTCCACCTCGATCGCGCCGCCCTCCCCGGTGATCGGCGCCTCGATCCGCCGGATCCCGTAGCGGTCGAGGAGCCTGCGCGCGACCTGGCCGTCCTCGGCGTGGGTCTGTTTGTTCCCCCAGCCGTTGAAGTTCAGGTCGACACCGGCGAGTCCGCCCGGGCCGGTGACGAAGGTCGGCCCGGTGTCGCGGGCCCACAGGTCGTCCACCGCGAGGTCGATCACCTCCACGCCGGCTCCGCAGGCCTGGCGGGCCCCGGCGCTCTGGTCCGGACGGGCCATCAGCACCACCGGCTCGAACCGGGCCACCGCCTGCGCCACGTGTGCGATGTCCGCGCGGGCGGCGGGCAGTTGGCCGCCCCACACCTCCTCCAGGGCCGGCCAGGCCATGAACGTCCGGGTGTGCGGGCGCCACTCGGCCGGCATGGCGTACGCGACCGGGGCGGACGCCGTCTCCGGGGCGGTCGCAGCCGCGGACGGCGACTCGTCGGACGGGCCCTCGTCGGAACCGCAGCCCTCCAGCAGTGACAGCGCGGCGGCCGCGGCCCCCGAGCGCAGCAGGGCCCGGCGGGTCAGGCCTGGTTCTCTCATGGCACGGTCCCCTCACGGCTCGGATTCACCCGAAAGCGGGCGATATCCGACAGTAGGGGCGGCCGGGCGGCGGGACGGTGAACCGGCCCGCCGCCGGTCGGGGGAACGCGGAAGGGGTCCGGACCGCCGCCGTGGGGGCGCCGGCGGTCCGGACCCGGCACAGGGGCCCCCGGGGCGTGTCCGACCAGCCCTACGGCGCCCGTTCCGCCAGGGCGCGGCGGGCGGCGGCGATGGACCGCGGGTCCCAGCCCGGCCTGGGGACGGAGTCCAGCAGCAGCCGGGTGTAGGGGTGCTGCGGGCGGGCGAGGACTTCGGCGGTCCGGCCGGACTCGACGATCCGCCCGTGCCGCATCACGATCACGTCGTCGGTGACGCACCGGACCACACCCAGGTCGTGGGTGATGAACAGGTAGCCGACGCCGGTCTGCTCGCGGATGTCGGCGAGCAGGTTGAGGATCTGGGCCTGGACCGAGACGTCGAGCGCCGCCACCGCCTCGTCGAGGACCAGCACGGCCGGCTCCACGGCCAGCGCCCGGGCGATCGCCACCCGTTGGCGCTGCCCGCCGGAGAGCTGCCGGGGCAGCGCACCGGCCTCGCGCTCGCCCAGGCCGACCTGGTCGAGGAGTTCGGCGATCCGGCGCGGGTGGTCCGCCTCGGGGAAGTGCAGCCGCAGGGTCTCGCGCAGCACGCCGCCGACGGTGGTGCGCGGGTCCAGGGACTGGTACGGGTCCTGGAAGACCATCTGGACCTCGCGCGCCCGGGCGAGCCGGTGGGCGCGCCCGCGCCCGTGCTCGCTGCGGTCCCGGCCGTGCACCAGGACCCGGCCGGCGTCGGCCCGTTCCAGGCCGACGACGATCCGGGCGGTGGTGGTCTTGCCGGAGCCGGACTCGCCGACGATGCCCAGTGACCCGCCCTCGGCCAGGGTGAAGGAGACGGACTCGACCGCCCGGACGCTGCCGTACGCGCGGTGCAGGCCGACGGCCTCCAGCACGGCCATCCCCTTCGGTGGCTGTGGCATCGGCGGTGTTCCCTTCGGACGGGCGGCGGTGGAACCGGGGCTACGCATCCGCGCTCCCCTCCCCCGTACGGTCGCTGTGGTGACAGGCGGCGCGGCGCGCCGGTCCGGCCCCGACCGGCAGCAGCACGGGCTCCTCCCGGCCGCAGAGCGAGGTGGCGAGCGGGCAGCGCGGCGCGAACGGACAGCCCGTCACCTCGTCGCGCAGGCTCGGCGGCCGCCCCTCGATCGCGGCGAGCCGCCCCCCGGGGGCCTCCAGCCGCGGCGTCGAGGCGAGCAGCGCGGCCGTGTACGGGTGGCGCGGCTGTTCGAACAGTGCCCGGGCCGGGCCGGTCTCGACGATCCGCCCGGCGTACATCACGGCCACCCGGTCGCTGATGGCGGCGGCGAGGCCGAGGTCGTGGGTGACGAACAGCAGGGCGGTGCCGAAGCGCTCCTGGAGGTCGCCCAGCAGTGCGACCACCTCGGCCTGCGAGGTGACGTCGAGCGCGGTGGTGGGCTCGTCGGCGAGCACGATCGCGGGATCGCCCATCAGGGCGGCGGCGATCATGACGCGTTGGAGCATGCCGCCGGAGACCTGGCCGGGGTGGCGCTCCAGGACGGTGGCGGGCAGGCCCACCGCGTCCAGCATCTCGACGGCCCGCTCCGTCGCCGCCGCGGCGGTGAGCCGGCCGCTGAGCCGCACGCTCTCGGTGAGGAAGTCTCCGAGGCGGCGCAGCGGGTTGATGGCGGCCCGGGGGTCCTGGAAGATCATCGCCGCGGTGCCGGTGCGCAGGCGGCGCAGCCGTTCCGGCGTCATGGTGAGGACGTCCTCGCCGCCGACCCGCACGGTGCCCTCGGTGGTGGCGCCCTCGGGCAGCAGTCCGAGGACGCTGCGCGAGGTCAGGCTCTTGCCGGAGCCGGACTCCCCGACCAGCGCGACCGTCTCGCCGGCGGCCACGGTGAGGTCGACGCCGGCCAGGACGGGGCGGGCGGTGCCGGGCAGGTGCAGCCGGTAGCCCCGGATCTCCAGCGCGGCCGCGTCGGGTGCGGCGCTGCCGGGCGCGGTCGTGTCGGGCACGGTGGCACCGGTCGGAGCCGTCCCGGCTCCGGTCGTGCGGGGTGCGGTCATCGGTCCCTCCGGGCGACCTGGTCGGCCCAGCGCTCGCCGACGACGTTGAAGGCGACCACGGTCAGCACGATCGCGAGGCAGGGCAGGACCGCGGACAGCGGGTAGCCGTGCTGGACGGCGGACTGGCCGTCGAACACCATGCGGCCCCAGTCCGGGGTGAGGGCAGGCACGCCGAGCCCGAGGAAGGAGAGGCCGGCCAGGTCGATCAGGGCGTAGCCGAAGTTGACGGTCGCCTGGGCCAGGACCACCGGGGCGATGCCCGGGAGGACGTGGCGCAGGCAGATCTGGAGCCCCGAGTGGCCCTGGACCTGGTAGGCCTCCACGTAGGGGCGGGCGCGTTCGGCGAGGACGAGCGAGCGGGTGAGGCGGCTGACGTAGGGCAGGTAGGCGACGGCGAGGGCGAGGACGGGGGCGAGCAGGCCCTCCCCGTAGACGGAGACGATCAGGATGGCGAGCAGCAGGCCGGGGAAGGCGAAGACCAGCTCGGTGCCGCGGGAGAGGACGGAGTCCAGCCAGCCACCCCGCCAGGCGGCGGTGACGCCGACGGCGACGCCGGCCGCGGTGGAGAAGGCGACCACGCCGAGCGGTCCGAGCAGGGAGGTGCGGGCGCCGGTGACCAGCCGGGCGAGGGTGTCGCGTCCGGAGGCGTCGACGCCGAGCAGGTGCTCCGCGGAGGGGCCGGCGAGGGCGTCGCCGAGGTCGACGGCGTTCGGGTCCCCGGGGGTGATCCAGGGTGCGAGCAGCGCCGCGAGGACGACCACGGCGACGAAGCCGAGGCAGATCCGGTGCAGCGGGGCGCGGGTGGTGCGCAGGCGGGCGAGGCCGGGCCGGCGCAGCAGGGCGGCGGTCATCCGGCGGCCTTCCCGGTGCCGAGGGTGACCCGCGGGTCGACCAGCGGGTGGAGCAGGTCGACGACCAGGTTCACGGCCATGAAGAGACCGACCATGATCAGGGAGATGGCCTGCACGGTGGGGAAGTCCTTGGTGGTGGTGGACAGTTCGAGCAGCTGCCCGACGCCGCCGACGCTGAACGCGGTCTCCACCAGGACGGTGCACACCAGCAGGGTGGAGACGATCAGGCCGCCGGTGGTCAGCACGGTGCCCAGGGCGTTGCGGAAGACGTGGCGGCGGACCACGTGGTGTCCCGTGACGCCGCGGCTGCGGGCGACGGTGACGTGCTCGTGGCCGAGGACGTCGGCCATCGCGGCGCGGGTGACCCGGGCGAGCATGCCGATCAGGTAGAGCGCGAGGGCGACGGCGGGCAGGGCGAGGTGCCGGAGCATCTCGCCGAGGCCGTCCCCGGTGCCGCCGCTGGGGAACCAGCCCAGCCTCACCGCGAACAGGCCCTGCAGCAGGACGGCGGCGACGAAGGAGGGGGTGCCGACGGCGACCGTGGTGGAGACCAGGACCGCCGAGTCGACGGCGCCGCCGCGGACGGCGCCGATCCAGCCGAGCAGCAGGCCGAGGGCGACGACGAGGACGAGCGCCATCGCCACCAGGAGCAGCGTGGCCGGCAGCCGGTCGGCCAGCAGCCGGGAGACGTCGGTGCGGTAGGTGATCGAGCGGCCGAAGTCGCCGTGCAGGATCCGGCCGGCCCAGCGCAGGTACTGGAGCAGGAACGGGTCGTCCAGGTGGTACTGGGCGTTGATCGCCTGCAGGGCCTCCGGGGAGGCCGAGCGGCCGGCGAGCAGGAAGCTCGCCGGGCTGCCCGGGGCGAGGTGCAGCGCACCGAAGATCAGGAAGGAGGCGCCGGCGAGGGTCGCGGCCATCTCGGCCAGCCGGCGGACGGCGAATCGCAGGAAGCTCACCGGGCCGCCCCCACGTCCGCGGCCCAGGGGTAGTACAGGTAGGAGATGGTGGTGGGGGCGCCGGTGATCCGCTTGTTGAGGAACACCGCGGTGGGCCACTCGGCCACGGGGATCCAGAGCAGCCGCTCGGAGGCGGTCTTCTGGAGCTTCGCCGTGACGGCGAACCGGGCCGCCGGGTCGGTGGCGTTGACCGCCTGCTGGACCAGGTCGTCGTAGGCCGGGTCGCTGAAGGACGCGTAGTTCTGGTAGGCGCCGGTCCTGAAGTTGGCCAGCAGGTCGAGCGGGTCGGTGACGGAGTCGTAGTACGTCTCCGGGAACATGTCGATGCCCTCGCGCGCCTTGGGGTCGGTGAACAGCGCGGTGAAGGCGTTGGGCGCGATCGTCTTCAGCCGGACGTCCAGGCCGATCTTCGCGCCGGCCGACTGGACGGCCGTGGCCAGCACCGAGACGTCCTGGCCGATCGGGCTGGTGGCGACGGTGAGGGTCTTGCCGGTGGCGCCGGCCTCCTGGATCAGCGCCTTGGCCCGATCGATGTCGGGCGCGGTGGGGGTGAGGCCGTCGAAGGCCTCCCGGCGGACCTCCTCGGGTGCGCCGGCCCAGGCCGCACGGGTGGTCAGCGAGCCGGTGACGCTGCCGGCGCCGCCGAGCCCGGTGCGGACGAAGCCGGAGCGATCGAGGGCGAGGGAGAGCGCTTTGCGGACCCGGACGTCGCCGAGCACGCCCTGCATGCTGGTGACGTTGACGTTGACGGTGCTGAGGCCCTCGCCGAAGTAGAGCGTGCCCGGGCCGGCGGCGCGCAGCCGCTCGTAGGCCTCGGTCGGGATCAGGTAGCCACCGTCGGCCTCGCCGCTGAGCAGGGCGTTGACCCGGGCCGAGGGGTCGGTGAGGAAGCGGAAGACGGCCTTGGCCGACTTGGCCTTTGCCCCCCAGTAGTCGTCGAAGCGCTGCAGTTCGATCGACTGGCCCTTGGTCCAGGTGCCCAGCCGGTACGGGCCGGTGCAGGCGAGGCTGCCGCCGGTGCCGTAGTCCTTGCCGGCCGCCTCGATCCCGGCCCGGGAGGCGACGACGCCGGCCGCGGTGGCCATGTACTGGTTGAACTGCGAGTCGGGCTGGGTGAGTTCGACGGTGACCTGGAGCGGCCCGGTCTTGGTGATCGAGCTGACGTTCTGGAACTGCTGGGCCCAGGCGGCCGCGTTCTGCGGGTCCGTCTGCCGGCCGAGGCTGTAGACCACGTCGTCGGCGGTCATCGTGCCACCGTCGTGGAAGCGGACGCCGGGCCGCAGGTCGTAGACCCAGGTGGTGGGGTCTGGGTTGGTGGCCTTCTCCGCGAGCCCGGGGGCGAGGGTCAGCTGCGGCGTCCACCGCATCAGGCTCTCGCAGACGTTGGAGAGCACGGTGTTCTGCGGGTAGTCGAACGCGGCGATGTAGTCGAGGGTGGGCGGTTCCGCGTAGACGGCCCAGGTGAAGGACTCCAGCCCGCCCGCGGCGGCGGGGGTGCCGGCGGAGAGCCGGTAGGTCTCGCCGTCGGGCCCCCCGTTCTTGGGCGGGCCGGCGCACGCGGTGGCGAGGAGGGACGCGGCGAGCGTGCCGGCGGCCAGGGCCGTCAGCGGGTGCCGGCGGCGTGGCGATCTGCGGGTCGTTCTCGACCCGTTCCGGAGGTCTGGCATGAGGGTGGCTCTCTTCCGTGGGCGACGGGGATGGGCGAGAGGGTG
Source organism: Kitasatospora sp. NPDC090091 (assembly GCF_044747365.1). NCBI lineage: Bacteria > Bacillati > Actinomycetota > Actinomycetes > Kitasatosporales > Streptomycetaceae > Kitasatospora > Kitasatospora sp. NPDC090091. The sequence goes on from NZ_JBIVDY010000033.1 coordinate 28,143, forward strand.
GACCGGCGGGCCGTCAGGAGTGGGCCGCGGCCCGCCGGTCCGGTCATCGGGGGCCGGGCGTCACGCGGTGGGGCGCGCCGCGGGGACCTGCTGGGTGATGCAGTGCACACCGCCGCCGCCGTAGGCGATCACCCGGGAGCGCACGCCGACGACCTTGCGGCCGGGCAGCGCGGCCGCGATCACGGCGAGCGCCCCCTCGTCGGCCTCCGGGACGCCCGCGACGGGGACGACCACCCCGCCGTTGGCGATGTAGAAGTTGAGGTAGCCGACCTCGGTCCGCCTGCCGTCGACCTCGACGAAGGCGCTCTGCGGCAGGTCGACGATCTCCAGCTTGCGGCCCCTGGCGTCGACCGCGGCCTCCAGGACGGCCCGGTTCGCGCGCATCCGGTGGTAGTCGGGGTGGGCCGGGTCGCCCGGCAGCTGGACGACCACCCGGCCCGGCGCCACGAAGGCGCAGACGCCGTCGACGTGGCCGTCGGTCTCGGTGTCCAGCAGCCCGCCGTACGGGAGCCAGATCACCGTGGTGACACCGAGCTTGGCGACCAGCTCGGCCTCGATCTCGGCCTTGGTCAGGCCCGGGTTGCGGTTGGGGTGCAGCAGGCACTGCTCGGTGGTGATCAGCGTGCCCTCGCCGTCGACGGTGACGGCGCCGCCCTCCAGGATCATCCGGGAGTCGATGCGCTCGACGCCGAGGCGCTCCAGCAGGACTCCGGCAATCCTGTCGTCGGTGTCGTACGGGTGGTGCTTCTCCCCCCAGGCGTTGAAGCGGAAGTCCACGCCGGCGCGGCGGCCGTCCCCGTCGAGCACGAAGATCGGGCCGGAGTCGCGGAACCAGGAGTCGTCGATGGGCAGTTCCACCACCTCGACACCCTCCCCGCACAGGGCGCGGGCCTCCGCTCCCTGACCGGGCCGGGCGACCATCGTCACCGGCTCGAACGCGGCGATCGCCCGGGCGACCTCGGCGTACTCGCGCCTGGCCTCGTCGAAGGCCGGGCCCCAGAGCTCGGCCCTGGTGGGCCAGGCCATCAGGCAGCCCTCGTGCTCGGTCCACTCGGCGGGCATGCGGAAACCACGGGTACTCACGGTGGGACTCATCTCTGCTCGGACGATCGGTCGGGGTTCGGCGGGAGCCGGGTTCACAGGACGGGGGGAACGGCGGGCTGGGACTGGGTGGCGCAGTGGATGCCCCCGCCGCCGCTCGCGATGGTGTCGATGTCGAGCTGGACGACCCGGCGGTCCGGGTGGGCGGCCTGGAGGATCGCCCGGGCGACGCCGTCCGCGCGGCCGTCCCCGAACTGCGGCACCAGGACCGCCCCGTTGACGGTGTAGTAGTTGGTGTAGCTGGAGAGGAAGTCCCTGCCGCGGCCGCGGATCAGGGCGCGGTCCGGGCCCGGGAGTTCGGTGATCTGCAGGCGGCGGCCGCGGGCGTCGGTGGAGGTGCTCAGGATCCGCTTCGTCTCCTGGTAGACGGCGACCCATCGGGCCTCCACGCCCGGGCCGGGCTTGTCCAGGATCACCTTGCCCGGAGCGGTGAAACGGGCCAGGCAGTCGATGTGGCAGTCGGTGATGTCCTGGCCGGCCAGCCCGGGCACCCAGACGACCTTGTCGATCCCGAGCGAGGACTTCAGCGCCTGCTCCACCTGGTCCCGGGACTTGCCCGGGTTGCGGTTGGGGTTCACCAGTGAGCTGACGGTGGCCAGCAGGGTGCCGTCGCCGTCGGTCTCCAGTGAACCCCCCTCGCCGACGAAGGGCGCCCGGATCCGGTCGACGCCGTACTCGGCGAGCAGGGTGGCGGCGGCCGCGGCGTCGTTGGCGAACGGCTGGTAGTAGGGCGTGCCGGTCTTGCCCCAGCCGTTGAAGTTGGTGTCGACGCCGGCGATCGCGCCGGGCGCGGCGACGAAGGTCGGCCCGAAGTCGCGGATCCACAGGTCGTCGTTGGCGATCTCCAGGACGTCGATGGCGTAGTAGGCGCCGGAGCCGCAGTAGTAGCGCGCGTCGGCGGCCTGCCCGGGGCGGGCGAGGACGACGACCGGCTCGAAGCGGGAGATCTCGTAGGCCAGGTTGGCGATGTCCCGGCGGACGGCCGACAGGTCGCTCCGCCAGACCGAGTACAGGGCCGGCCACGCCATGAAGGTGCGGGTGTGCCGGTCGGTCTCCGCCGGCATCCGCAGCACGTCGCCGGCCGCCGAGGTGGCCTCCGACGTGGCGGGCGACGCTGCGGCGAAGGCGCTCGCCGGGAGGACCGCGCCGAGGGCGGCCAGGGGGACGGCGGCCGCGCCGAACTTCAGCAGGCTGCGACGGGTGGGGGTGGGGGTGGTGTCCATGGGGGCTCCCTTGAGGGGGTCGGGAGGTTGGGGTGACCACATCTTGGGCCTAACTGAAAGTTCAGTCAATATCTTGGCCGCGACATCCCGGACCGCTCCTTCGAGCGGCCCGAAGGCCCAAGTCGCTTGCGGGCGGGCCGGGTTCGGTGCCCGCCCGCTACCGGAAGCAGAGCCGGCCGAGCGAGACGCTGTCGGCCGGTTCGGAGTGCAGCGGTTCGCCGTCCAGCGAGACCGGCCCGGTGCCGCCGTGCACCTCGACCAGGCCGGTGCGGGCGTTGCGCACCATCAGGATTCGGGCGTGCCGGGCTGGTCGTGGGTCGAGCAGTGGATCCCCCCGCCGCCGGAGGCGATGTTGTCGATCGTCACCGGGACGATGTCGCGGCCGGGGAAGTGGTCGCGCAGGATCTGCCGGGCCCGGTCGTCGGCCCTGGCGTCGCCGAACCGCGGCAGGAACAGGGCCTTGTTGGCGACGTAGAAGTTGATGTACGAGGAGACGAAGGCGTCGCCGCGCCCGTTGATCCGGTCCGGGTCGGGCTGCGGCAGGTCGATCACCCGCAGCGGGCGGTCGTGGGCGTCGGTCGCGTTCTTCAGCACCTCACGGGCCTGGGCGGCCGAGCGCGACCAGACGTCGGCGGGCGCCCCGGGGAACGGCTGGTCGAGCAGGACGACCCCGGGGGCCGCGAACCGGACCAGGCAGTCCACGTGCGCGTCGGTGATGTCCTGGTCCCGTACGCCCGCGAACCAGATCACCTTGGTGACGCCGAGCGCCTTCTTGAGCTCGGCCTCGATCTCGTCCCGGCTCCGGCCGGGGTTTCGGCGCTGGTTGACCACCGAGCTCTCGGTGACCAGCAGCGTCCCCTCCCCGTCGGTCTCGAAGGACCCGCCCTCCGCGACCACCGGCGTGCGGACCCGCTCGACCCGGTACCTCCCGAGGACGGCGGCGGCCAGCGCGGAGTCGTTGCCGTGCTCCTTCTGCTTGTTGCCCCAGCCGTTGAAGTTGAAGTCGACGCCCTTGAGCGTTCCGCCGTCCTCGACGAAGACGGGCACGGTGTCGCGGGCCCACAGGTCGTCGACGGCCAGCGGGACGACCTCGACGTCCTTGCCGCAGGCGTTCTGCGCCGCGTCCGCCTGCGCCGGCCGGGCGAACATCACGACCGGCTCGTAGCCGGCGACGGCGCGGGCCAGGCGCGCGATGTCGCCGCGCACGTCGGGGAGTTGGTCGCCCCAGATGCCGGTGGACGCCGGCCAGGACATGAAGGTCCGGGCATGGCTCTCCCACTCCGCGCCGAACCGCCGTCCGGCCGCCGGCCCCGTCCCACCGGGGGACGGCGGGGCCGAGGTGCCCGGTGCGGACGTGCCCGGCGCGGACGGCGTGGCCGACCCGGAGGGAAGCACCTCGTCGGCCTCGTCGGAGGGGGCACAGGCTGTGGCGCCGAGGGTGAGCAGGCCGGCGCCGGCCACGGCGCGCAACATCGTGCGGCGGGACGGGGTGGCTTGGGCGGCAGAGAACCAGGAGGAGGGGTTGGTCACGGGACACTCCGGCTGAACGAGGGTGTGCGGGACGTGCGTGAGCGGGGGTGGTACCGCCCCGGTGGGGCCACGGTGCGTGGAGGCAGGGGTGCGCGGGTGCGGGGAGCGCGGGGCTCGGGGCTCGGGGGGCGGGAACAGCCGCTACGGCAGCGGTTCCTGCATCGTCGAGCAGTGGATGCCGCCGCCCCCGGCCATCAGGCGGTCTACGTCGAGCTGGACGACCTCGCGGCCGGGGAAGGCGGCGGCGAGGGTGCGGCGGGCCGCCTCGTCCTTGGCCGCGTCGCCGAACTGGGCCGTGATCACACCGCCGTTGACCACGTGGAAGTTGAGGTAGGAATCGACGAACTTCGGATCGCGGGAGCGGACGGTGTCGGGGCCGTCCACCCGGATCACCTGGAGCCGGCGGCCCCGGGCGTCGGTGGCGCGGGAGAGGATGTCGAACTGCTCGCGGGCGTCGCGGGCCCAGACGTCCTTGCGGTCCGCCGGGGGCAGCTGCACCAGGACCACACCGGGCCGGACGAACCGCGACGTGACGTCGATGTGGTCGTCGGTGATGTCCTTGCCCCTGATCCCGGGGACCCAGATCAGCTTGTCCGCGCCGTACGCGTCGAGGACGGCCTCCTCGATCTCGTCCCGGCTCATACCGCGGTTGCGGTTCTTGTTGACCAGGCTGCTCTCGGTCGCCAGCAGGGTGCCGTCACCGTCCGTCTCGACCGATCCGCCCTCGCCGACGAACTCCGCGCAGGAGAAGGGGAGTCCGAGCAGCCCGGCGATGCCGCGCGCGGCCTCGGAGTCGTCACGGTGGGTCTGCTTGCCGCCCCAGCCGTTGAAGTTGAGGCCGACCGCGTCGAGCCGCCCGTAGCCGTCCCGCCGGAACACCGGGGCGATGTCCCGCATCCACAGGTCGTCGGTGGGGACAGCGTCGGTCACGGTGACGGACGGACCGCACAGGGCCTGCGCCTCGCGGACGCTGTAGCCGTCCGGGGCGCACACGGTGACCGGTTCGAAGCGGGCGATCGTGCGGGCGATCAGGGCGATGTCCTGCTGGACGCCGCCCAGCTGCCGTCCCCAGACGGACTTGCGGGAGGGCCAGGACATCCAGGTGCGGGCGTGCGGGACGTCGTCGCGGTCCACCCACCACTGCGGGAGGTCGTGCCCGCGGAGCTCGTCCTCCTGGTCGCGCCGCTGCCCGCGCTCCGTCGCACGCGGCGACGGGGCGCCGAAGAGGCGGCCCAGGAGGGAGCGGCTGTCACCGTGGGTGTTGCTCATACGGATCTCCAGAATCGAGTATCGCCCACCGGTGGACCGGCGGCTCCGCGTGCCCCACTGTGACACTGACTGAATTTTCAGTCAAACCCTTGATCGCAGGTCCGGGCCTTCCACCACGCGCCTGTGCACCGCCGGACACCCCGCGCCCGGCACCGGCCGCGCCGACGGAAGGGCCCCGGTCTTGTCGGGCGAATTCGAGGGGCCGGTGTCGCGGTGCGCGGGTGCGCGGGTGCGCCGGTGCGGCGCGGGGCGCGGGTGCGCCGGTGCGCCGGTGCGGCGCGGGGTGCGGCCGGCGGAGAGGTCGCCGGGCGGCTCAGCTGCGCAGCCGCTCCAGCTCGCCCTCGATCGCGCCCACCATCAGCTCGCGCGCGTGCTCCACCGGCAGGCTGCCGCTGAGCCAGCGGACGCTCAGCCCCTCCAGCAGGGCGGTCAGCCGCTCCGCGGAGGCTGCGAGGGCGGCGGCCCCGTTCATCGGCCGCACCCTGCCGAGCAGGTCGGCCACCTCCTGCACCCAGCCGAGCGTGGCCCTGGCCAGGTCTTCCCGCAGGTCGGTCTCGAAGACCGCGCTCGCCCGCAGTTCGCCCCAGGCCGTGCTGTTCTCCCGCACCTCGGGGGTGTCCTGGAACTCCAGCAGCAGCGTCTGCTCCAGCTCGCCGCGCGCGTCCAGCGGCGGCGCGTCCGCGGCGCGCTCGGTCGTGTAGCGCTCGGCCCGGTCGTTGATGAACTCCAGCGTGGAGCGGAGGATGCCCGCGCGGTCCTTGAAGTGGTAGTAGATCAGCGCGGTGGACACCCCGGCCTCCGCGGCCAGCTCCTCCACCCGCAGCCCGCGGACACCGCGCCGGGCGATCACCCGCGCGGCCGCTTCCATGATCAAGGTTCGACGGTCAGCCACAAGGGATCACCTTACCCGGCCGGCCGTCCCGGACGGCCTCGCGGGGGCAAACCTGACTGAATCTCCAGTCGGGGCTATGATCCGGTGCGACTCCGGACGCCGGTGCACCCGCGAGCCCGCCCGGCCCGCCACCCGTGCCACCGCACCCCCTCCGTCCCGACCGTTCGACCCGCTGGGAGCCACCATGTCCGCAGAGCCCTTCGGCGCCCCCGCCTCCTCGGCCTTCCAGACGCTCTCCCCCGACGACCCCGGCGAGATCGGCGGCTACCGCCTCTGCGCGCGGCTCGGCGCGGGCGGCATGGGTCGCGTCTACCTCGCCTACACCCCCGGCGGGCGACCGGTCGCGCTCAAGGCGATCCGGCCCGAGCTCGCCGAGGACCAGGAGTTCCGGCACCGCTTCGCGCAGGAGGTCGCCAGCGCCCGGCGCATCCACGGCCTGTACACCGCCCAGGTCGTCGACGCCGACACCGAGGCCGCCACCCCGTGGCTCGCCACCGCCTACGTGCCCGGCCCGTCCCTCCACCAGGTCGTCCAGCACTTCGGTCCGTTGCCCGAGCGGACCGTCCTGCTGCTGCTCGCCGGCATCGCGGAGGCGCTGCAGGCGATCCACGCCGCGGGCGTCGTCCACCGCGACCTCAAGCCCGGCAACGTCCTCGTCGCCGCCGACGGCCCACGCGTCATCGACTTCGGCATCGCCCGGGCCGCCGACGCCAGCCCGCTCACCACCACCGGCCTGCGCATCGGCTCGCCGGGCTTCATGGCCCCTGAGCAGGCCCTCGGCCTGCCCGCCACCCCGGCCACCGACGTCTTCGCCCTGGGCGCGCTGATCGCCTACGTCGGCTCCGGTACCGCACCCTTCGGCGACGGCCCCGAGTCCGCCTCGCTGTACCGGGCGGTGCACGAGGAACCCGACCTCTCGCGTCTGCCGCACGGACTGCACGAGCTGGCACGGCACTGTCTGGCCAAGAACCCCGCGGACCGCCCGGACACCGGCCGGCTGATCGAGGCGGCCCGCCGCCACCCCGCCACCGGCGGCGAGCTCCGCTTCTCCGACGACTGGCTGCCCCGGCAGGTCAGCACCGAGCTGCACCGCCACACCGACCTGCCGACCACGCCTCCCCCGCCCGCCACCGCCCTCGACGCGGCGGTGGGCCCGGCCCTCGACGCGGCCCGGGCGGGAGCCGACGCCCCGACCGCCCGCGTCCGCCCCGCAGCGACGGCCGTCCTGCCGGAGCCGGAGCAGGTACCGCCGCGACCGGTCCCCGGCCGGCGCAGAGCGGCGGCCACCGCGCGCCGGAGCGCCCGCACCGCACTGCTGACCACCGTCGCCCTGCTGGTCGGCGCCGCGGCGGCCGTCGTCGTCCTCGACCCCGAGTACCTGGACGACCTCGACGACCAGACCGTCGCCGCCACCGGCAGCCTCCCCCCGACCACCGGCCCCGCCGGTCCCACCACGTCCGCCACCGCGGCGCCCGCAACGCCCCCGCAGCCGACCGGTGTCCCCGGCTACACGGTCGCCTTCACCGACGTCGACCTCACCTCCCCGGACCAGTACCACGAGTTCGACCTCAGGGCCGGCAAGGTGGTCCCGCAGGACACCGCCCCCTGGTACCTGGGCCGCCAGGCCGGCCGGTTCTACCTCCCCGAGGACAGCGACGCCCACATCTCCGCGACCGGCTCGCTCACCCTGGCCGACTGCCTCAAGGGCATCGAGACCCAGCCCGCCGCCACTCTCCCCTTCGCCCGGCTGCGCCCCGACCGCGCCTTCTGCGTCCGGGCCCCGGGCAGCCAGGACATCGCCGTCGTCCGCACCCTCGCCACCGCCGCCGACGACGGCCCGGTCCGGATCTCCGTCACCTCCTACCGCCGCTCCGCCTGACTGCCCGACCGCCTGACCGCCCCGAACGGCCGCCCGCCGCGGGGCGGTTGCACGTCGGCGGCACCGTGCGCCGGGTCCCGGGGCTCACGGCCCGGACGTCTCCGCCCGATCTTCGCCCGAGCCCCGCCCGGGGCGAACGGCCGACGGCCGATGGCCGAATCCGACAGAACCCCGTCATTGCGGACACCGCCGGGCCGGCGGAAGGATCGCCGTATGCCCGAACCGCGCACCGTCGTCATCGCCGCCTTCCCCGGCGTCGAACTGCTGGAGGTGACCGGCCCCGCCGAGGTGTTCTCGATCGCCTCACGCCTGGTGGCCGAGGACGCCCCGGCCTACCGTGTCGAGATCGCCGCCCCGCAGGCCGGCCCGCTGCCCACCGCAGCCGGGATCGAGCTGGTCGCGGCACGGTCGCTGACGGAGGTGGGCCCGGGCGTCGACACCCTCCTGGTGGCCGGCGCGATGACCGCCGCGGGCGGCCGGCACGAGGCGGTCGTCGATCCCGACGTCGTCGCGTGGCTGGCCACGGCGGCCCCGGCCGCGCGGCGCGTCGGCGGCGTGTGCGCGGGCGTCCACCTGCTGGCCGCGGCCGGGCTCCTCACCGGCCTGCCCGCGACCACGCACTGGCTCACCGCCGACCGACTGGCCGCGGAGTACCCGGACGTCGCGGTCGACCCCGAGCCGATCTTCATCCGCGCCGGCCGGACCTGGACCTGCGCCGGCGTGACCTCCGCCCTGGACCTCGCCCTCGCCATGGTGGCCGAGGACCTCGGCCCCGCGCTCGCCCTCGACGCCGCCCGCGCCATGGTCATGTACGTCAAGCGGCCCGGCGGCCAGAGCCAGTTCAGCGTGCCGCTCTCGCTCCAGAGCACGGCCGACGACCGGATCGACGAACTCCGCCGCTGGATCGACGGCAACCTCACCGCCCGGATCTCGGTCGAGACCATGGCCGCCCGCCTGCACCTGAGCGTCCGGCACTTCGCCCGCGTCTTCCGCGAGTGCACCGGCCGCACCCCCGCCGACTACCTGGAGGCGGTCCGGGTGGAGGCCGCCCGCCGCCTCCTGGAGGAGTCCGCGCACAGCCTGCCCGACATCGCGGCGGCCAGCGGAATCGGCTCGGTCGAGACGCTGCACCGGGCCTTCCGCCGTCGGCTGGGCACCACCCCGGCCGAGTACCGGCGCCGGTTCCACCCCCATCCGTCCGCCCGCTGAACCCACCGACCGTACCCGCGTCCCACCTGCCGGAGGAGTCTCCCGTTGTCCCGCACCGAGGTCGTCGCCCTGCCCGTCGTGGGCCGGCGAGCAGTCAACGCCCACCTGCTGCTCGGCCGCCACCCGATCATCGTCGACGCCGGAACCCCCGGCAGCGGCCGGCGGATCACCGAGCAGGTCGCCGCGCACGGCGTCGACCCGCGCGACGTCCGCCTCATCGTCGTCACCCACGGCCACCTCGACCACTTCGGCTCCGCCGCCGAACTGCGCCGGCTCACCGGCGCGCCGATCGCCGCGCACGCCGCCGACCTGGGCCCCTACCGCTCCGGACGCGGCCGCCTGCCGTACCTGCCCACCGGGCCGATGGGGCGGCTGATGGCCCGCAACCCGAAGCTCCACGAACCGGCCGAGCCGTTCGAGCCCGACATCGTCCTGCACGGAGAGACCGACGTCTCGGACTTCGGCGTGGACGGCCGCATCATCCCCACCCCCGGCCACACCGCCGGATCGGTCTCGCTCCTCACCGACGACGGGGATCTGGTGGCCGGCGACCTCATCGCCAACTCCTTCCTGGGCCTGATCCCGGGCCGCCCCGCCAACCCGCCCTTCCACGACGACCCGCTCGCCAACCTCGCCAGCCTCCGCGCGATGCTCGCCCTCAAGCCCGCCCGGCTCCACGTCGGCCACGGCATGCCGCTCGACCCGGTCCGGGCGGGCCGCTGGGCGCAGGCCGAGCAGCGCAGGCTCGACCGCCGGGCGGCGCGGGGCCGCCTGCGGTCGAGGCCCCGGGATCCGGACGGGGAGACCTCGCCGGGCGGGTCCCCGGTCCGCGGGGAGGCGTAGCGGACGAGGGCGCCGCCGTGGCGGCCGGAATCCGGACCCGCGAGGGCGAGCTCGACCTGGAAGGCTCCCTGGACCGGATGAGCCGACCCCGTAGTGCGGGGCGGAGGGCCGGCCGGCTCTCCGCCCCGGACGGACCGCACCCGCCATCAGGCCTCCGCGGCGGTCATCCGCCCGACGGCCCGGACGACCTGCCGCCGGGGAGCCGGCCGGGCGAGGGAGGCCGGCACCCGGTTCGCCCGCCCCACGATCACGCTGCCCGGGGTTGTCGACGGGGCGGTCCGCTTACGGCGGCTGATCCGGCGCGGGCCCGATCCGGCCGCGGCCCTGATCCACCGCGGCCTGCCGCGGGGCGCCGTAGGCTACCACGTCATGAGAGCCATGGCGCAGCGCAGTTGGAAGGCCGGCGAACGGTTGCAGCTCGTGGAGCTGCCCACACCCGAGCCGCGCAAGGGAGAGGTCCGGGTCGGCGTCCGGGCGGTCGGGGTGAACCCGGTCGACTGGAAGATGCGCAGCTACGGTCCGCTCCGGCTGGCCGCCCGGGTGCTGGGGCCGAGGCCGCCGGTGGTCGTGGGGGTGGACTTCGCCGGGGTGGTCGACGCGGTCGGTCCGGGGGTCACGGGCTTCTCGCCCGGCGACCGGGTGGTGGGCGGGACCGACTTCTCCCGGCGGCAGCGCGGCTCGTACGCCGACACGGTGGTGGTGCGCGCGGACCAGCTCTGCACCGTCCCGGACTCGGTCGACCTCACCGTGGCCGCCGCCCTCCCGGTGAGCGGGGTGACCGCCCGGATGGCGGTGGTGGACCTGGGCCGGATCCGCCGGGCGCAGCCGGCCGAGCGCCGGGTGCTGGTCCTGGGCGCCTCCGGGGCCGTGGGCCAACTCGCCGTGCAGATCGCCAAGTCGGAGGGCGCCTTCACGGTCGGCGTCTGTTCGGCGCGGAACGCGGAGCTGGTCGGCGGTCTGGGCGCCGATGCGGTGATCGACTACGGATCGGGGGACGCGCTGGCGCAGGCCCGCGCCCACGGCCCCTTCCACCTCGTCGTCGACTGCGTCGGCAGCTACCCCGGCGCCGGCTGCCGGGCGCTGCTGTCCGCGCAGGGCCGCCACATCATGGTGGCGGGCGACGACCCGGCCTCCCTCCTGCAGCTGCTCGTCGCGCCGGGGCGCTCCCGGAGCATCCTCGGCAGGCCCACCGGCCGGCGGCTGGAGCCGCTGGTGGCCGCTGTGGCCGACGGCAGCCTCCGGGTCTCCCTCGCGCAGACCCTGCCGCTCGCCGAGGCCGAGGAGGCGCACCGGCTCAGCCGGAGCGGCCGGATGACGGGCAAGCTGATCCTGCTGCCCTGAGGCCCCCCCGCCGGGCCCGTCAGGCGCGGTGGGCCCGGCGGACGCCGTCGGCCCGTCGGACGCCGCGGGCCCGTCAGGCGCCGTGGACCCGTCAGGCGCCGTGGGCCAGTCGGCGGCCCTGCTCCAGGAAGGCCGTGAGGCCGCCGACGTCGCCGAGTTCGCGGATCGTCCGGGCTGCCCCGAACGGCGCGTTCCAGAACCCGCCCTGCTGCGGCGGGGTGTGCGGGCCGACGTAGGCGTAGGGCTCGGGCTGGAAGGCGTCGCCCGGCGAGATGCCGTAGTTCACCTCGTCGGCGGTCACCCCGATGTCGAAGTGTTCGGGCCAGATGACCGGGTCCGCGCCCGCGAACAGCCCGCGGAGCGCGGCGTCGCCGAGCGCGAAGCAGTCCGCGATCCGGCGGGCGGCGGACGGGTCCGCCTCCACCGCGTCGTCGGGCGCGACGCCCGGGCCGTCGTGGTACAGCCCGGCGGGAGCGCCGACCGCCGACCCGAGGGCCGCGCCGAGCTCGGTGCAGGTGGTCCGTTCGAGGGAGAGCACCCGCCCGGGCGCGACCAGCTCCGCGCCGACGACCCGCAGCTCCGGCTCGACGACGGTGGCGAAGCCGCCCGGGCAGGCGCGCAGCCGGATCGTGCCGGCGGCCCGGTACTGCGGCCCGGCGAGGACCAGCTCCGCCACCGCGTGCAGGGCCCGGCGAGTGCGTACGAGCGTCTCGGTGTCCATGGGGGCATGGTCCCAGAAGCCCGGGCAGCCGGCCCGGGGATCCGCCACCCCAGCGGGAGGCGGACGGCCCGCGGGCGCGGCGCAGCCAAACGGGCCCGGGGTGCCGCTACCTGAACAGGCGGTCACCGCCGGTGGCCATGCGGTGGGTGCCGCTGTGGCGGTTCACCCAGTCGCGGACGAGGTTGACGGCGTTGGCGCACTGCCAGCTGTTGTCGTACTCGCGCACGCCGGTGAAGGCGCCGTAGCCCGCGATGATGCCGTCCACGCGCGCATCGCCCAGCAGCTTGTCGACGTACCACGGGTCGTTGTAGGTGGTCGTCCAGGAGAGCGTGGCCGCGAGCTGGCCGGCGGCACGGTCGCCGGCGCCCTTCTTCAGCTCCGCGCAGGTGTTGTAGGTGGCCTCCGTGCAGTTGCCGAAGCCCTTGGTGATGTCGCTGTCGCCGTAGTCCATCACCCGGTGGCCGGCCGGGAAGCCGGAGCCGGACCGGTTGAAGGCGTTGCGGACCTGGTCGCGGGTCCCGGTGGTGGTGATGCCCTCCAGGGGGCCGAGCCTGCCCTCCAGGCTCTTCCAGCCCCGGCCGCCGACGTCCGGGGTGTTGCCGCCGTGGTACTCGTAGAAGCCGTAGAGCACCTGGATCCCGGCGGCCGTCAGCCGCTGCGCCTTGTCGCGCAGGCCGGCGACGCTGCATCCGCGGTTCTGCTGCTCGCCGCAGTAGTTCGGGTCCTTGATGTCCAGCCAGACCAGTGCGAGCCGGCGCCCCGCGTTGGCGTTGGACACGATGCGGTCGATCATGCTGTCGAAGCTGGGGCCCAGCCGGTTGTCACCGGCCGAGGAGCAGTCGTGGTAGGCGCGCCATTCGTTCGGGTTCCACCAGGCGCAGACGTCGATCTCGATGCTGTTCGCGCCGTGGTTGAGGGCGGCGTCCACGCCGTCCAGGGTGTCGACCCGGTGCGCGATGGCGTAGATCGGGTGGCGCTGGTCGGCGGCGGCCGCGGCGGCCGGGGTCGCACCGGCCGCGCCGGTGCCGATGATCCCGCACAGCGCCGCCACCAGCGCCGGCAACGTCCGGGCGCGGCCGGTGGCGCGCCTGAGATGAGAGGTCACGGAAGACACTCCTTCTTGTCGGTGTGCTGACAGGGAGCCTCGATCTCACCAACGGTAGGTTGACGTCCGATAAACGGACTCGAAACCCGGACGAGGACGGCTCGGGCTCGCACGGGCCCGGCGTCCCGGGTCCGGCGTCCCGGGTCCGGCGATTGACCCGACCGGCCCCGACCGGCCCGGCCGACACGCCACGGGCGGCGGACCATCGTCCGCCACCCCGGGGAGCTCCGCCTACTGTCACCTTCGCCCGAACGGGAACATCTACGGACAGAAGTGGAGAAATCGCCATGAACCGTCACATCGCCCGGATGCTGGCCCTGCTCGCCGCCGCCGGCCTCGCCGCCGTACCGACCGCCGCGAGCGCCGAGGTCGTCTCCGGCGGCAACCACGGGACGATCATCGTCGGCGACGGCAACCAGGTCGCCGGCTACGACATCATCAACGCCGGCCACGACGCCACCGTCGGCTCCGGCAACGGGTCGAACGGGGTCGCCGGCTCCGCCACGGACGCCGCCCAGGCCGCGGGCGGCAACTACGGGACGATCATCGTCGGCGACGGGAACCAGGTCGCCGGGGACGACATCATCAACGCCGCCAACGACGCCACCGTCGGCTCCTACAACGGCGCGGCCGGCATGGCGGCGATCCTCACCACCGCGCTCAAGCCGATCACGGGCTGAGGCACCCGCCCGCGGCCGCACCGCGGGCCGGTGCGCAGGACCTCGCCTGCGCACCGGCCCGCGGTAGCGGCTCTCCTTCTCTCAACCAGCCGACCGGCGCGGCCCGTTGACGCCGCCCGGCCGCTGCGCGCGCGGCCGCCGGGCAACCGCGGCCGGGCGACGGCGGCCCGCCAACCGCGGCCCGGGCCCGGCACGTCAGAGCCGCCGGACGCGCAGCACCCCGGTCAGCATCGGCAGCGTGAACTCACCCCGGGCGGTCTCCGGCCGGCCCGCGAGGAAGGCGCGGATCCGCCCGAGCAGGGCCCCCTGCTCCGGTTCCGGCATCACCAGCACCCCCGCACGCGTGGCGAGAGTCGCGACGAGGGAGTCGGCGGTGCGCCGCTGCCCGTGCGGGAACCCGGCCTGCTCCGGCGCCCCGAACCGGGCCGGCCCGCCGTCCTTCGGAAGGTGCATCCCGGCCGTCTCGGCGCGCCAGCTCGCGGGCGTGTCCCGCGGCCCGACGGCCGCACTCCCGCTCACCTGCGCGAGCCCGGCCACCCAGTCGACCTGGTCGTCCATCAGGTTCCAGAGGCCGGCCAGGACGCCGCCGGGGGCGAGGACCCTGGCGAGCTCCGGTCCCGCGACGGCCATGTCGAACCAGTGCATGGCGTTGCCGGCCAGCACAGCGTCGACGGAGCCGTCCGGCAGCGGGATCGCCTCCGCGCTGCCCGACAGGGCGCGGACGGACGGCAGCGAGCGGCGCAGCTCGGCCAGCATCCCCGGGTCGGGCTCGACGGCGATGACCTCGGCGCCCAGTGCGACCAGCGTGGCGGTCAACTTGCCGGTCCCGGCCCCGAGGTCGAGCACGCGCGGGCCGGGCGCGGGCGCAAGCGCCCAGCGCACCGCCGCCTGGGCGTAGTCCGGACGGTGCTCGGCGTAGGCGACGGCCGCCGCGCCGAACGACGAGGCGTGGAGTAACCGTTCATTCGTGTCCATGCGGTCACGCTACCGAGCCCGCCCGGCCCTGTGAGGCGGTTGGGCAAACCGTCGTGACGACACCTCAGGCGCGAGGAGGAGATCAACAAGATTTCCGGGCAGAGCCTGGCGAAGATCGCCACGTCCCGCTCCGGACCGGCCGGACAGGATGGTGTCCGGCCGGCCCACTGCCGGTGGCGCACGCCCTCACCGGGGCGACGGCTCCCAGCGAAGGAAACCGATGACTCTCCGCCAGATCAAGCCCGGCAACCGCGGCTTCCTCTACGTCAACTCCCACCCCGAGGGCTGCGCCGCCGTCGTGGACGAGCTGTGGCAGCAGACCCCCGCACCCGCCGGCCCGCGCACCGCGCCGGGGCCGGTCGCCCTGATCATCGGCTCCAGCGCCGGTTACGGCCTCGCCGCCACCGTCGCCGCGCTGCGCACCCACGGGATGCGCGGGCTCGGGATCGCCTTCGAGGCCCCCGAGACGGAGCGCCGGACCGCCTCCGGCGGCTGGTACCGGACGGCCCGCACCGCGGCGCTCGCCGGACCGGACGGCGATTTCGCCTTCCTCAACGCGGACGCCTTCTCGGACGCGGCCAAGGAGCAGGCGCTGGACCACCTCGCCGCCCGGTACGGCAGGGTCGACTTCCTCGTCTACAGCGTCGCCGCGCCCCGCCGCACCGACCCCGTCACCGGCGAGGTCCACCACTCGGTGATCAAGCCCCTGGGGTCCGCCTACCGGGCCAAGACCCTGCAGTTCGACGGCGACGCCCCGCTGGTCGGCTCCCTGGAGCTCGACCCGGCCGCCGAGGCGGAGCGGGACGCGACCGTGCAGGTCATGGGCGGCGCCGACTGGAAGCTCTGGGTCGACGCCCTGACGGACCGCGGCCTCGTCCACCCCGGCTTCCACACGGTGGCGCTGACCTACGTGGGCTCGGACCTGACCGCGCCGATCTACCGGGCCGGCACCATCGGCGCGGCCAAGCAGCACCTGGAGGACACCGCGCGCCGCCTCCAGCAGGACCTGGCCCCGGTCGGCGGACAGGCCCACACCGTGGTCGCGGGCGCGGCCGTCACCCAGGCGTCGACGGCCATCCCGTCCATCGCCCTCTACACCAGCCTCCTCCGCGCCGAACTCGGTGACGGCTTCCGGAGCACCGCCCAGCAGGCCACCGCCCTGTGGCAGCAGCTCACCGGCGCGGCGCCGCTCCAGCTCGACGGGCAGCAGCGGATCCGCCTGGACGGCTGGGAGATGGACGAGAAGGTCCAGGCCGCCGTCCACGAGCGCTGGGCCGCCGCGACCACCGACACGCTGACCGGACTCGCGGACACCGACTGGTTCCGGGCGCAGGTGGGCCGGCTCTACGGGTGGCACGTCCCCGGGACCGACTACGACGCCCCGGTCCGGACCACCGTCCCCTGGCCGTCCGCAGGCTGAGCCGGTCCGCGGCCCGTCCGCGCCGGGAAGCAGCGGGGGCGGGCGGGCCCGGCGGCCCGTCAGAGGAGGCCGCGCTCGGTCACCCGCTGGCCGAGCTGGAACCGGCTCTGGGCACCGAGCTGGTCCATCAGGTCGGTGATCATCCGGCGCTCGGTCCGGAGGGAGACACCGAGGCGGCGGGCGGCGGCCTCGTCGGTGAGGCCGGCGGAGAGCAGACGGAGCAGTTCGCGCTGCTGCGGGGTGATCTCGCCGGCCGGGGTGACGGGGGCGGCGCCGAGCACCTCGGACTGCTCCCAGATCTGGTCGAAGAGCGCGCACAGGCCGGCGACGGCGCCGAGTTCGCGGATCACGGCGACGCCCTTGGTCAGGTCGTCGGGATCGAGGGGGACCATCGCGACCTCGCGGTCCACGATCTGCATCCGCATCGGCAGGACGCTGGTGGTGCGGGTCTCGCCGCCCTGCGCGGCCAGCCAGTTGGCGTGCTCGACGCTGCCCGGGTCGTTGCGGATGCTGCTCAGGTAGACGGTCCTCACCTTGACCCCGCGGTCCAGCAGCGCCTGCGTGATCGGGCGGCTGGCCTCGCGGTTCTCCGGGGTCTGCTTGCCGCCGGGGGCGAAGGACATCGTCTCGCGGCCGGCCTGGGCGCCCAACTCCTCCAGGCGGGCCCGGATCTCGTCCAGGCCCGTCAGGTGTTCGACGCCTCCGGAGCCCTCCTCGGGCCGCAGCATGGAGTACTCGGCGACCAGCCCGGCGATCGCGGCCCGGCTGGACTCGACCTCGTGCTGCTTGCGCGCGACCTCGGCCTGCCGGCGGGCGATCAGCGCCTCGAAGGCGACCTTGGGGCTGACCGTGCGCATCACCCCGCCGCCCTCCCAGGACGGGCGGATCAGCTCGTGGTCGGCCAGCTCGTCCATCGCGGCGCGGACGGCCGTCTCCGCCCAGGCGAGCGACTCGGCGATGCGGACCACGCCCCAGTCCGGCTGACTCAGCATGAGGCGGTAGACGGTCTCGGCCTCGCGCGTGAGTCCCAGCGTGGTCAGCATTCGATCGGCCCCCTGACGTGAAACGAGCTGCGTCGCGACCAGGAATCGGTTCGCGCACGTACGGCGATGGACACAGAGCCCCGGCATGCACATCTGAGCAGGTCCAGGTCAGAAAATACCACCGTCGCCGAAAGCCCAGGCACCCGCCGATCAGCCGGTGTTCGGTGCCACCACAGAGGGACGGAACCGGACGCGAACACACCGGAAGCGGACCGGGACCGGACGACGGCCGACGGTCGCAGAACGGGATCGATCACAGGAAATCGGACTTTCGGGCTGGCACAGGCAGGCCATGGCAAGAACGTGCCCGCCCGGGCCCGCCTGTCGGCGCCCGACTTCCACCATCGTGGCTGCGTGCATGTCGTTCACTTCACCATGACCCGCCCCCGCGACGCGCCGGTTCCGGCCGACGGCGCGGTGGCCACCGCGCTGCGCGCCGCCGCCCACCTCCACCGCGGCCCGGAGCACATCCGCGTGCACGGCTCGCGCGCCGGCGCGCGCGGCGTGATGTTCGTGATCGCACCGTGCCCGGACACCGCGCGCGCCCTCTGCCTGACCGTCTGTGCCCAGGCGATCGCCGGGACCCCCGAACTGACCGGGTGGTTCGTGGACGTCTGACCGTCGCGGCACCCCCGGCACGATCCGGCCGCGGCCGCTGACACAGATATGCCAGCGACAACTTGTGTCACCCGAGAGCAGGGACAACCGGCTTGCGGGCCGGGCAGAATCGAAGTGTCGAAGCGCGGCGAGCAGCACTGGCACCGACCGCCGCCCCGCCGATCACCCACACCACACGACCGGGCATCCCCATGCCCGAAAGGAGCCACCATGTCCGCCCTGAAGTTCCGTCTCGTCTCCGCCCTCGCCGCCGCCACCGTGGTCCTGGCCGCCGCCGCCGGGCTCGCCGCCGGTACCGGGACCGCGGCGCCGGACCGCACCACCACCGTCGCCGGCCAGGAGCCGGCCACGTCGACCACGTCGACCGGCACCGCGACCAACACCACCAGCGCCACCAACACGGGCGCCCAGCACCACAACGCGGACACGAACGACATGGGCTGGCAGTGGTGAACCGGCGCCGGGCCGCCCGGCACCACCGTCCGGCCGGCCCGGACCCGCGCCACCCCGGCTCCGACCGACCCTGACCGGACCCGGCTTCCCCGGCGCGGCCCTGACCCCGCACCAGATCCCACAACTGCGTCCGAGCCGCCACGCGACGGCCCCGGCTCGGCGGAGGCTGCCATGACCACTCCTCTCCTTCCGCCCACCCACCCGGCCGGCCTCAGCTTCGAACTGCTGGGTGAAGTCCGGGGCTGGCGGGACGGCATCGAACTCCCGCTCGGAGCGCCCCGCCAGCGCGCCCTGCTCGCCGTCCTGCTGCTGCGCGCCGGCTCGCCCGTCGGCCGCGACCACCTGATCGACGGGATCTGGGGCGACGCCACCGTGGCGGACGGCGCCAACCTGGTGCAGGCGTACGTCTCCAAGCTGCGCAGGCTCTTCGAACCCGACCGCGCACCGCGCACCACCGGCGGCGTGCTCACCCGGATCGGCGCCTCCTACCGGCTCTCCGTCGGCCCCCACCAGTGCGACCTCGGCCGCTTCGAGCGGTCGGTGGCCGATGCCCGGGCGCTGCGCTCGGCCGGGCAGCCCGAGGCCGCCGAACGGACCCTCGCCGCCGCCCTGGACTCCTGGTCCGGCCCCGCACTCACCGGAGTCAGCGGGCCGCTGCTCGACGTCGAACGCACCCGGCTCGCCGAACTGCGCCTCGCCGTGGTCGAGGAGCACGCCGAGCTGGCGCTCCAACTCGGCGGCCACGCCTGGCTGGTGCCCCACCTGCTCGTCCTCACCACCGAGCACCCGTACCGCGAGCGGCTCTGGACCCTGCTCATGGTCGCGCTCTACCGGGGCAGCCGGCAGGCCGACGCCCTGGCCGCGTACCAGCGGGCCCGGCACACCCTGACGGAGAACCTCGGCCTGCTGCCGGGGCCGGAGCTGCGCAGCATCGAGGAGGCGATCCTCGCCGGACGCCCCGACCCGCTCGTACTGGCCCGCCCCGCCGTCCCGCTCTCCCTCGCCCACCCCGCCACCCCGGTCGAGCCTGGCGCCGACCCTGCCCCGGGCCATGACGTACCGGCAGCAGCGACGGCGGCGCTCCGCACGGAGCCGGGGGTCGGGCGCCCGCACCTCGCCCTGGTCGGCACGACGCCGGCCACCGTGCCCGCACCGCGCGCAGCCGCACGCGGACCCTGGGCCGACGGCCCGACCCGCCTGGCCCGCTGACACGGCGGACCGGCGCCCCACCGGTCCGCCCCGTCCCCGGTGCGGTCAGGGACGCAGGACCGTGAACTCCCCGCGACCGCACGTCGGCTCGACCGGCATCCGCGGCGCCCGGCCCTACGCCGGCCCTGCCCGTCCGCCGCGCCCCCTCTGCCCGCGCGCTCGCCCCGCGCCTGCCCTTCCGTCTGCCCGTTCGCTTGTCCCCGCCCGCTTGCCCCCCGCCGCCGTGCGCCCGCGCCTGCCCGCGCGCGCACGGCGGCACTTGCCATGGCCGGAATCCCGTCGAGACAAGGAAGCACCACCCCGTGACAGTCCAGACCGACACCACCGCGCCGGACGATCCGCGTCCGGCCACCGAACCCGTACCGGCCGCCGATACCGCACCGGCCGCCGAACCCGTACCGGAGGCCGCAGCCGCACCGGAGGCCGAGCGCACACCGGCCCCAGCCGCTGACACGCCCGACGCCGGCCCGCCCGCCGAGGCCGGGGCCGACGCCGCCCCCGCGCCGCGCGCACGGCGCCGGCGCGTGCTGCGGATACTCAAGCGGACCGCGGTCGTCCTCACGGCCCTGGTCCTGCTGGCCGCCGGCAGCCTGGCCGGCTACGCGTACTGGACGGTGCAGCGCTCGCTGCCGCAGCTCTCCGGTACCACCACCGTGCCGGGGCTGCACGGCGAGGCCCGGATCGTCCGGGACGCCTCCGGCATCCCGCAGATCTACGCCGACAACGCGCACGACCTCTTCCTCGCCGAGGGCTACGCCCAGGCGCAGGACCGGTTCTGGCAGATGGACGTCCAACGGCACGTCACCGCGGGCCGGCTGGCCGAGATGTTCGGCCCGAGCGAGGTGCAGACCGACAAGGTGGCCCGCACCTTCGGCTGGTACCGGGTGGCCGAGCAGGAGGTGACGATGCTGTCGCCGCAGACCCAGGAGTACCTGCGGGCCTTCTCCGACGGCGTCAACGCCTACCTCGGCCGGCACGAGGGCGCCGAACTGTCGGTCGAGTACCCGGTGCTCGGCTTCGTCGCCGGCGACTACCGGCCCGAGCCGTGGACCCCGGCCGACTCGGTCTCCTGGCTGAAGACCATGGCCTGGAACCTCAACACCGGCATGATCGACCAGTTCGAGCACGCGATGCTGCCCGCCGACCTGCCGGACGGGGCGTCCGACGACCTCTTCCCCCCGTACGACTACGGGCGCTGGACGCCCATCGTGCCCGACCGGGCGCCCGCCGCCCAGCCGGCGGCCGACCCTCGGACGGCCGACCCTCAGGCGGGACCCGCCGCCGCACCGGCGCCCACCCAGCCCGCACCGCCCGCCGTCCCCGCCGTCCCCGCCGCAGCCTCGGCCGCGCTGGCCGACAGCGCGGCGGTGCGCACCGTCCTGGCCGCCGTCCTCGGCCCGCAGGGCACCGGCATCGGCTCCAACTCCTGGGTGGTGGCCGGAAGTCGCACCACCACCGGCAAGCCGCTGCTGGAGAACGACCCGCACCTGACCCCCTCACTGCCGGGCATCTGGTACCAGGTCGGCCTGCACTGCACCCGGATCGGCCCGGACTGCGCCTTCGACGTCAGCGGCTTCACCTTCGCCGGCATGCCGGGCGTGGTGATCGGCCACAACGCCGACATCGCCTGGGGCTTCACCGACCTCGGCGCCGCCGACTCCGACCTGTTCGTGGAACGGGTCGACGCTTCCACCTACGAGCACGAGGGGAACCGGCTGCCGCTGACCCTACGCCAGGAGCGGATCAAGGTGGCGGGCGGACGTCCGGTCGACCTGACCGTCCGGTCCACCCTGCACGGCCCGCTGATCTCGGACGTGCTCAAGACCGCCGACGAGGTGGCCGACCGCGGCCGGGTGCCGGACGTCCCGCCGCACGGCGAGCAGGACGGCTACGCGGTGGCGATGCAGTGGACCGCACTCGACCCCGCCCCCACGGTGGACGCCCTCTTCGCCCTCGACCGGGCCAAGGACTGGAAGGACTTCCGCGCCGCCGCCGCGGTCTTCGCCTCCCCCGTGCAGAACATGATCTACGCGGACACCGCCGGCAACATCGGCTACCAGACGCCGGGCCGCATCCCCGTCCGCAAGGCCGGCGACAGCCGCCGCCCGGTGCCGGGCTGGACCGGCGCCTACGACTGGACCGGCTACCTGCCCTTCGACCAGCTGCCCACCAGCTTCAACCCGCCGGAGGGCTACATCGTCACCGCCAACAACGCGGTCGTCGGCCCCGGCTACCCGCACCTGATCGGCGCCGACTGGGGCACCGGCCACCGCAGCCGCCGGATCGGCGAACTGATCGAGCAGGCCGGCAAGCTGGACGTCGCGGCGATGGAGCGGATCACCCAGGACACCTGGAACGGCAACGCCGCCAACCTGGTGCCCCACCTGCTCCGGGTCCAGGTCGGCGCCGAGGCCGGGCCGGCCCGGGAGCTGCTGCGCGGCTGGGACTTCAACCAGGGCGCCGACTCGGCACCGGCCGCCTACTTCAACGCGGTCTGGCGCGAGCTGTTGAAGGAGGCGTTCACCGACCGGCTGAGCCGGGCCGGGGTCAAGGGCTACGCCTACCCGGACGGCGGCGGCCACTGGTTCGAGGTGGTGCGCGGCCTGCTCGACAAGCCGGACAGCCTCTGGTGGACGAGTACCGCCGACCCCGCCGTCCAGGGCCGCGACGCCATGCTGCGCCGGGCCATGGAGCAGGCCGCCACCGACCTGAAGAAGCGGCTCGGCGACGACCCGCAGAAGTGGCGCTGGGGCGCCCTGCACACCCTGACGCTGGAGAACCCCACCCTGGGCACCGCCGGGCCCGCCCCGCTGCAGTGGCTGCTGAACGCGGACCCGATCGGCGTCGGCGGCGGTACCGACACGGTGCTGGCCAACGGCTGGGACCCGAAGAAGGGCTTCGAGGTGATCTGGGTCCCCTCGATGCGGATGGTGGTGGACCTGGCGGACTTCGAGCGCTCGCGCTGGATCAACCTGACCGGCGCCTCCGGCCACGCCACCGCGGACACCTACACCGACCAGACCGCGCTCTGGGCCAGGGGCGACAGCCTGGCCTGGCCGTACGGGACGGCGGCGGTGGACGCGGCCGCCCGCGACCGCCTGCGCCTGACTCCCTGAGGCCGCGCCGCCGCGCTCGCCCCCGGAGCTCTCTCCGGAAGTCACTCCCGGTGCCCGGTCCCGCCTTCGGCGGGGCCGGGCACCGGCGCGCGACGGGGCCGGGGGCGGGCACCGGCGGCGCTCCGGGCGGGCTGCGGTGGTGCCCCGGGCGGGCTCCGGCGTGGCTTCAGCGCGTTGTCAGTGCGGCTTCAGTGCGGCTTCAGTGCGGCTTCAGCGCCGCTCCGGTCCGCTCCCCGTGGGCCGCCGGTGGGCGGCCCGTCCGCCGTCAGCGGCACCACCCCGGCCGGTCAGTCGGCCGTCCGTGCGCCGTCAGACGGCGGCCAGCGCAGCACCGACCGGGCGCCAGTGGAGGGCAACCGCGCGGCAGGCCGCGGGCGGAAGCATCGTCACCGACAGTCGCCCCCGGCAGAGCGCTGCCGCGGGGCCGGAGATCGGAGGGACATGCGCTGGGAGCAGGTGTACCTGGCCGGCACGGGTGTCTGGCTGGCCGACCGCGCGGACGCCGCCGCGGCGGTCGCGGCCGGTGCGTACGACGCCCGGGAGCACGCCGTCAACCGGATCGACTCGGTCAGCGCGGCCACCGCCGGCGGGCCGGACGACCTGGCACCGCCGGAGATGGCGGTCCGCGCGGCCCGCACCGCACTGCGCCGGGCGGGCCGCACGGCCGAGCGGATCGGCACCGTCTTCCACAGCTACCTGTGGTTCCAGGGTGCCGAGTTGTGGCCCGCGGCCGCGTACGTGGCGCAGCACACGGTCGGCCCGGCGGTGCCCGCCTTCGACCTGCTGCAGCAGTGCAACGCCGGGCTCGCCGGGATGGAGCTGGCGGCCGGCCGGCTCCGGGCCTGCGAGCCCGGCCGGGACGAGGCCGTGCTGCTGACCACGGCCGACCGCTTCTCGCCGCCGGCCTTCGACCGCTGGCGGGCCGAGCGGGGTCTGGTCTACGGCGACGGCGGCACCGCCGTGGTCCTGAGCGCCTCCCCCGAGAACGCGGTCGGCCGGCTGCTGGCCACCGCCACCCGGGTGGACAACTCGCTGGAGGGCCTGCCCCGGGGCACCGGGTTCCGCCCCGGCCCGGAGGCGGCGGACCGGCCGGTGGACCTGGGGGCGCGGACCGAGGAGTACTTCCGCACCCACCGCAACCTGCGGGCCGTGACGGTCCGGACGGCCGAGGTGGCGGCGGAGTCCATCCGGGCCGCGCTGGCCGAGGCCGACACGCCGATCGAGCGCGTCGCCCGGGTCGTCCTCAATGCCACCGGGCACCAGCGAATGCTCTGGCAGCTGGAACGGCAGCTCGGCGTCGACGAGAAGCGCTCCACCTGGGAATTCTGCCGCGAGGTGGGCCACCTGGGCGCCGGGGACCACATCGCCGGTCTGAACGAGCTGTTGGAGACCGGCGAGGTGGCCGCGGGCGACCGGGTCCTGCTGGTCGGCGGCGGCACCGGCTACAGCTGCACCAGCGCGGTCGTCGAGATCACCGAGCCCGCGGGCGGGTGCTCATGAGCACCCTCGCCGTGGGCGCGCCGGACGCCGCCCTCCCCGCGGGTGCGCCGGACGCCGCCTCTCCTGCGGGCGCGCCCGGCGGGGACGGCACCCTCGTCGTCGACCTGCTCGACGCGGCCGCCGCCGACCGCCCCGCCGGGCCGGCCGTCCGGGACGCCGGCGGCGCCTGGAGCTACGCCGAACTGGCCCGCGCCAGCCGCACGGTGGCCGCCTGGCTGCGCGGGCCCGGCGGTGTCTCGCCGGGTGACCGGGTGGTCCTGCGGCTGGGCAACCGGCGGGAGTTCGCCGCCCTGTACTACGGCGTGCTGCGCGCCGGCGCCGTCGCGGTGCCGCTGAACCCGGAGATGAAGTCCTTCGTGCTGCGCGGGGTGCTGGCGGACGCCGCGCCCGCCGTCGTGGTGCTCGACCCGTCCGAGGCGGAGCCGGTCCGGGAGACGGTCGCCGCGTGCGGTGCCCGGTCGGCCGGGCCCGCCGAACTGCTGGCCGAGGAGGGCGGCGCCGACCACGGCCCCTGGACCGGCCAGGGACAGGGCCAGAGCCAGGGCCACGACACCGGCACCGGCACCGGCACCGGCACCACGGCCGGACGCGCACCGGACGGACGGCCGTCCGCCGACGCGGTCGCCCAGCTGATCTACACCTCCGGCAGCACCTCCGCGCCCAAGGGTGTGGTCTGCACCCACCGCCAAGTGGTCTTCGCCGCCCGGGCGATCGCCCGCCGCCTCGCCTACCGTCCGGACGACGTGGTGCTCGCCGCGCTGCCGCTCTCCTTCGACTACGGCCTCTACCAGCTCCTGCTGGCCGCGATCGGCGGAGCCGAGGTGGTACTGGCGGACGCGGCCGCCCCGGTGCGGGCGCTGACCGCGCTGCGCGAGCGCCGCGCCACCGTCGTCCCGGTGGTGCCCTCGCTGGCCGAGATGCTGTGCCGGCTCGCGGTCCGCGGCACGCCGCCGGACCACGTCCGGCTGTTCACCAACACCGGTGCCGCGCTGTCCGGTTCGACCATCGAGGCGCTGCGCGCCGGCTTCCCGGGCGCGGCCGTGGTGGCGATGTACGGGATCACCGAGTGCAAGCGGGTGACGATCGCGGAGCCCGATGCCGACCGGGAGCGCCCCGGCTCGGTGGGCCGGGCACTGGACGGCACCACGGTCGAGGTGCTCGACGAGCGGGGCCGCGCGCTGCCGCCGGGCGAGGTGGGCGAGATCGTCGTCGGCGGCCCGCACGTGATGTCCGGCTACTGGAACGCGCCCGAGCTGACCGCCCGCCGCTACCGCCCAGATCCGGGCACCGGTCGGATCCGGCTGCACACCGGCGACCACGGCCGGCTGGACGAGGACGGGCACCTCTACTTCGCCGGGCGCCTCGACGACCAGTTCAAGCGGCGCGGCGTCCGGATGGGGACGCCGGAGATCGAGGCCGCCGCCCTGGACGTGCCGGGCGTCCTGGCGGCGGCCGCGCTGCCGCCCCGGGACGGGCAGGACCTGCGCCTGGTCGTCACCTGCGAGGAGGGCCTGACCGCGCGCCGGGTCCTCGACGGACTGGAGCAGCGGCTGGAGGCGGCGAAGGTGCCCGCCGCCTGCCGGGTCCTGGCCCGGATGCCGCTCACCCCCAACGGCAAGATCGACCGGAAGGCGCTGGAGACCGATGCGCACTGACCACTCCCCCACCCCCGGCCGGGCGGCCGTCGCGGACCTGCCGGCCGAGGACCTGCCGCCCGAGGACCTGCCGCCGGCGGAGGACGTACTGGCGGCCGAGCTGGTGCGCCGCTACGGCAGCCCGCTCTACGTCTACGACCTGGACCGGGTCGCCCGGGCCGCCGCCGACCTGCGGGCGGCCCTGCCCGAACGCGCCCGGCTCTACTACTCGTTGAAGGCGAACCCGCACCCCGGGCTGGTCCGCACCCTGCGCCTGGCCGGCTGCCGCCCGGAGATCTGCTCGACCGGCGAGCTGACCGCCGCCCTGGCGGCCGGCTTCGACGGGGCCGACTGCCTCTACGGCGGCCCGGGCAAGACCGCCCAGGAGCTGCGCGAGGCCCTGACGGCCGGGGTTCGGACCTTCTCCGTCGAGTCGCCGGCCGACCTGCGCCGGGTCGGCGCCGAGGCCCGGGCCCTCGGGGTCACCGCGCGCTGTCTGCTGCGGATCAACGGCACCGGCGCGGGTGCGGGCGTCGGCCTGCGGATGACCGGCGGCGCCTCCCAGTTCGGCCACGACATCGCGGACGGCCTGCCTGACCTCGCCGAATTCACCGGGGAAGGCACGGAGTTGTGCGGCCTGCACTTCTTCCCGCTGACCAACGCGGCCGACCCGGCGGGGCTGCTCGCCGAGGCGGTCGCCTCGATCCGCACGGCCGCCGCACTGGAGGCCCACTGGGGCCTGCCGCTAAGGATGCTCGACCTCGGCGGCGGCTTCGCCTGCCCGTACGCGGCGCCGGGCGAGCGACCGCGCTACCAGGCGCTGCGAGGACCGCTGACGGCCGCACTGGACGAGCATCTGCCGGGCTGGCAGGGCCGGTTGGAGCTGGCCTTCGAGTCCGGCCGCTACCTGGTCGGTGACAGCGGGCGGCTGATCTGCACCGTCACCGAGGTCAAGGAGAGCCGCGGCACCGCGTACGGCGTGCTGGACAGCGGGATCAACCACCTCGGCGGGCTCTCCGGGGTCGGCCGGCTGCCCTCGCTGCGCGCCGAACCGCTGCGCCTCGCCGGCTCAACGGCCGCCGCCGACGGGATGGTCGAGACCCGGCGGGTGGCGCTGGTCGGACCGCTCTGCACCCCCGCCGACGTGATCAGCCGGGCCGCCGAGACCGTCCCGCCGCGAGCGGGCGACCTGCTGGCCGTGCCCAACGTCGGCGCGTACGGCGCCACCGCGAGCCTGCTCGGCTTCCTGAGCCGCCCGGCCCCGGCCGAGGTCACGGTGCGGGACGGCCGGGTGGTCGGCGCCGACCGCCTCGTCCTCCGGCGCGAACCGCTGCCCGGCCACCAGACCCCCGAGCCCGTCGACCACCCCACCGAACACCGCCCCGTCGAGCCCCACCCCACCGAACACCGCCCCACCATCACGAGGAGCTGAACACCTTGACCACGAAAGCCAGTTGGGACGAGCGCTACGAGGCCGTCCTGACCGACCTGATGCCCCGGCTCGCCGAGGAGCGCCCGCTGCCCGCCGACCGCGAGCTGCGCGCCGCCGGACTCGACTCGATGGCCACCGTCGAACTGCTGGTGCGGCTCGAAGAGGCCTACCAGGTGGCCATCCCCGACGAGGAGTTGGGACCGGAGGCCTTCGAGACCGTGGGCAGCCTCTGGGCCGTGGTCGCCGGGCAGCTGGACGCGGCCGCCCCGCGCTGACCGCCCGCCGGCCGGCCCCCACCGGCCGAGCGCCCCCGAACACTTCGAGAAAGGCTGACAGCTGTGCCGGTTTCACCGGACATCGAGATCTCGGCACCGGACCTGGTGCTGACCGGGGCCGAGAGCGCCGCGACCGAACGGGTCGCCGCACTGCTCTGCGGCCCGCCGGAGGCCCTGGTCGACGAGCCCGCCTGGGTGGCCGCGGCCCGCGACCGCTGGGAGGACCTGCCCGCCCGGCTGCGGCGCGCCCTGCGCGCCTTCCGCCGCGACCCCGGACCGGGCGGCGCGCTGCTGGTGCGCGGACTCCCGGTCGCCGCACCCGCGCTCGGCCGCACGCCGCTGACCGGCGGTTCGGTGCAGCGCACGGCCACCGTGCCGGCCGCGGTGCTGATGCTCGCCGCGTGCGGGCTCGGCGACCCGGCCGCCTTCCGCCCGGAGAAGACCGGCGCGCTGGTGCAGGACGTCGTCCCGGTGCCCGGGCAGGAGGAGTTCCAGGGCAACGCGGGCTCGGTGCTGCTCACG
This sequence comes from Kitasatospora sp. NPDC090091, assembly GCF_044747365.1. Classification (NCBI taxonomy): domain Bacteria; kingdom Bacillati; phylum Actinomycetota; class Actinomycetes; order Kitasatosporales; family Streptomycetaceae; genus Kitasatospora; species Kitasatospora sp. NPDC090091. The sequence goes on from NZ_JBIVDY010000033.1 coordinate 56,133, forward strand.
TTCCACAACGAGAACGCCTTCCACCCGCACCGGCCGGACTTCGTCATGCTGCTCTGCCTGCGTGCCGACCCGGACGGGCTCGCCGGACTGCGGACCTCCTGTGTGCGCGAGGTGCTGCCGCTGCTGGACGAGCGGACCCGGAGGGACCTGCGGCGCCCGGAGTTCCGCACCGCGCCGCCGCCCTCCTTCGGCGCCACCGACGGCCCCGCCGAGCCGCACCCGGTGCTCGGCGGCGCACCCGAGGACCCCGACCTGCGGGTGGACATGGCCGCCACCGAGCCCCTGACCGAGCGAGCCGCGGCCGCCCTGGACGAGCTCCAGCGGCTCTTCGAGCGCACCGCCCGGACCGCCCGGCTGGAACCCGGCGACCTGGCCGTCGTCGACAACCGGATCACCGTGCACGGACGCACCGCGTTCAGTCCGCGGTTCGACGGCACCGACCGGTGGCTCCAGCGCACCTTCGTCCTCGCCGATCTGCGCCGCTCGCGCGCGCACCGGGCGGGCGACGGCTATGTGCTGGCCGACCCCGCCGAACCGGCCGACCCGGCCGAATTCGCCGAGCAGACCGTCTGACGGCCGGTCCGCCGCAGCGCGTCCACCGCAGCCGTCCACTTCACCCCGCAGCCTGGCCGGCGCGGACCTCCCGGTCCGCGCCCGGCCGGGCTGTGCCGTCCTGCCCGCAGGCAGCCGCCCGCGGCACCGCCCCACCGGGCCGTTCCCGGCCCGGCCGACCACCGAACGGAGCGCCCCGTGACCACCGCCCTCTCCACGGCCCCGGCCGCCGACGCGGCCACCACGCCCACCGCCGAGACAGCCCCGCCGACCCCGACGTCCATACCTGGCACCGCCCCCGCCACCGCACCCGAGGCCGCCCCCACCGTCGATCCGGCCCGCGCGCCCGGTGTCGGCGGCCCGAGCCTGGCCGCCGCCCGGCCGGACCGGGCCGATGCCGACCCGCGCCGCGCGTTGGACGAGCTGGCCCGCTGGCGGGCCGGCGGCCGGGCCGCCGACCGGTTCCCGTACCGCGCGGTGCTCGGCCACTACCGGGCGGTCGGCAAGAACGCGGTGGGCGCCGAGCTGCTGACGGCCCTGCGCGCCGTCGAACCGCCCCGCACCGGGACCGCCGACCCGGCGGAGCGGCTGCTCGCGGACTGGCTGCCCCAGGTGGTGGACGGCCGGGAAGGCGACTACGACAGCTATCTGGGGAGCCCGGTCTACGCCTCGTCGGCGGTGGCCGGGGCGGGCACGGCGCAGGTGATCACCGCCCTGCTCGCCGATGTGGTGGCCGTCGAGGCCGCCACCCTCGCCGGCGCCCCCGCCGGACTGGCCCGTACCCGGGCCGCCCTGCGCGCCCTCACCGCGGCGGCCGGACTCCCGGCCGAGCACGGCGCCCCGGCCGAGCCGGCCGAGCTCGTCCACGCCTGCGCCGAGGCGGTCGCCGCGGCCCGGGGCGCGGTGCCCGCCGGCGTGCTCCACGCGGTGGAGCTGACGCTGACGCCGACCACCACGAGCCACGACGAGCAGATGTTCATCCGGGTGATCCAGATCTTCGAGGCGGTCTTCGCCGCGGTCGCCGACGCCGTGCGGGCGGCCACCGAGGCGGTGGCCGCCGGCCGGACCGACGCCGTGCGGGAGCTGCTGGCGGAGGCCGCCGGGCAGGTCGCCGGGACGTCCGCGGTGTTCCGGGTCCTGACCACGATGCCCAGGGACGCCTTCGCGGTGATCCGGGCCAACACCGACGGGCGGAGCGCCGTTCAGTCCCGGGCGTACCGGACCGTCGAGCGGTCCTGCCCGGCGCTGCACCGCGCACTGCTGGACAGCGGCCTTCCGCAGGGCGAACTCATCCCTGTCATGGCCGAGTTGGACGACGCCTGGGGGGCGATGAAGCGCACCCACTGGGGCATCACGATGAAGATCATCGGAATGGTCCGCGGCACCGGCGGCACCGCCGGCGCCTCCTACCTCCGCGAGGCCGCCGAGGCCCGGCTCTTCCCCGACCTCGACCGGGCCCACCAGGGCGGCTGAGCCGGCGCCCGGCGGCCGGCCCGCACCGGCTCCCGGGGCCGGGCGCCGGCGCCCGGCCCAGGACAGGGCCGAGGGCTTCAGCCGGCGTTCAGTGAGCCGTCAGTGCGCCTTCAGTGCGCCGTCCGTACGGCGCCAGCCCGGGCCCGGTCCCGCGCCGGTGGGCCGCCGGTCGGGCGCCGGAACCGCATCCGCCTCCGCCCAGGCCGGGCACAGGGCGCGGTCAGGGCGGAACGACAGCATCGAAGACAGGTCGGCCGGCCCGTGCGGCCCGCAGCGGCCGACGACCGGGACCCCCGTCACCGGAACCACCCGAACACCCATCCATCGGATCGGAGCACAGCCATGAGCAACGAGGACACCACCGTCTACCAGGTCGTCGTCAACCACGAGGAGCAGTACTCGATCTGGCCGGCCGACCGGGACCTGCCGGCCGGCTGGCGCGCCGAGGGCCCCCGGGGCGAGAAGGCGCACTGCCTGGCCCACATCGACGAGGTGTGGACCGACATGCGGCCGCTGAGCCTGCGCCTGGCGATGGCGCAGCAGGCCGCCGAGACCGCCGAGGCCGACGTGGTCCCGGCCGCCGGCTGAGCGGGCAGCGGCCGGCCGGACCGGCCGCCGACAACGGCAGACACAGGGCATCGGACACCGAACGGTGAGGGAAGAACGCGTGGACCCGCGACTAGAGCACCAGGACTGGATCTCGGCGATCGCCGCCACCGCGGCGGCGGATCCGGACCGCACGGCCTTCGAGTTCTCCGGGAGGGAGGACGCGCCGGCCGAGCGCCTGAGCTACGGACAGCTCGACCGGCGGGCCCGGGCCGTCGCCGCCCGGCTGCAGCGGCTCGGTCTGACCGACCGCCCGGTACTGCTGCTCCAGCCGCCCGGCCTGGACTACGTGGTCTCCTTCGTCGGCTGCCTGTACGCGCGGGCCGTCGCGGTGCCGGTGTACCCGCCGAACCGCCGGCCGCGCTCGCTGGAGCGGCTGGTCGACATCGTCGCGGACTGCGGGGCGACGGTGGCGCTGACCACCGCCGCCGTCCGCGACCGGCTGCTGCCCGGTGACCCGGACGGCGCGGTGATGGACGTGCTGCGGCTGCTGGCGACCGACCGGGTGCCCGAGGAGGAGGCGGAGGGCTGGGTGCGCCCGCAGGTCGGCGCCGACAGCGTGGCGTTCCTCCAGTACACCTCCGGCTCCACCTCGGCCCCGCGCGGCGTGGTGCTGACGCACGGCAACCTGCTGCACAACTCGGCGCTGATCCAGCGGGCCTTCCGCACCACCGGCAGCACCCGCGGCATGTCCTGGCTGCCGCTCTTCCACGACATGGGCCTGATCGGCGGCATGCTCCAGCCGCTGTACTACGCCGGCTCCTGCTCGCTGATGGCACCCACCGCCTTCGCCCAGGACCCGCTGCGCTGGCTGCGCGAGATCAGCCGCACCCGGGCGACGGTCAGCGGCGGGCCGAACTTCGCCTACGACCTCTGCGCCGACCTGGCCACCCCCGAGGTGCTGGCCGGACTCGACCTGAGCAGCTGGGAGGTGGCGTTCAACGGTGCCGAGCCGGTGCGTGCCGAAACCTTCCGGCGGTTCGCCGCCGCCTACGCCCCGGCGGGCTTCCGGGCCGAGGCCTTCACCCCGTGCTACGGGCTGGCCGAGGCGACGCTGATCGTCTCCTGCAAGCCGCACGGCACCGCGCCGGCCCGCTACCTCGCCCCGAACTCCCTGCTCGCCGGCGCCTCCCACGGCGGCGACGCAGGCACCGCCGGAACCGAGGCCGACGCCACCGACGGCCTCGCCGGGAGCACCGAGCTGGTCAGCAGCGGGCGCCCGGACGCGTCCCAGCGGCTGGAGATCGTCGACCCGGTGACCCGCCGCCCCGTGCCGGCCGGCGCGATCGGCGAGATCTGGCTCTCCGGCCCGAGCGTGGCACAGGGCTACTGGAACCGTCCGGAGCAGAGCGCCGCCACCTTCGGCGCCCGCCTCGCCGCCGACGATGCCGCCGGTGCCGACACCGCGGCCTTCCTCCGCACCGGCGACCTGGGCCTGCTGCACGAGGGCGAGCTGTACGTCACCGGGCGGCTCAAGGACCTCGTCATCGTCCGCGGCCGCAACCACTACCCGCAGGACATCGAGCAGACCGTCGCCGCCGTCCACCCCGCGCTGCGCGCCAACTGCGGCGCCGCCGTCCAGGTCGAACTGGCCGGCGCGGCCGAGCTGGTGATCGTCCAGGAGGTGGCGCGCGACCACCAGGACGGCGATCTGCCGGCGCTGGCCCGCGCGGTGCGCGAGGCGGTCTCCGAGGCGCACGGGGTGCGCCCGGCCGCGGTGGTGCTGATCCGCGCCGCGACGCTGCCCCGCACGTCCAGCGGCAAGGTGCAGCGCCATGTGTGCGCCGCCTCCTACCGGGAGGGGAGCCTCGCCGCGCTCGCCCACAGCGGCCGTCCGCAGGGCGCCGCGGACGAGCGCCCGGCGGAGCTGGACGCTCCGGCGCTGCGGGCGGCCGACCCGGCCGAGCGCCCGGCGCTGCTGCTGGCCGCGCTGCGGACGCTGCTCGGCGCCCGGCTCGGGCTGGCCGCCGAGGAGCTCGCGCCCGGGCAGCGGCTGGCCGAGCTGGGCCTGGACTCGCTCGGCGCCGTCCGGCTGCGGCACGAGCTGCGCGCCGCCCTGGGCGTCGACCTGGGGCTGACCGAGGCGCTCGCCCTGGACCTGGCCGGGCTGGCCGGGCTGCTCGCCGAGCGCCTCGACGAGGCGCCCGCGGAGACCCTGGAGACCGCCGAGACGGACGCCCCCGGCGACCACCCGCTCTCCCCCAACCAGGCCGCGCTGTGGCTGCTGCACCGGATCGCCCCGGAGAGCCCCGCCTACCTGGTCTCCGCCGCCTTCCGGGTGCACGGCGGACTCGACCCGGCCGCCCTGCGTGCCGCCCTCGCCGGCCTGGCCCGGCGGCACGCCGTGCTGCGCAGCACCTTCCCGCGGACCGCGTCCGGTCCGGTACAGCGGGTGCATGCCGAGCTCCCGCCCGCCTTCGAGCAGGTCGACGCCGCCGGCCTGAGCGCGGCCGACCTCGCCGAGCACCTGACCGCCGCGGCCGAGCAGCCCTTCGACCTGGAGACCGGGCCGCTGCTGCGGGCCCGGCTGTTCGCCGGCGCCGAGGGCGGCGACCGGCTGGTGCTGACGGCCCACCACCTGGTGACCGACCTCTGGTCGCTGTCCCTGCTGCTGGACGAGCTGGCCGCCGACTACCAGGCGGCGCTGCGCGGCGCGCCGGCCGGCACGGCCGCGGACACCGGCGCCGCCCCGTTCGCGGCCTTCGCCCGCCGGCAGGCCGCGCTGCCCGCCACCCCCGCCGGGCAGCGGCGGCTGGACCGCTGGCGCACCGCGCTGGCCGGCGTCCGGACCGGGACGTCGCTCCCCGCCGACCTGCCGCTGCCCGAGCGCCAGCGGATGCGCGGCGCGGCCGTGCCGCTGACGGTGGACGCCGGAACCACCGAGGCGCTGACGGCGCTGGCCCGGCGCGAGGGCAGCACGCTCTACGTCGTCCTGCTGGCCGCCTTCCAGCTGCTGCTGGCCCGCTGCACCGGCGAGTCGGACGTGGTGGTCGGCACCCCGACCCACGGCCGTACGGACGGCGAGTTCGCCGGCACGGTCGGATGCCTGGTCAACACCGTGCCGCTGCGCGCCCGGATCGACGCCGCAGAGCCGTTCACCGCGCTGCTGGCCCGGGTCCGCGAAGAGGCGGGCGCCGCGCTGGACGGTGCCGAGGTGCCGTTCCCCGCGCTGGTCGAGCTGGTCCGCCCGGACCGCGACCAGGGCGGCCGGCCGTTGGTGCGCAGCCTGTTCAGCCTCCAGCAGGCGCCGGGCGGGCACGCCGAGGCGCTGGTGGCGATGGCCACCGGGCGCGACGGTGTCCCGTTCACCCTGGGCGCCCTGGAGTGCTCGACGCTGGCGCTGCCGGTCGGCGGCAGCCAGTTCGACCTCCAGCTCACCCTGGGGGCGGCCGCGGGCGGCCTGGCCGGGTCGGTCCGCTACGACACCGACCGCTACCTGCCGGCGAGCGCCGAGCAGTTCGCCGCCCGGTTCACCGTCCTGCTCGCGGAGATCGCGGCCGACGCCGCCCGGCCGGCCGGGGAACTTCCGCTGCTCACCCCGGCCGAGCGCCGGACCCTGCTCGCCGAGGGCAACGACACCGCACTCGCCTACGACCCCGCCGACGGCGTGGTGCGCCGCTTCGAGGAGCGGGCCGCCCGTACCCCGCTGGCGGTCGCGGTCCGCGCCGCCGGCCCCGGGGGCGGCGAGCAGCTGGACTACGGCACCCTGGACCGGCTGGCCGACGGCGTCGCCGAGCGGCTGCGCGCCCTGGGCATCGGCCCCGGCCGGACGGTCGCCGTCCTGCTGCCGCGCACCCCGCGGCTGCTCGCCGCGCTGCTCGGCGTCCTCAAGTCCGGCGCCGCCTACCTGCCGCTGGACCCCGGCCACCCGGCCGAACGGCTGGCCCTGGTGCTGGCCGACGGCGGCGCCGCCGCAGTGCTGACCGACCTGCCCGCCGAGCGGGTGCCCGCCGGCGACTGGGCGGTGCTGCCGGCCGACACCATCGGCGAGGCCCGGCGCACGGCGGACACCGCGATCGACCCGGAGGCGGCGGCCTACGTGCTGCACACCTCCGGCTCGACCGGCCGCCCCAAGGGCGTGGTGGTGCCGCACCGGGCGCTGGCGAACCTGCTGGCCTCGTTCGAGCGCGACCTCGCGCCCGCCCCCGGCGCCGGCTGGCTCTCGGTGACCACCCCGGCCTTCGACATCGCCGCGCTGGAGTACTTCCTGCCGCTGGCCACCGGCGCGACCGTGCACCTGGCGGACGCGGCGACGGCCGGGGACGGCTCGCGGCTGCGGGCCTGCCTGGAGACCGGCACGGTCAGCCACCTCCAGGCCACCCCGGTGACCTGGCAGCTGCTGCTGGACGCGGGCTGGTCGGGCACCCCCGGGCTGACCGCGCTGTGCGGCGGGGAGCGGCTGCCGGCCGAGCTCGCGGCCGGGCTGCTGGCCCGCGGCGTGCGGCTGTGGCAGGTCTACGGCCCGACCGAGACCACCGTCTGGTCGGTCCGCGGCGAGCTGACCGTGGCCGGCGGGGAGCTGCCGCTCGGCACGCCGGTCGCCAACACCCGCCTCCACCTGGTCGACCCGGCCCTGCAGCCGGTCCCCCCCGGCATCACCGGCGAGCTGCTGATCGGGGGCGACGGCCTGGCCCACGGCTACCTCGGCCGTCCCGGTCTGACCGCGGAGCGCTTCGTGCCCGACCCCTTCGGCACCGGGCCGGGGGCCCGCCTCTACCGCACCGGCGACCTGGTGCGGCGCGGGCCGGACGGCGCGCTGCTGTTCGTCGGCCGCGCCGACAGCCAGGTCAAGCTGCACGGGCACCGGATCGAGCTGGGCGAGATCGAGACCGCGCTGGAACGGCTGCCCGCGGTGCGCCGGGCGGCGGTCGTGGTGGACGGCGAGGGCGTCCGGGCCCGGCTGGTCGCCTTCCTCGAACAGCACGGCACGGCGCAGGACGGCGCACTGCAGCAGGGTGCGCCCGCCGCGCCCGGCGAGCTGCGCGAGCAGCTGCGGCGGACCCTGCCCGGCTACGCCGTCCCCTCGCTGCTGGTGACGCTGGACGCGCTGCCGCTGACCGCCAACGGCAAGGTCGACCGGCGGGCGCTGCCCGTGCCGGCGGCCGGCCCCGCGACCGGCGGACCCGCGGACGGGCCCTCGGGCGGCGCCGAGCCGCCGGTCGGGCCTACCGAGGAGCGGATCGCCGCGCTGCTGGCCGAGCTGCTCGGGACCGGTCCGGTCGGCCGGCACGAGGACCTGTTCGACCGGGGTGCGCACTCGCTGCTGCTGGCCCGGTTCGCCGAGCGCGCCCGGGCCGAGTTCGGGGCCGAGCTGCCGCTGCACCGGCTGTTCGAGCGGCCCACGGTCGCGGCCGTGGCCGCCCTGGTGGACGCCGCGGTGGCACAGCCGGGGCGGGCGGCCGCCGCGGGCCGGCCGGGGCTGACCCGGGTGGACCGCTCCCGGTACGCCGTCGGCCGCGGCTCCGACGGCGCGCTGCGACCCGCACTCGCCGGCGCGTCCGCCGGCGGCCCGGCCGAGGCCGGCCGCCCCACCACCGGGGAGGGCCGATGACCTCCGCCCCCTACGTCCCCTCCGCCCGGCCGGCCGCCGGACCGGCCGCCCCGGCCGACCGCCCGTACCTGCTGCGCTGTCCGGTCTGCCGGGAGAGCTACCAGGACGACGGGCTGCGGCTGGACTGCGGCGCGGCGCACCGGCCGGGCCTGCTGAGCACGGAGTACGCCACCGCGTTCGCCCCCGGCCCCGGCAGCGGCCCGTTCCGCTACCGCTGCTGGCTGCCGACCGCCGGGCGGGCCCTGCCCGAGGGCAGCGGCGGCGCCACCTACCGGGCCGAGCGGCTGGGCCGCGCCCTGGGCCTGGCCGAGCTCTGGGTCGCGTTCAGCGGCCACTGGCCGGAGCGCGGCGCGGACCTCGCCACCGGCAGCTTCAAGGAGCTGGAGGCGCAGGCGGTGCTGGCCCGGCTGCCCGAGCGGCCGCCGGTGCTGGTGGTCGCGTCGGCCGGGAACACCGCCTCGGCCTTCCTGCGGGCCTGCTCGCAGCAGGCGGTGGAGTGCGTGCTGGTGGTGCCGGAGACGGCGCTGCCGGTGCTCGCCGCCGCCGGTGAACGGGCCGACTGCGTCCGGCTGGTGACGGTGGCCGGCGACTACACCGACGCGATCGAGCTGGCCGACGCGATCGCCGCCCGGCCGGGTCACCGGGCCGAGGGCGGCACCCGCAACGTGGCCCGGCGCGACGGCCTCGGCACCGCGCTGCTGGCGGCCGCCGAGACGATCGGCCGACTGCCCGACCACTATGTCCAGGCGGTGGGCAGCGGGGCCGGTGCGATCGCCGCGCACCAGGCCGCCCGGCGGCTGCTGGCGGCCGGCTTCCCGGCCGCGGACGGCCGGGTCGGTGCGGACGGCGCGGACGGCGGCCTGCCCCGGCTGACCCTCTGCCAGAACACCCCGTTCGCCCCGATGGTCCGCGCCTGGCAGGACGGCCTGGCCGAGCCGGTCGTCGGCTCCGGCCCGGCCGTCCGGGCGGCGATCGCCGCCTCCCACGCCCAGGAGCTGACCACCCGCAAGCCGCCCTACGCGGTGGCCGGCGGGGTGCGCGAGATCCTCACCGAGAGCGGCGGGGAGCTGCGGGCCGCGGACACCGCCGAGGCGATCGCCGCCGGGCGGCTGTTCGCCGAGGTCGAGGGCATCGACGTCGCACCGGCCGCAGCCGTGGCACTGGCCGGTCTGCGGCAGGCGGTCGCCGCCGGACGGATCCGCCCCGGGGAGACCGTGCTGCTGCACGTCACCGGCGGCGGCCTGGCCCGGCACGCGGCCGGCCACCGGCCCGCCGCCGAGGCCCGGCCCGACCTGCGGATACCGGCCGGCCTGGGGGCCGAGGCCGCCGCCTACCTGGTGACCGGCGCATGACGGCCCCCACCGCCGGGCTCACCGCCGCCCCCGAACCCACGGAACCCGTCCACACCCACGCCGACGCCCACGCCCCCGGCCACCAGCCCGAGCCGTCCGACCGGCAGAGAGCAGAGCAGACCATGCAGCAGTTCGCCTTTCCCGCCACCTCGGCGCAGCGCCGGATCTGGCTGGTGGAGCGGCTGACCCCCGGCACCAGCGCCTACCACCTGCCGTTCGCCCTGGAGCTGGACGGCCCGCTCGACACCGCCGCGCTGACGGCCGCGCTGACCGAACTGGTCCACCGGCACGAGTCGTTGCGCACCTGCTTCGAGCAGGCCGACGGCGAGCTGATCCAACTGGTCGGCGAGCCCGGCCCGTTCGCCTTGGAGACCCGGCAGACCCCGGCCGCCGAGCTGGACGCCGTGCTGGCCGCCGACGCCGCCCGCCCCTTCGACCTGGCCCGCGGCCCGCTGCTGCGCGCGGTGCTGCACCGGCTGGCGCCGGAGCGGCACGTGCTGGCCGTCACCGTGCACCACCTGGTCGCCGACATGTGGTCGGTCGGCATCCTGCTGGCCGAGCTGGCGCAGTGCTACGCCGGACGGGCCGCCGAGCTGCCCGAACTGCCGATCCAGTACGGCGACTTCGCGGTCTGGGAGGGCGAGGTGCAGGCGGCCGGCGAGGAGGAGGAGCAGGCGTACTGGCGTCGACGGCTGGCCGGCGCGCCCGAGCTGCTGGAGCTGCCCTGCGACCGCCCCCGCCCCGCCGTGCAGTCGCTGCGCGGCGCCGCGCTGCCGGTGCAGCTCCCGGCCGAACTGTCCACCGCCGTAAGGGCGCTGTGCCGCCGGGCCGGGGTGACCCCGTTCATGGCGCTGCTGGCCGCCTTCCAGGCCGTGCTGGCCCGGCACAGCGGCGGCGAGGACATCGTGGTCGGCACCGGCGCCGGGGTCCGCCCGGCCGAGGCCGAGGGGCTGATCGGCTGCTTCGTCAACATCCTGCCGATCCGCACCTCGCTGGCCGGCGACCCCACCTTCGCCGACCTGCTGGCCAGGGTCCGCCGGGCTGCACTGGGCGCCTTCGAGCACCAGCAGCTGCCGTTCGAGCGGATGCTGCCCGAGCGGTCGACCGGCCCGGCGCTGAGCCACAACCCGGTGGTGCAGTCGCTGCTGCTGATGCAGAACGCGCCGCTCGCCGCCCCCGAGCTGCCCGGCCTGACGGTGACCGTCCGGGAGGTGCCGCGCGGCGGCGCGCAGCTCGACCTCAACCTCCAACTGCGCGAGGTGGACGGCGCGTTCACCGGCACCGTCGAGTACGCGAGCGACCTCTTCGACCCCGCCACGGTGGAGCGGCTGGTCGGGCACTGGCGCACCCTGCTGGCCGCCGCCGTCGCGTCCCCCGGAACGCGCCTGTCGGCCCTGCCGATGCTGACCACGGCGGAGCGCGACCGCGCCCTGGTGGAGTGGAACGACACCGCCCACGCCTACCCGCAGGCCGGCGTATGCCTGCACGGGCTGTTCGAGGAGCAGCTGGCCCGGCACCCGGAGGCGCCGGCCGTCCTGCACGCCGGTGGTGAGCTGAGCTACGCGGCGCTGGACACGCTCGCCGAGCGGATCGCGGGCCGGCTGGCCGGCCTGGGCGTCGGCCCGGACACCACCGTCGGCGTCTGCCTCACCAAGGGCCCGGCGCTGGTGGCCGCCGTGCTCGGCGTGCTCAAGGCCGGCGGCGCCTACCTGCCGCTCGACCCGGCGTACCCGGAGCAGCGGCTGGCCTTCATGCTCGGCGACGCGGCGCCGCCCGTGGTGCTCACCGAACGCGCCCTGGCCGGCCTGCTGCCGGCGGGCGGGGCCGCGCTGCTGGAGGTGGAGGACGCCGAGCAGTGGTCCGCCACCCGGCCCCGCGCGGCCGGTGTCGCCCCGGACAACCTGGCGTACGTCATCTACACCTCGGGCTCCACCGGCGCGCCGAAGGGCATCGCCGTCCCGCACCGCGGCGCCGTCAACAACCTGCTGGACCTCAACGACACCTACGGCGTCGGGGCGGGCGACCGGGTGCTCGGCCTCTCCTCCCCCAGCTTCGACATGTTCGTCTACGAGACGCTCGGCATCCTGGCGGCCGGCGGCGCGGTGGTCATGCCGCACCCCGACCGGGCCCGCGACCCGCACCACTGGGTGGACCTGGTCCGCCGCCACCGGGTGACGGTGTGGAACTCGGCCCCGGCGCTGGCCGACGCCTTCGTCCGGGCCGGGGAGGAGCGCAACGTCCGGCTGCCGAAGCTCCGGGTCGCCTTCTTCGGCGGCGACTGGATCCCGGTCCCGCTGGTCGGACGGTTCCGCCGGCTGGCGCCGGAGCTGGCCTTCATCGCGCTCGGCGGCGCCACCGAGGCGTCCGTCCACTCGATCACCTACCCGGTCGGCGAGGTCGACCCGGCCTGGACCAGCATCCCGTACGGCCGCCCGATGGTGAACCAGCAGGCCGTGGTGCTGACCCCGGCGCTGGAGCCGGCCCCGGTCGGCGTCCCGGGCGAACTCTGCCTGGCCGGAACCGGGTTGACCCGCGGCTACCTCGGCCGCCGGGGCCTGACCGCGGACCGCTACCGCCCGCACCCGGGGGCCGGCACCGGCCCGGTGCCGGCCGGCGCGCGGCTGTACCGCACCGGCGACCTGGCCCGCACCCGCGCCGACGGGGTGATCGAGCTGATCGGCCGGCTGGACCACCAGGTCAAGCTGCGCGGCCTGCGGATCGAGCTGGGCGAGATCGAGTCGGTGCTGCGCCGCCACCCCGGGGTCGAACGGGCCGTGGTCGCGGCCCGCGGCAGCGGCGACGAGCGGCGGCTGGTCGGCTACCTGGTGCCGGCCCCGGACGGCGGGGCGGCCCCGGACGCCGCCGAACTGCGCGCGCTGCTCCGGGCCGAGCTGCCGGAGTACATGGTCCCGGCGGTCTTCGTGACGCTGGACGCGCTGCCGCTGTCGCCCAACGGCAAGGTGGACCGCGCCGCGCTGCCGGAGCCCGACGCCGCGGCCGACCGGGCCGCAGCCGCGTACGTCGCCCCCCGCGACGACACCGAGCGGGTGCTGGCCGCCCTCTGGGCCGAGCTGCTGGAGGCCGACCGGGTCGGCGCCGAGGACGACTTCTTCGCCCTCGGCGGGCACTCGCTGCTCGCCACCCGGCTCGCCTCGGCGGTGCTGGAGACGTTCGGCGTCAAGCTGCCGCTGCGCGAGCTGTTCGAGGCGCCCACCCTCGCCGAGCAGGCGCAGCGGCTGGCCGCCCGGGGCCGCGAGGCGGGCACCGACGTCGCGGCGGTGGCCCGGATCGCCGCCGCCCTGCTGGAGATGACCGACGGGGAGGCCCACGGGCTGCTCGCCCGACACGACGAGCACCAGGGCCACGAGCAGCACCATGAGCAGCACGAGGAGAGCCACGCATGACCACCACCACGAGCACCGGCGTCCTGGCCGCGTACGCCGGTCTCGGCGCGCACCGCCTGGCCGAGGCCGACCCCCTGCTGGCCGACCTGCTGGAGCGCGAGCACGCCCGGCAGAACGAGACCCTGGCCATGGTGGCCGCTTCCAGCAGTGCCGACCCCTCGGTCCTGGCCTGCGCCGGCGCGTCCATCTCCAACGTCACGACCGAGGGCTACCCGGGCGCCCGCTACCACGCGGGCTGCGAGCTGGTCGACGAGGTCGAGCGGCTGGCGGTGGAGCGGGCCCGCGCCCTGTTCGGCGCCCGCTACGCCAATGTGCAGCCGCACTCGGGCAGCACCGCCAACCAGATCGTGCTCTGCACCCTCATGAAGCCGGGCGACACCCTGCTCGGCATGGAGCTGAGCGCGGGCGGGCACCTGACCCACGGCTCGCCGGCCTCGGTCTCGGGGCGGTTCTTCGACGCCGTCGGCTACGGCACCGACGCCGACGGCCTGCTGGACTACGAGCAGGTCGCCGAGCTGGCCCGGACGCACCGGCCCAAGGTGATCGTCTGCGGCGCCAGCGCCTACCCGCGCACCGTCGACTTCGCCCGGTTCCGGCGGATAGCCGACGAGGTCGGCGCCTTCCTGCTCGCCGACATCTCGCACATCGCCGGCCTGGTCGCGGCCGGGCTGCACCCGAGCCCGGTGGACCACGCGCACGCCACCACCACCAGCACCTACAAGCAGCTGTACGGCCCGCGCGGCGGCCTGATCCTGCTCGGCCGGGACGCCGACCTGCCGCTGCCCGGCACCCGGCGGACCCTCGCCCAGGCGATCGCGCACGGGACCTTCCCGTTCCTCCAGGGCACCCCCGACCTGGGCGCGGTGGCCGCCAAGGCGCGCGCCTTCGACCTCGCCGCCCGGCCGGAGTTCCGCGCCCTGGCGCAGCGGGTGGTCTCCGGGGCCCGGGAGCTGGCGGAGGCCTTCGCCGGCCTCGGCCACACCCTGGTCACCGGCGGCACCGACAACCACATGGTGCTGCTGGACGTCGGCCGGCGCGGCCTGACCGGCGCGATCGCCGAGTCCGCCCTCGCCGACTGCGGAATCGTGGTCAACCGCAACCGGATCCCGGGCGACCCGCTCGGCCCGCGCATCACCAGCGGTGTCCGTTTCGGCACCAACACCCTGGCGCTGCGCGGCATGGGCCCGGCCGAGCTGCGCCGCTGCGCCGCCCTGGTCGACCGGGTGCTCACCGCGCTGGTGCCGCACGGCGAGGCCGGCTTCACCCTCGACCCGGCCGTCCGCTCCGAGGTGTGCGGCGAAGTCGCCCGGCTCTGCCGGGAGTTCCCGCTTCCACACCACACGCCCTGACCGACCTGACCGCCTCTCCGACCGCCCGGGACCACGCATGAGCCAGTCACCCCAGCGCGCCGCACTCTCCACCGAGAAGCGCCGCCTGCTCGCCAAGCTGCTCCAGCAGCAGGGCCTCGCCCGTACCGACGCCGCCGGCCTGATCGCCCCCCGCCCCGCGGGGACCGCCCGGCTGCCGCTCTCCTTCGCCCAGCAACGGCTGTGGTTCGTCGAGCAGTTCGCGGGCCCGAGCCCGCTCTACAGCATCGCCTGCACCGTCCGGCTGACCGGCCGGCTGGACGTCCCCGCACTGGAGCGGGCGCTGGGCCGGGTGGTGGACCGGCACGAGGCGCTGCGCACCACCTTCCGCGCCGAGGAGGGCCGGCCCGAGCAGGTCGTGCACGCCCGGGTCGAGGTCGCGCTGCCGCTGACCGACCTGTCCGCGCTGCCCGCCGACGCCCGGGAGACCGCCCTCGCCGAGCTGACCGAGCAGGAGAGCCGCCGCCCGTTCGACCTGGCCGCCGGCCCGCTGCTGCGCGGGAGGCTGGCCCGGCTGGCCGAGGAGGAGCACCTGCTGGTACTCGCCGTGCACCACATCGTGGCGGACGGCTGGTCGCTGGACATCCTGGTCCGCGAACTGGCCCACCACTACCGCCCCGACGCCGCCGAGCCGGCCGGCCACGGTACGCCGTCCCGCCTGCCGGAGCCGGCCGAGCTGCCCGAACTCCCGGTGCAGTACGCCGACTTCGCACTCTGGCAGCACCAGCGGGTGTCGGGCGAGGCGCTGGAGGACCAGCTGGCCCACTGGCGCGAGCGGTTGACCGGGGCGCCCAGCACCGTGGACCTGCCCACCGACCGGCCGCGCACCGCCCGGCAGGGCTTCGCCGGCGCCTGCTTCCCGTGGCAGCTGGAGGGTGACCTCGCCACCCGGCTCACCGCGCTGGCCCGGGAGCACGACGCCACCCTCTACATGGCGCTGCTGGCCGGCTTCACTGCCGTGGCGCAGCGCTGGAGCGGGCAGAGCGACCTGGTGGTCGGCTCGCCGGTGGCCAACCGCAACCACCCGCAGACCGAGGGCCTGATCGGCTTCTTCGTCAACATGCTGCCGCTGCGCACCGACCTCTCCGGCAACCCGACCTTCCGCGAACTGCTGGGCCGCGTCCGGGAGTCCGCGCTCGCCGCGTACGCCCACCAGGACGTGCCGTTCGAGCGGATCGTCGAGGAGGTCCGGCCGGACCGCGACGCCGGCGGGCGCACCCCGTTCGCCAATCTGCTGCTGGTGCTCCAGAACACCCCGGAGACCGCCATCGAGCTGCCCGGGCTGCGGATGGACGTGGCCGCGGTGGACACCGGCACCGCCAAGTTCGACCTGCACCTCCAGGTCACCGAGACCCCGCAGGGCCTGACCGGCCTGGCCGACTACAGCACCGAGCTGTACGAGGAGCGCACCGTGCGCCGGTTCGTCGACCAGTGGCTGCACCTGCTGGCGGCCGCGGTCGCCGCCCCGGACACCCGGCTGGACGCGCTGCCGCTGCTGGACACGGCCGGGCGCGACGCCGAGCTGGCCGCCGGCGCCGCCCGGCGCGCCGCCGCGCCGCGGGCGCGCAGCCTGCCGGCCGCGTTCGCCGAGCAGGTCCGGCTGCGCCCGTCGGCGATCGCGGTCAACTGCGGTGCGGAGAGCCTGAGCTACGCCGAACTGGACCGCCGTTCGGACGTCCTGGCCCGGCGGCTGCGCGAGCTGGGGGTGGGGCCGGAGAGCCGGGTGGCGATCTGCGTCGAACCCTCGGTGCGGCTGGTCACCGGCATCCTGGGCATCCTGAAGAGCGGCGGCGCGTACGTCCCGCTCGACCCCCGCCACCCGGCCGACCGGCTCGCCCACACCCTGGCCGACTCCGGCGCGGTGGCCCTGGTCGCCGACCCGGAGTACGCCGAACCGGCCGACGGCGTGCCGGTGCTGGCGGTCGACCAGCCGACGGCAGGGCAGCCGGCGGCCGGGCAGCCGCTGGAGCCGGCCCCGCTCGGACCGGACCACCTCGCGTACGTGATCTACACCTCGGGCACCACCGGGCGCCCCAAGGGCGCACTGCTCACCCACGCCAATGTGCTGCGGCTCTTCGAGGCGGCCGCCGCGGACGTGCCGTTCGGGCCGGACGACGTCTGGTCGCTGTACCACTCCGCCGCCTTCGACTTCTCGGTCTGGGAGATCTGGGGCGCGCTGCTGCACGGCGGCCGGATCGCCGTGGTGCCGCCGGAGGCCCGGCGCAGCCCCGCCGCGTTCCACGCGCTGGTGCGCGCGGAGGGCGTCACGGTGCTCAGCCAGACGCCCACCGCCTTCCGCCAGTTCGCCGACGCCGAGGCCGAGGCGGAGGCCGACACGCCGCACCCTCCGCTCGCGCTGCGGCACGTGGTGTTCGGCGGCGAGGCCCTGGAACCCGGCGCGCTGCGCGCCTGGGCCGCCCGGCACCCCGACGGCCCGCGGCTGGTCAACATGTACGGCATCACCGAGACCACCGTGCACGTCACCGCGCACCCGCTCGGCCCGGCCGACCTGGCCGCCCCCGGCAGTGTGATCGGCCGCCCGCTCGCCGATCTGTCGGTGCACCTGCTGGACCGGCGCGGCGAGCCCGTACCGCCCGGCGTGCCCGGCGAACTGTGCGTCGGCGGGCCGGGCCTGGCCCGCGGCTACCTGGGCCGGCCGGGCCTGACGGCCGAGCGGTTCGTCCCCTCCCCGCTGGGCGACGGCGAGCGGCTGTACCGCAGCGGCGACCTGGCCCGCCGGTTGCCGGAGGAGACGCTGGAGTACCTGGGCCGGATCGACCAGCAGGTCAAGGTCCGCGGGCACCGGGTGGAGCTCGGCGAGATCGAGGCGGAGCTGGGCGCCCACCCGGGCGTGCGGCACGCGGCCGTCCTGCCCCGCGAGGCCCCGGGCGGCGGCACCGGCCTGGTCGCCTACCTCGTCCCCGAGGACGGCGGATCGCCCGAGGAACCGGCGGACCGCACTGAGGACGATCAGCAGGTCTCCCAGTGGCGGACGGTCTTCGACACCGCCTACGAGCAGTACGAGCAGGTCGGCGGCGCCGACCCGACGTTCAACATCCGTGGCTGGACGAGCAGTTACACCGGCGAGCCGATCCCGGCCGAGGAGATGCGGCGCTGGGTGGAGGACACCGTCGCGCTGGTCCGGCGCACCGGCCCGCGCCGGGTGCTGGAGATCGGCAGCGGCACCGGCCTGCTGCTCTTCCGGCTGGCCGGCGACTGCGAGCAGTACACCGCCCTCGACCTGTCGGACCAAGCGGTCGCCCACGTCCGCCGCCACCTCCCGGCGCACTGGGAGCACGTCCGGCTGCTGCGCCGCGCCGGCCACGAGCTGGACGACCTGGCGGCCGGCGGGTTCGACACCGTCGTCGTCAACTCGGTGGCCCAGTACCTGCCGAGCGCCGGCTACCTGGTCGAGGTCCTCACCCGGGCCGCCGCGCTGCTGGCCCCGGGCGGGCGGATGGTGGTCGGCGACGTCCGGCACCTGGCCCTGCTGGACGCCTTCCAGGTGTCGGTGCTGCAGCCGGGCCTGCCGGCCGGGGCGGGCGACACCGAGCTCGCCCGGCAGGTCCGTCAGGCCGTCCGGCAGGAGGACGAACTCCTGCTCGACCCGCGCTTCTTCGCGGCCCTGCGCCGGGAGATCCCGCGGATCGGCCGGGTGGAGGTCCTCCCGAAGCCCGGACACGACCGCAACGAGATGACCCGCTACCGCTACGACGTCGTCCTGCACCTGGACACCGGACCGGTCGCCCCCACGGTGCGCACGGTGCCGTGGACCGGCGGCGAGCTGCGGGCGCTGCTGGACGGCTCCCCGCTGGTGGTCACCGGCATCCCCAACGCCCGGGTGCACGCCGACGCCCGGACCGCCGCGCGGCTCGCCGCCCGGCCGGGCGAGGCCACCACGGATACCGTCGACGCCGACGGGCCCGCCGCACTGGACCCGCAGGAACTGCGCGAGCTGGCCGACCGCCACGGGCACGCCGTGGAGCTCAGCTGGGCGGCCGGCGACCCGCTGGGTCGCTTCGACGCCGCGTTCCGACCGGCCGGCACCGAGCCGGAGACCGCGCTGCCGCCCGCCGGGGACGACGCGCAGCTGCCCTGGCCGCACTGGGCCAACGACCCGCACCGCGGCCGCGCCGCCCGCCGCCTGGTGCCCGTGCTCCGCTCCCACCTGCGGGAGCGGCTGCCGGAGTACATGGTCCCGGAGGCCTTCGTCACGCTGGACGCGCTGCCGCTGACCGCCAACGGCAAGCTCGACAAGGCCGCGCTGCCGGCCCCGGACTGGTCCACCGGCTCGACCGCACTGCTCGCGCCCCGCGACGACACCGAGCGGGCGCTCGCCGAGATCTGGAGCGCCGCCCTGGGCGTGGCCCGGATCGGGCTGGCCGACGACTTCTTCGACCTCGGCGGCCACTCCCTGCTGGCGGTCCAGGTGACCGCCGCCGTCCGCGAGTCGCTGGGCCGCGCCCTGCCCGTGCGGGCGCTGTTCGAGGCCCCCGTGCTGGGCGAGTACGCCGAGGCGGTGCGCCGCGCCCCGGCCGCCCAGGCCCCGGAGGCGGCCCCCGCCCCGGCGCGCGAGGCGGTCCCGGCCGGCGCCGACGGCTTCGACGACCTGTCCGCCGAGGAGCTGGCGGAGCTGATGGGCGGGGGCCGGTGACCGCCGCCGCGCGCACCCCGAGCGCCACCAGCAGCCCCATCCCCGACCCCGACCCCGCCCCCGTGAAGGAGCACCCCGTGGCCACCGCCCCCCGCACCGCCGAGATGCTGCCGGCCTCCGCGGCCCAGCGCCGGTTCTGGCTGATCGACCGGCTGGAGGGCCCCAGCGGCGTCTACAACACCACCGCCGCGCTGCGGCTGCGCGGACCGCTGGCCACCGACCACCTCCGGCAGGCCTTCCAGCTGCTGGTCGACCGGCACGAGGCGCTGCGCACCGTCTTCCCGGCCCGCGGCGGCGTCCCGGTCCAGCTGGTGCTGCCGCGCCGCGACTTCGAGCTGGGCGTGACCGAGGCCGCCGGCGCCGGCGAGGCGGAGGTCCGGGAGCTGGCCGGCCGGCTCGCCGAGCAGCCGTTCGACCTGGCCAAGGGGCCGCTGCTGCGGGCCGAGCTGATCGCCCTCGGGCCGCAGGAGAACCTGCTGGTCGTGGTGCTGCACCACATCGTGGTGGACCGCTGGTCCTTCGGCCTGCTGATGTCCGAACTCTCCGAGTGCTACGCCGCCCTGGCCGAGCAGCGGCCGGCGCGGCTGCCCGCTCTGCCGCTGCGCTACGCCGACCACGTGGCCGGGCGGCAGGCCCTGCTGGACGGCGGCCTCGGCGACCGGCTGCTCGACCACTGGCGCGAGCGGCTGGCCGGTGCGCCGCAGGCCCTGGAGCTGCCCGGCGACCGCCCGCGCCCGGCGGTGCGCAGCTTCCGCGGCGCGACCGTGCCGGTGCGGCTGGACGCGGCCGCCTCGCAGGCGGTGCGCGACCTCGCCCGGGCCGCCGGGGCCACCCCGTACATCGTGCTGCTCGCCGCCTTCCAGGCGGTGCTGGCCCGGCACGCGGGCACCGCGGAGGTGGTGGTGGCGACCGGGCCCGCCACCCGCCCGCCGGGGACGGAGCTGCTGGTCGGCGCGCTGGTCAACACGGTGCTGCTGCGCACCTCGCTGGCCGGCGACCCTAGCTTCGCCGAGCTGGTGGAGCGGGTGCGGGGCACCGCGCTGGACGCCTTCGAGCACCAGGAGCTGCCCTTCGACCGCCTGGTCGAGGAACTGGCGCCCAGCCGCGACCTGTCGCGCAACCCGCTGGCCCAGGTCGGCTTCGTGCTCCAGAACGCGCCGGCCGTCACGCCCGCGCTGACCGGCCTGGACGTCGAGCCGGTGGCGGTGGCGCGGGACAGCGCCCACCTGGACCTCGACCTCCAACTGGCCGAGGAGGAAGGCTGCTTCACCGGCTTCGCCGAGTTCGCCCGGGACCTCTTCGACGCCCCGACGGTGGCCCGGCTGCTCGGCCACTGGACCACCCTGCTGACCGCCGGCGTCCGATCGCCGGGCACCCGGTTGTCCGCTCTGCCCATGCTCACCCCGGAAGAGCTGGAGCAGGAGCTGCACGGCTGGAACGACACCGACGGCGAGCTCCCGGCCGGCCTGCGGGTGGACCAGCTGTTCGCCCGCCAGGCGGCCCGGACCCCGGAGGCGGTCGCGGTGGTCGACGACGCCGGCTCCGTCGACTACCGGACGCTGGACGCCTGGGCGGGCCGGATCGCCCACCGTCTGCGGGCGGGCGGCGTCGGACCGGACGTCCCGGTGGCACTCTGCCTGGAGCGCGGGGCGGGGCTCAGCGCCGCCATGCTGGGCACGCTGCGGGCCGGCGGTGCCTTCCTCGGGCTGGACCCGTCCTACCCGGCCGACCGGCTGGCCTTCATGCTCGCCGACGCCCGGCCGGCCGTGGTGCTCGCCAACCGGTCCACCGCGGGCGCGCTGCCGGCCGGCACCGAGGTGCTGCTGCTGGAGGAGATCGCCGCGGACGGACCGGAGTTCGGCCGCGGGGACGACGGCTCCACGGACGGCTCCACCAGCCGGGCCACCGCCGGCCGCACCCGCGCCGGCGAGGCCGATCTGGCCTACCTGGTCTACACCTCGGGCTCCACCGGGCGCCCCAAGGGCGTCGCCGTCGCCCACCGCGCCATCGTCAACACCTTCGCCGGGCTGGCCCGTTCGCACGGCTTCGGGCCCGGCGACCGGATGGTCGCGCTGCACTCGCCGAGCTTCGACCCGGCCGTGCACGACTGCCTGGCCCCGCTGCTGACCGGCGCCGCCGCCGTCTTCCCCGCCACGGAGTCCGCCCGCGACCCGCGGCACTGGGCCGAGCTGGTCGCCCGCCACCGGGTGACCGTCTGGTCGATGGGCCCGGCCGGCACCGAGGCGATGCTGGCCGCTGCGGAGGAGCACGGCCTGCCGCTGAAGAGCCTGCGCGCCGCGCTGATCGGCGGGGACGTACTGCCGCCCGCCCTGCCGCCGCGGCTGCGCGCCGCCGCACCCGGCTGCCGGGTGGTCAACTCGGCCGGGGTGGCCGAGGCCGCCTTCTGCAACAACGAGTACCCGGTGCCCGAGGACGCCGACCCGACCGCCCCGGTCCCGTACGGGCGCCCGCTGCCCAACCAGCGGCTGCTGGTGCTGGACGGGCTGCTGCGGGCGGTGCCGGCCGGTGTGCCCGGCGAGCTGTGCGTGGCGGGCGAGGGGCTGGCCCGCGGCTATCTGGGCCGCCCCGGCCTGACCGCCGAGCGCTTCGTGCCCAACCCCTACGGCCGGGTGCCGGGCGAGCGCCTCTACCGCACCGGCGACCTGGCCCGCCGTCGGGCCGACGGCGAGCTGGAGCTCCTCGGCCGGGCCGACCACCAGGTCAAGATCCGCGGCTTCCGGGTCGAGCCGGGCGAGGTGACCGGCGTGCTGCAGGGCCACCCGGCGGTGACCGACGCGATCGTGGTCGCCCGCGAGGTGGCCCCGGGCGACCGGCGGCTCGCCGCGTACTGGGTGCCCACCGCCACCGGCGCGCCGGCGTCCGGCGCCGAGCTGGCCGCCTGGCTGCGCGAGCGGCTGCCCGGCCACCTGGTGCCCGCGCTGTGGACGGAGCTGGCGGCCCTGCCGCTCTCCCCCAACGGCAAGGTGGACCGGGCCGCGCTGCCCGAGCCGGCCGCCGCGTCCGGCGCGGCCGACCGGCTCGCCCCGCGCACCGCCGCCGAGGCCGCGATCGCCGCGATCTGGCAGCGGCTGCTGGAGCTGCCCGAGGTCGGCGTGCTGGACGACTTCTTCGCCCTCGGCGGCCACTCGCTGCTGGCCAACCGGCTGGTCGGCGCGCTGCGCACGGAGTTCGGCGTCGAGCTGCGGCTGCGCGAGGTGTTCGCCGCCGTCACGGTGGCCGCCCAGGCCGAACTGGTCGAGCGGCTGCGCTCCCCGGCCGGCGCCGACGGCGGCCCGGCGGACGGCGGCCCTGCGGACGATGGCCCTGCGGACGATGGCGCCGCTGCGCTGCCGCCGGTCGTCCCGGCGGACCGCAGCCGTCCGCTGCCGCTCTCCTTCGCCCAGCAGCGGATGTGGCTGTTCGACCGCTTCGCCCCCGGCAACCCGGCCTACCACGTGCCCACCGCGGTGCGGATCGGCGGCGAGCTGGACCCGGCGGCGCTGGCCGCCGCGCTGCGCGCGCTGACGGCCCGGCACGAGGTGCTGCGCACCGTGCTGCCGGAGGTGGACGGCGTGCCGGAGCAGCGGGTGCTGCCGGTCGGCGAGGCACCGCTGACCGTGCGCGACCTCGCCGAGGGCGAGCAGGCACAGGCGGTCGTCGACGCCTTCGTCGCCCGCCCGTTCGACCTGGCGGCCGAGGTGCCGCTGCGCGCCCTGCTGCTGCGGG
The DNA here is from genome assembly GCF_044747365.1 of Kitasatospora sp. NPDC090091. NCBI lineage: Bacteria > Bacillati > Actinomycetota > Actinomycetes > Kitasatosporales > Streptomycetaceae > Kitasatospora > Kitasatospora sp. NPDC090091. Next base: position 78,818 of record NZ_JBIVDY010000033.1, read on the forward strand.
TGGCACCGGCCGAGCACGTGCTGGTGCTGGTGATCCACCACATCGCGCTCGACGGCTGGTCGATGGGCGTACTGGTCGAGGACCTGGGCGCGCTCTACGACGGCCGGGAGCTGCCGCCGCTGCCGGTGCAGTACGCCGACTACGCCCGCTGGCAGGCCGACCGCGCCGCCGAGGGCCGCTGGACCGGGCAGCTGGCGCACTGGCGCGAGCGGCTGGCCGGGCCGCTGCCGGTGCTGGAGCTGCCCACCGACCGGCCCCGCCCGGCCATCCCGAGCCTGGCCGGGGCGGTGCACGAGTTCGAGCTCCCCGCGGAGCTGACCGAGCGGCTGCGCACGCTCGGCGCCCGGCACGGCGCCACCCTGTTCATGGTGCTGCTGGCCGGCTACCAGGCGCTGCTGGGCCGGCTCTCCGGCGCCGAGGACGTCCTGGTCGGCACCCCGGTCGCCGGCCGCGGGCAGCAGGAACTGGACGGCCTGGTGGGCTGCTTCGTCAACAGCCTGGCGCTGCGCGGCGACCTCTCCGGCGACCCGGCCTTCGCCGAGCTGCTGGAGCGCACCCGGGACCGGGCGCTGGCCGACTTCGACTGCCAGGAGGTGCCGTTCGAGCAGGTGCTGGACGCCGTCGGGGCGGAGCGCGACCCCGCCCGGCACCCGGTGTTCCAGACCATGCTGACGCTGCAGAGCGCCCGCCCGCCGCGGGCCGGCTTCGCAAGGCTGCGCGTGGAGCCGCTGGAGGCCCGGACCGGCTCCTGTCTGATGGACCTGATGTTCACCGCCGTCGAGCAGGACGGGCGGCTGGCCTTCACGGTGGAGTACGCGACGGACCTGTTCGACGCGGCGGGCATCGCCCGCCTCGCGCACCGCTTCGGCGTGCTGCTGTCGGCCGCCGCCGGGGCACCGCGGACCGTGCTGTCCGCGCTGCCGCTGCTCGACGACGAGGAGCGCCGCACGGTGCTCACCGGGTGGAACGACACCGCCCGCGCCGTCCCGGCCGGCGGCCTGCACGACCTGGTCGCGGCGGCCGCGGCTCGCACGCCCGACGCCCCGGCGCTGGAGCACGAGGGCCGTACGACCCGCTACGCCGAGCTGGAGGCCGCCGCCGAGCGCTGCGCGGCACGGCTGCGGCGGCTGGGGATCGGCCCGGGAAGCGTGGTCGCGGTGCACGCGTCCCCGACGCCGCAGCTGGTCACCGCCCTGCTCGGGGTGCTGAAGGCGGGCGCGGCGTTCACCACGCTGGACCCGGAACTGCCCGAGGCGCGGCTGCGCCGGCTGCTGGAGCTCTCCGACGCCGGGCTGGTGCTCACCGACGGCGCCACGGACCACCCGCTCCTGGCCGGGCGGCCGGTGGAACCGATCGACGCACCGGACGGCGTGACGGGGCCGGCCGGCCCCGCCCCGGCGACCGAACCGGAGTCGCTGGCCTGCGTGTTCTTCACCTCCGGCACCACCGGCCTGCCCAAGGGCTCGATGTTCACCCACCGGGGCCTGGTGAACTTCACCCTGGCGATGGCCGAGGAGTTCCGCCTCGCCCCCGGAGACCGCTTCCTGCAGCTGGCCTCCACCGGCTTCGACGTGCTGGTCGAGGAGCTGTTCCCGGCCCTGGCGGCCGGCGCCACCGTGGTGCTGCCCGGCACCCGGCTGCTGGCCCGCGGCGTCGACCTGACCGGCTACCTGGCGGAGCACCGGATCACCGGCCTGGAGCTGACCACCGCCTACTGGCACGACTGGACCGCCGACCTGGAGCGCACCGGCGCCACACTCCCGCCGGACCTGCGGTTCGTCGCGATGGGCGGCGAGCGGGTGCGCCGGGACCGGCTGGCTGTCTGGCAGCGCCTCGGGGTGCCGCTGGTGCACGTGTACGGGCTCACCGAGGTCACCTGCACCTCGGCCACCCGGCGGGTGAGCGACGAGCCGGTGGGCGGCGACGGCCTGCCGATCGGCCGCCCGCTGCCCAACACCACCGTCTACCTGCTGGACCCGGCCGGGCAGCCGGTGCCGATCGGCTCCCCCGGCGAGCTGTTCCTCGGCGGCGCCGGCCTGGCCCGCGGCTACCTGGGCCGCCCCGGCCTGACCGCCGAGCGCTTCGTCCCGGACCCGTTCGGCGCACCCGGCGCCCGGCTCTACCGCACCGGCGACCTGGCGCGCCACCGCGCCGACGGCGAGGTGGAGTTCATCGGACGCGCGGACCAGCAGGTGAAGATCCGCGGCCACCGGATCGAGCCCGCCGAGGTGGAGGCCCAGCTCGCCGAGCTGCCGGGGGTCGGCGCCGCGGCGGTGGTGGTCCGCGAGGACGAGCCGGGCGAGAAGCGCCTGGTCGGCTACGCGGTCGCCGCCCCGGGTGCCGCGCCGGACGCCTTCGAGCTGCGCGCCGCACTGCGCGAGCGGCTGCCCGAGTACCTGGTGCCGTCGGCGATCGTGCTGCTGCCCGCGCTGCCGCTGAACGGCAACGGCAAGCTCGACCGCGGCGCGCTGCCCCGACCCGGCCGGGCCGAGCTGGCCGGCGGCGCGGCGGTCGCCCCGCGTACCCCCGCCGAGCGGGAGATCGCGGAGCTGGCGGGCGAGTTGCTCGGCCTGGCGGCCGTCGGCATCCACGACAACCTGTTCGACCTGGGCCTGCACTCGCTGCTGGCCGCCCGGTTCGCCGCCCGGGTGCGCGAGGCCTGCCAGGTCGAGGTGCCCCTGCGGGTCTTCTACGAGGCGCCCACCGTCGCCGAGTTGGCCCTGCGGGTCGTGCAGCTCCAGGCCGAGGGGACCGACCCGGAGGACCTGGCTCAGCTGCTCGCCGAACTGGAGGCCGAGGACGGCCTCGCCTCCGCCTGACCCCGGCCCGACCACCCACCCGATCCACCTTCCGGAGGAACCCGTGACCATCGCCCCCGCCCTGCTCGAAGACTGGCTCCGCGAGCGGTACTTCACCACCACCTACGACATCAGCAGCAGCGGTGTCGAGAACTACACCGTCGACCAGGTCCTCGCCCTGGCCGGCACCGACGCCGCCTCGCTCGGCGGCATCATGTTCCGGGACAGCCACTCGCTGGGCGGCGAGCCGCTGCGCGCCGCCCTCGCCGAGCGGCACGGCACCGACCCCGGCTCGGTGATCGCCACCCAGGGCTCCAGCGAGGCCGTCTACCTGGTCATGCAGGCGCTGCTGAAGCCCGGCGACGAGGTGGTGGTGCAGGCGCCCGCCTACCACGCGCTGGTCGAGGTGGCCGCCTCGCTGGGCTGCCGGATCGTCCCCTGGGCGATGCGCACCGCGCACGGCGTCGTCACCAACGAGGACGAGCTGCTCGCGCTGATCGGCCCGAACACCGCCATGGTGGTGGTCAACTTCCCGCACAACCCGACCGGCGCCACGGTCACCGCGGACCAGCAGGCCGCCGTCGTCGACGCCTGCGCCCGGTACGGCACCTGGCTCGCCTGGGACAACGCCTTCCAGCACCTGGTCTACGACCGCGAGCCGCTGCCCGACCCGGCCCCGGGCTACCCCCGGGCGATCTCCTTCGGCACGCTCTCCAAGGCGTACGGCCTGCCGGGCCTGCGGGTCGGCTGGGCGCTGGCCGCGCCGGAGGTGCTGGCCGGCTGCGTGCGCCGCCGCGACTACACCAGCCTGGCGCTCTCCCCGCTGGTCGAGGCAGTGGCCACGCACGCCGTCCGGCACGCCGACGAGCTGCTCCGCCCCCGGCTGGCCCAGGCCACCGCCAACCGCGCGGTGCTGGCCGACTGGCTGGCCGAGCACCGCGACCGGGTGCGCGCCGACCTGCCGGCCGGCGGGGTGACCGCCTTCCCGGAGCTGACCACGGTCGCGGACGTGACCGCGTTCGCCGACCGGCTCGACCGCGAGCACGGCGTGCTGGTCGTGCCCGGCGTCTGCTTCGGCGCCCCGCAGCACATCCGGCTCGGCTTCGGCGGCTCCTCCACGGAGCTGGCCGCCGGCCTCGACCGGCTTGCCGCGCTGCTGCCCGCGGCCGGCTGAGGCCCCGCCGCCGGCCTTCCCCGCAGCCCTTCCGTCCGGGCTCCGCCGAGCCCTCCCGCACCACCGACCACCGAGGTGACACCGATGCACACCCTCGCTCTCGACCCCGCCGACGCCGACGCGGTCGCCGCCCTGCTCGACGAACTGGCCGACCGGCACGGCAGCGTCGAGGACCAGGCCCTCCAGGACGAACTGGCCGTCCAGTCCCACCGGTTGCCGATCGCCCTGCGCCGCTTCCTGACCGACTTCCGGCTGCACGAGCCGGCCGGCGCCTGTGTGGTCTCCGGCTACCGGGTCGACCAGGACCGGATCGGTGCCACCCCCGCGCACTGGCAGCACCGCACCGGAGTCTCCCCGGCGCTGCGCGAGGAGATCTTCCTGCTGCTCTGCGGGGCCCTGCTCGGCGAGCCGGTCGCCTGGGCCACCCAGCAGGACGGCTACCTGGTGCACGACGTCCTGCCGGTGAAGGGCCACGAGGACGAGCAGATCGGCACCGGCAGCAACCAGACCATCTTCTGGCACGTCGAGGACGCCTTCCACCCCTACCGGGGCGACTACGTGGGCCTGCTCTGCCTGCGCAACCCGGACCGGGTGCCGACCACCTTCGTCGGCGTGCAGGACCTGGAGATCTCCGCCGAGGACCGGCGGGTGCTCGCCGAGCCGCGGTTCTACATGCTGCCGGACAACTCCCACCTGCAGATGCTCGACAGCGGGCCCGGCCGGGCGCTCGCGGGCGGTGCGGAACTGCTCGACCAGGCGTACGACCGGCTGAAGCGGATGCGCGACGACGCCGCGCCCGTGCCGGTGCTGTTCGGCTCGCCCAGCGACCCGTACCTCTGCCTGGACCCGTACTTCATGGACCTGGACCGGCTGGACGAGGAGGCCCGGGGCGCGCTCCGGCGGCTCTCCGCGGAGATCGACCGCCGGCTCGGCGGCGCCGCCCTGGCCCCCGGCGAGATCGTCTTCGTCGACAACTACCGGGCGGTGCACGGCCGCAGCTCCTTCGCCGCGCGCTTCGACGGCACCGACCGCTGGCTCAAGCGGGTCAACGTGGCCCGCGACCTGCGCAAGTCCCGCGACGCCCGGGCCGCCGCCGGCTCCCGCGTCCTGTTCTGACCGTTCCGAGCGCGCACCGCCGGGCCCGCCCGCCACCGCCGCCACTGCCCCAACTCCGCCTTCCGACCAGCGCCTTCGGGCCGGCCCGACCTTCTCCGGGGAGAGCACCGTGAGCACCACCCAGTCCGCCACCGCCGCGTCGTCGAGCGGCCGCGCCGCCGAGGCCACCGCCACCGCCGGAGCCGCCGGCGGCGCGGCCGCCGACACCGCCCGTCGGATCGCCGAGCTGTCGCCGGACCAGCGGGCCCGGCTGGAGGCCCGGCTGCGCGAGCGGCTGGCCCGGCGCCCGGCCGCCGCGGCCGGCGTGCCGCGCCGCACCCCGGGGGCACCGGTGCCGCTCTCCTTCACCCAGGAGCAGATCTGGCTGGCCCAGCAGCTCGCCCCGGAGTCGGCGGCGTACAACGTGCCGATGGCGGTCGCCTGCACCGGACCGCTGGACACCGAGCGGCTGGCCCGGGCGTTCCGGACGGTGATCTCCCGGCACGAGGTGCTGCGCACCACCTTCGCCGCCGGTCCGGACGGTTCGCCGGTCCAACTGGTGCACGAGCAGGCCGGGTTCGAGCTGCCGGTGACCGACCTCCGGTCGACGGCCGACGCCGAGGCGCGCGTGCGCGAGCGGCTGGCCGAGGAGGCGCACACCCCCTTCGACCTGGCCTCCGGCCCGCTGCTGCGGGCCGCGCTGCTGCGCACCGGCGAGCAGGATCACGTCCTCGTACTGACGGTCCATCACATCGCCGTCGACGCATGGTCGGTGAACGTGCTGCTGGGCGAGGTCGCGGCCGCCTACCGGTCGGCCGACGGACCGACCGCCGGTGCGGGACTGCCGCCGCTGCCGGTGCAGTACGGCGACTTCGCCGCCTGGCAGCGCGGCCGCCTCGACGGCGCCGCGTACCGGGAGAGCCTGGACTACTGGCAGCAGCGGCTGTCCGGCCTGACCGACACCCCGCCGCCGGCCACCGCGACCGGCCGCCCCGAGGGCGGTGCGGGCGCCGGCTCGCACAGCCTGGAGCTGCCCGCCGACGTGACCGCGGGCCTGCGGGCCCTGGCCGCGCGGCACCGGACCACGCTCTTCACGGTGGCGCTGGCCGCCCTCCAGACGCTGCTGCACCGCTACGGCTGCGGGGAGGACCCGGTGGTCGCCACCCCGGTCGGCGGCCGCGAGCGCACCGAACTCGAAGGCCTGGTCGGCTGCTTCGTCAACACCCTGCTGCTGCGCGGCGACGTTTCCGGCGAGCCGACCTTCGCCGAGCTGCTGGACCGGGCCGCCGAGGCGACCCGGCGGGACCTCCACCACCAGGAGGTGCCCTTCGAGCAGCTGGCCGCGCGGCTGCGGGCCGGATCCCCGGACGGGCTGGCGCGCACCATGCTGGTGCTCGACCAGGCCACCCCGGGCGGTGCTCCCGAGGACGTACCCGGTGCCGGCTCCGACACCGGCTCCGGGTACGGCGCCGGGTCCGCCGCCGCGCCACCCGGTGAGCTGGTGCTGCGCCCGCTCGACGGCGCCGGCCCGGCCGACGCCAAGCGGGACCTGACCTTCACCGTCTCGGAGACCGGCGCCACCCTGGTGCTGACCCTGGTGCACCGCACCGACCGCTACGAGGAGCGCTCCGCCGGGCGCCTGCTCGCCCACTACGCCACCCTGCTGCGCGAGGCCTGCGCCGACCCGCACCGCCCGGTCGGCCGGCTGCCGCTGCTCACCGCGGCCGAGCGCACGCTGGTGCTGGACAGCTGGAACGCGACCTCCCTGGAGGTACCGGCCGGCACCTTCCACGGCCGGTTCGCCGAGCAGGCCGCCCGGACCCCGCAGGCCGTCGCGGTGGTCGGCGCCGACGGCACCCACCGCTACGCCGAACTGGACCGGCTCGCCAACCGGCTGGCCCACCATCTGCGCGGGCTCGGCATCGGCGCCGAGACCCCGGTCGGCATCTGCCTGGAGCGCGGCAGCTGGACCGTGGTGGCACTGCTGGCCGTGCTCAAGGCCGGCGGCTGCTACGTACCGATCGACCCGGCCCAGCCGCAGGAGCGGATGGCGATGATGCTCGCCGACACCGCCGCCCCCGTGGTGATCACCCGCGCCGCCTCGGCCGACCGGCTGCCGGCCGGCGTGCAGGCGGTCGTGGTGGAGGAGCTGGCCCTCGACGCACTGCCCGGCACCGCCCCCGAGGTGGCCGTCGACCCGGGCCAGGCCGCCTACGTCCTGTTCACGTCCGGCTCCACCGGGCGCCCCAAGGGCGTGGTGGTCGAGCACCGGCAGGTGCTCAACTACCGCACCGCCGTGGTGTCCGCGCTGGCCCTGGCGCCCGAGGCCGGGTACGCGATGGTGCAGCCGTTCACCTTCGACTCCTGCGTCACGGTGCTGTCGGCCGCGCTGCTCGGCGGCGGCACGCTGCACATGGTGGACGCCGACACCGCCTCGGACGGGCGACGGCTGGCGGCCTACTTCGCCGAACACGCGATCGACTACCTGAAGATCAGCCCCTCGCACCTGGCGGCCCTGGAGGGCCCGGGCGGCGAGCACCGGGTGCTCCCCCGCCGTGCTCTGATCCTCGGCGGCGAGGGCTCCACCAGCACCTTCGTCCGCGACGTGCTGGGCCGGGCCGGGTGCGAGGTCTTCAACCACTACGGCCCCACCGAGACCACGGTCGGGGTGACCACGCACCACCCGCGGGCCGAGGAGCTCGCCGCCACCCCGACCGTGCCGATCGGCCGGCCGCTCGGCAACGTCCGGGCGTACGTGCTGGACGGCCGGGGCGAGCCGGTGCCGGTCGGGGTGCCGGGCGAGCTGTTCATCGGCGGCGCCCAGGTGACCCGCGGCTACCTGGGCCGCCCGGGGCTCACCGCCGAGCGCTTCGTCCCGGACCCGTTCGGCGAGCCCGGCGCCCGGCTCTACCGCACCGGCGACCTGACCCGCCGGCTGGCGGACAGCACGATCGAGTTCCTCGGACGGCTGGACGACCAGGTGAAGATCCGTGGCTTCCGGATCGAACTGGGCGAGGTGGAAGCCGCGTTGGCCGCACTGGAACCGGTGGCGGCGGCAGCGGCGGTGGTCCGCGAGGACCGGCCGGGCGACCGGCAGCTGGTCGGCTACCTGGTCCCGGCGCCCGGCGCCGAGGTCGAACCGGCCGCGCTGCGCACCGAGTTGGCGAAGGCGCTGCCCGGCTACATGGTCCCGTCCGCGCTGGTGGTGCTCGACGCGCTGCCGCTGACCGCGCACAACAAGCTGGACCGGCGGGCGCTGCCCGCTCCGCCCCGCCAGAAGGCCGCCCCCGGCCGGGCCGCGCGCGACGAGCGGGAGGCCGCCCTCTGCCGGATCTTCGCCGAGGTGCTGGGCACCGAGCGCGACCCGGGCATCGACGAGGACTTCTTCGACCTGGGCGGCCACTCCCTGTCGGCGATGCGCCTGGTCGCGGCCGTCCGCACCGAGCTGGGCGCCGAACTGGGCATCCGTGACCTCTTCGAGGCGCCGACCGTGGCGGAGCTGGCCGCACGCGTGGCGGGGGCCGCGCCCGCCGCCGTGCTACCGCCGCTGGTCCCGGCCGAGCGACCGGAACGCATCCCGCTCTCCTTCGCGCAGTCCCGGCTCTGGTTCCTCAACCGGATGGAGAGCGGGACCAGTGCCTATGCGATGCCGGTGGTGCTGCGGTTGACCGAGGCCGTGGACACCACCGCCCTGCAGGCCGCCCTGGACGACGTCGTCGAGCGCCACGAGACCCTGCGCACCCTCTTCCCCGAAACCGACGGCGAACCCCACCAGAACATCCGACCCGCCACCCCTCGCCTCGTCCCCCTCCACACCCGGACCGTCGACACCGAAACCGACGCCCACACCCACATCGCCACCCTGGCCGCAACCCCCTTCGACCTCACCACCCAACT
>NZ_JBIVDY010000034.1:0-81415 GCF_044747365.1 Kitasatospora sp. NPDC090091
AACGACGTCGCGAAGTACTTCGCGATCATCCCGGCGATGTTCGCGGCGGTCTACCCGGGCCTGGACAAGCTCAACATCATGCACCTGCACAGCCCACAGTCCGCGATCACCTCGGCCATCGTCTTCAACGCCCTGGTCATCATCGGCCTCATCCCGCTCGCCCTGCGCGGCGTCAAGTACCGACCGTCCGACGCTAGTTCACTGCTGCGCCGCAACCTCGGACTGTACGGGTTCGGCGGTCTGGTGGTGCCGTTCATCGGGATCAAGGCGATCGACCTGGTCGTCCAGTTCATCCCCGGCCTGAGCTGACCCACGGAAAGGAGGGAACGCATCATGTCCAAGCCCCTGCCCACCACTGTGCGCACGCACTTCACCGCGCTGCGGATGCTGCTGGTGATGACGGTGATCCTCGGGATCGCCTACCCGCTGCTGGTCACCGGCATCTCCCAGGCGGTCTTCAGCGACCAGGCCAACGGCTCGATCGTGAAGACCGCCGACGGCAAGGAGATCGGCTCCAGCCTGCTGGGCCAGAACTACAACCTGCCCAAGCAGAACCCGGAGGACGAGAACGAGCAGCCCCGGCCGGACCCGAAGTGGTTCCAGCCCCGACCCTCGGCCAACAAGTACGACGGCAAGGTCTCCGGCGCCTCCAACCTGGGCCCCAACAGCGAGGACCTGGCCAAGACGATCGACGAGCGCCGGCAGGCGGTCGCCGCCTTCGACGGCGTCGACCCGGCGGGCGTCCCGGTGGACGCGGTCACCGCCTCCGGCTCGTCGCTGGACCCGCACATCTCCGTCGCCTACGCCAAGGAGCAGGTCGACCGGGTCGCCAAGGAGCGCAAGCTCCCGGTCGACGCCGTGAACAAGCTGGTCGAGAAGTACACCGAGGGCCGACCGCTCGGCTTCCTCGGCCAGGAAGGCGTCAACGTCGTCCTGCTCAACAAGGCGCTGAGCGAGCAGAAGTGACCTCGCGCCGGACAACCGAGTAACCGGACCGACCCGGGCGCGGGAGACCACCTCCTGTGCCTGGGTCGGTCGCCCATTTCCGTTCCACCTCCGGTCGGCCCCTCAGACGAAAGAGCAGCGCCCATGGCCCGCGACCTCACCCCCGGCACCACGCACCGTCGTGGCCGGCTGAGGGTGTACCTCGGCTCCGCCCCCGGTGTCGGCAAGACCTACCGGATGCTGGACGAGGCCCAGCGCAGACAGGCCCGTGGTGCGGACGTCGTGGTCGGCTACATCGAGTGCCACGGACGGAGGTTCACCGAGGGACTCGTGGACGGGCTGGAGGTGCTGCCGAGAGCCAGGCGGACCTACCGCGACGCCGAGTTCGACGAGATGGACCTCGACGCAGTGTTGGAGCGGCGCCCGGCTGTGGTGCTGGTGGACGAGCTCGCCCACACCAACATCCCCGGCGGCCGTCACGCCAAGCGCTGGCAGGACGTCGAGGAGCTGCTGGCCGCCGGGATCGACGTCATCACCACCGTCAACGTCCAGCACCTGGAATCGCTGAACGACGTCGTCGAGAAGATCACCGGCATCCCCCAGCGCGAGACCGTCCCGGACGAGGTGGTCCGCCGGGCCGACCAGATCGAACTCGTCGACATGGCCCCCCAGGCGCTGCGCCGCCGGATGGCCCACGGCAACATCTACCGGGCGGAGAAGGTGGACGCCGCGCTCTCCAACTACTTCCGGGTCGGCAACCTGACGGCCCTGCGCGAGCTCGCCCTGCTCTGGGTGGCCGGGCGGGTCGACGAGGGGCTGCGCGACTACCGGGCCAGCCACAACATCGACCGCGTCTGGGAGACCAGGGAGCGCGTCGTGGTCGCCCTCACCGGCGGCCCCGAGGGCGAGACGCTGATCCGGCGCGCCGCCCGGATCGCCGACCGGACCGCCGGCGGCGACCTGCTCGCCGTCCACGTCACCCGCAGCGACGGCCTGGCCGGCGCGTCCTCCGGCGCACTCGCCCAGCAGCGGCAGCTGGTGGAGACCCTCGGCGGCAGCTACCACGTGGTGGTCGGCGACGACATCCCCACCGCGCTGCTCGCCTTCGCCCGCGCCCACGACGCCACCCAGCTGGTGCTCGGCACCAGCCGCCGCGGCCGGCTCAACCGCTTCCTCACCGGCCCGGGCAACGGCCAGACCACCGTCGACGCCTCCGAGGACATCGACGTCCACATGGTCACCCACGAGTTCGGCGGTCGCGGCCGGCTGCCCTCGCTGGGCCGCCGCCACTCCAGGCGCCGCACCGTCGCCGGGTTCGCCTCCGGCCTGATCGTGCCCCTGCTGCTGACCGCGGTGCTCTCGCCGTTCCGTGCCGGGCTCAACCTGACCACCGACGCGCTGATCTTCCAACTCGGTGTCGTGGCCGTGGCGTTGCTGGGCGGTGCGGTCTCCGCACTGGTCGCTTCTGTCATCGCCTCGGCGCTGCTCAACTACTTCTTCATTCCGCCCCTCCACACGTTCACCATCGGCGAGACCAACAACCTGGTCGCCCTGATCGTCTTCGCCACAGTTGCGCTGGCCGTCTCCACCGTGGTCGACCACGCGGGCCGGCTCACCACCCGGGCCGCCCGGGCCACCGCCGAGGCCGAGACCCTCTCCACCCTCGCCGGCAGCGTGCTACGCGGCGCCGACGCGCTGCCCGCCCTGCTGGAGAAGTGCCGCACCGCCTTCGGGATGGACTCCGTCGTCCTGCTGGACAGCGCCACGGCAGAGACGATCGCCCGCAGCGACGCCGAGACAGGCGGAGATGCCGAGGGCAGTGAGCGGGAGGCGACCGAGGTCCCGGTCGGCGAACGGGCCGTGCTGGTGCTCACCGGTCGCCGGCTGCCCGCCGCCGACCAGCGCGTGCTGACCGCCTTCGCCGCCCACGTCGCCGCCGCGCTGGAACGTGACCGGCTCGCCGTGGTCGCCGCCGAGGTCGAGCCGATCAAGGCCGCCGACCGGATGCGCACCGCCCTGCTCGCCGCCGTCAGCCACGACCTGCGCACCCCGCTCGCCGCCGCCCTCGCCTCGGTCGGCTCGCTGCGCAGCCCCGACGTCGAGTTCTCGCCCGAGGACCAGGCGGAGCTGTTGGCGATGGCGGACGAGTCGCTGGTCAAACTCACCCGGCTGGTGGACAACCTGCTCGACATGAGCCGCCTCCAGGCCGGCGCGCTCACCCTGCACCTCGCCGAGACCCACCTCGACGAGATCCTGCCCCGGGCGATGGATTCCCTTCCCGACCCCTACGCGCCCGTCCAGCCGCTCGACCTGGACACCGTGCCCGCCGTGCTGGTCGACCCGCCGCTGCTGGAGCGCGTCCTGGCCAACGTCATCACCAACGCGCTGCGCCACAACGCGCCCGGCGCACCCGTCCTGGTCACCGCCAGCCACCACGCCGAACGGGTCGAGATCCGCGTCGTCGACCGCGGCCCCGGCATCGCCCCCGAGGACCGCGACCGCGTCTTCCTCCCCTTCCAACGCCTCGGCGACACCGACAACACCACCGGCGTCGGCCTCGGCCTTGCTCTCTCCCGCGGCCTCGCCGAGGCCATGGGCGGCAGTCTGGAGGTCGAGGACACGCCCGGCGGCGGCACCACGATGCTGCTCACCCTGCCCGCCGCGCCGGACCACGACAACGCCGAGGCCGGCCTCGACGTGGCGGAGAGGAGCATCGAGCGATGAGTCACATCCTGGTGGTCGACGACGAGCCTGCGCTCCTGCGCACGCTGCGGATCAACCTGCAGGCCCGGCACTACTCCGTGCTCACGGCGGCCACCGGCCAGGAGGCACTGGACTCGGTGGCCCAGGCCCTGCCAGACGCCGTCGTGCTGGACCTGGGTCTGCCGGACCTGGACGGGGTGGACGTCATCCAGGGCGTGCGCTCCACACTGGAGGTGCCCATCATCGTGCTGACCGGGCGGGCCGACATCGAGGACAAGCTCCGGGCGTTCGACGCGGGGGCGGACGACTATGTCACCAAGCCCTTCATCATGGACGAACTCCTCGCCCGCTTGCGGGCCGTCCTGCGCAGGCCGGTCACCCTCACACCCGCACCGCCGACGCGGACCGGCCGGCACGAGATCGACCTCACCGCCGCTACCGTCACCGGCCCGGACGGACCGGTGAGGCTCACCCCCACCGAGTGGAAGATCCTCGCCCTGCTGGTCACCAATCCGGGGAAGCTGGTGCCCGGGCGGCAGATTCTGGCCGAGGTCTGGGGCCCGGACGCCCAGGGTCACAGCAACTACCTGCGGGTCTATCTGGCCGCCATGCGCCGCAAGCTCGAATCCGACCCGGCGCGCCCGCGCCATCTGATCACGGAGCCCGGCATCGGCTATCGCTTCCAGCCATGACCCCGGCGCCAACGATCCGTCAAGATCGAGGCCTGGCGCGTCAAGGCGGCGTCAGTGCCAACCGGACAGGCTGGTTTCGGCCATAGCGTGATCAGCGAAGAAACGGTTCGCCACCAGTTCAACGGCTGGACGCGGGCCACGCCGAATCCCAGCCCCGGCCGGTTACGCCGGGGCAAGTTCGGCGGCCAGTGAAGGAAACAGGGGAGGGGGCGCGCGGCGATGCCAACGGGTTCGTCGAGCGGAACGATCGTCGTGGGGACGGGCTCGCCGGGGATGGCGAGCGCTGAGACAGCCGATCCACGACCCGTGCCGCGTGTCCCCCGTCACTGGACCTCCCCGGGCTGGCGCAGCCGCGCCTGGTGGAACACCCCGCGCCTGGTCCGCGCCCTGACCGGCCTCTGCCTGGCAACTGTGCTCACCACCGGGGCCGTGACCGCCACTGTTCTGGGCGGCGCCCGGGACGGGACGGACGTCATCGGCCACCAGGCCGCCCCGCAGGTGGTGCGCTCGGCCGACCTCTACTTCGCGCTCAACGACATGGACGCCCAGGCCGCCAACCTGCTGCTGTTCGGCGCCGATCCGGACTACGCGAAGCTCCGCCAGGAGACCCTGGAGAAGACCTACGAGCAGCGCCGGACCCAGGCCGACAACGACCTGCAGCGGGTCGCCGAAGCCGCCGCGGGCGATCCGGCCGGGCAGCGGGCCGTGCAGACCGTGATCGGCGAACTCGGCCGCTACGAGGCCCTGGTGGCCCGGGCACAGCTGCTGGAGGACCAGTCCCACGCCCCGGCGGGCAAGCCGTCGGCGGAGGCCCTGGCTGCCTACCGGCAGGCCACCGACCTGCTGAGGCAGCGGCTGCTGCCGGCCGTGGACGAGGTGACGGCCGCCAACTCGGCCACCGTCCAGCACATCTACGACACGCAGCGCGGCGACCTGGCGGGTGGCTGGTGGTGGATCCTGGTCACGGGTCTGCTCGCGCTCGCCACGCTCGGTGTGCTGCAGCGGTTGCTGGCGGTGCGCTTCCACCGGCTGGTCAACGTGCCGCTCGCCGTTACCACGTTGCTCGCCCTCGTCGGGCTGCTCACTGCGCTGACGCTGGCCTCCCGGGCCGACCACCAGCTGGTGGTGGCGAAGAGCAACTCCTTCGACTCGGTGATTGCACTCAGTCGGGCCCGCGCCGTGGCCTACGACCTGAACGCGGACGAGAGCCGCTACCTCACCGACCCGGCCCGCGAGGCCGCCTACGAGCAGAGCTTCCTGGACAAGACCCAGGCCTTCGCCCGCGTCGACGGCGCCACCCTGGGCACCTACAACGCCAAGCTAGCCGCCTTTGCCGACCGGCACCGGTCCGACCACGCCGCCGTCGGCTTCGGCGGCTACCTCGGCGACGAACTGCGCAACATCACCTTCTCCGGCGAGCAGGACGCGGCCGAGCGGGTGCTCACCGCCTTCCAGCAGTACCAGCAGGACGACCGGAAGATCCGCGAGCTCAACGCCCAGGGCCGACTCAAGGAGGCGGTCACCTTCAACACCGGCACCCAGGCCGGCCAGTCCAACGCCGACTTCGGCGTGCTCAGCGCCGCCATCGACGACACCCGGGCGATCAACCAGCACGCCTTCGAGAACGCGGTCGCCGCCACCGACGACGACCTCGACGCCACCACCGCCGCCCTCGGTGGGGCCGCCCTCGCCGCGGCGCTCGCCCTGCCCCTGCTGGGAGTCCGGCCGCGGCTGCGCGAGTTCGGCTGAGAGGCGCTTGGCGCCTGGCGGGTCGTGCTCGTCCGCCTGGAGAACGCTCGGAAGGACGGCCCGCAGAAGGACACGGCCGCCGTGGCAGGGAAGTGATCAATCATGAACCTCGGAAAGACGGCCCAACTGCTGGACGGGAGCCCGCGGATCGAGCGGGCCGTGAACCTGTTCTCCTTCGGTGAGCCCGAGATGCGCTGGCTCTGCTGGCTCTACGGATACCGCCTGGAGCACTTCAAGCAGTACTCGGACCGCTTCAGCAGCGCCGCGGTTCGGGCCGTGCTCGACTCCGACCCGCGCGCGCGGATCCGCGGGGACTGGATGCGCGCCCCCGAGCTGCGGCCGGGCGTACCCGCGCCGGTCCCGTGGACCTGGACGCCGCCCGGACAGGGCACCCACGTCTGGACTCCACCGGGCTGGCCGCCCGGCACCGGTCCCGTCCGGCCGGCGCCCGACCGGATGCCGATGCCGAGCGAGGCGGAGATCCTCGCGACCCACAACCCCCGCGCGCTGCTCCGCCTGGGGGCCGCGTGCGGCGTGGTTGCGCTTGCCCTGGCCTGGTCGGTCCCGGTCGCCGGCGCCCTGTTCGGCGTACTGGCGGCGGCCTGTCTGCTCGGTGTGCGCCCCTTCACCCGCTATCGGGACGGCCTGCTCGCCAGGGCAGCCGAACACCGGCCGATGTATCCGGGGTATCCGGCCGTCGAACCACGGCCTGGTCTTCCGCCTGGCCCGCCCGAGGCAGGGCACACCGATCGGGACGCGGGGCGCCGAGCGACACCGTAGGGACACCTGATCGCCGAACCGGCCGTGCCGGACCTTCCGCGGGCCGTCGGTCGTATCGACCGACGGCCCGCTTGTCGACCCTGTGCAGTGGTGGGGAGACGGGGCGGAGGTCACCCGGGAGCGGCGGGGTGACGGAGTACATCACGGTGAACGCCTCGGCCGTCCTGGTCAGGGCGTGGACGGTGAGTTCGTGCTGCCCGTCGAGGATGCGGATCCGCCGGCCTCCGCCGCTGCCCGTGTGGTCGGTCATCGTGTCGTCTCCCGGGTCGGTCAGGCGCTGCCGGGCGTCGGGACCTGGCAGGTGATGTGGCAGTCGGCAGCGGTCTTACAGGTGTGCAGGCCTGGCGCTCTGTGCTTCAGTCCAGGCCGGGGACGAACTGGATCAGCAGGTCGGTGGCCTTGATGCCGAGGAACGGCAGGATCAGCCCGCCGAGGCCGTAGACGCGCAGGTTGCGGCGGAGCAGGTCGGTGGCGTTGGCGGGCTGGTAGCGGACGCCGCGCAGGGCGAGCGGGATCAGTGCGACGATGATCAGGGCGTTGAAGATGATCGCGGAGGCGATGGCCGAGGTCGGGCTGTGCAGTTCCATGATGTTGAGGTGCCGCAGGCCGGGGTATGCGTTCGCGAACATCGCGGGGATGATCGCGAAGAACTTGGCCACGTCGTTGGTGATCGAGAAGGTGGTCAATGCTCCCCGGGTGATGAGGAGTTGCTTGCCGACCCGGATGATCTCGATCAGCTTGGTGGGGTTGGAGTCGAGGTCGACCATGTTGCCGGCCTCCTTGGCGGCCGGGGTGCCGGTGTTCATCGCGACGCCGACGTCGGCCTGGGCGAGGGCGGGGGCGTCGTTGGTGCCGTCGCCGGTCATCGCGACCATGTTGCCGGCCGCCTGCTCCTTCCTCAGGTAGGCGAGCTTGTCCTCGGGAGTGGCCTCGGCAAGGACGTCGTCGACGCCGGCCTCGGCGGCGATCGCGCGGGCGGTGAGCGGGTTGTCGCCGGTGACCATGACGGTGCGGATGCCCATCCGGCGCAGCTCGGCGAAGCGCTCCGCGATGCCCTCCTTGACGACGTCCTTGAGCTCGACCACGCCGAGCGCCCGGGCGCCGTGCCGGTCGTGGACGGCGACCAGCAGCGGGGTGCCGCCGGCGGCGGAGATCCGGTCGACGATGCCCTTGGCCTCCATCGGCAGCCGTCCGCCGGAGCGCACCACCCAGTGGGCGACCGCGCTTGCCGCGCCCTTGCGGATCAGGCAGGTGGTGCCGTCGGGCCAGTGCAGGTCGACGCCGCTCATCCGGCTTTGCGCGGTGAAGGGGACGGGCGCCTGCTCGCCGAGTTCGCCGGGCGCGCGCGGCGGCACCCAGTACTGGCGGTCGGTGAGCTCGGTGATGGACCGCCCTTCCGGCGTTTCGTCGGCAGCGGAGGCCAACTGGGCGGCCTCGGCGAGCTGTTCGACGGTGGCGCCGGGCAGCGGGTGCAGGGCGGTGGCGCGGCGGTTGCCGTGGGTGATGGTGCCGGTCTTGTCGAGGAGCAGCACGTCGACGTCGCCGGCCGCTTCGACGGCACGGCCGGAGAGGGCGACGACGTTGCGCTGGACGAGGCGGTCCATGCCGGCGATGCCGATCGCGGAGAGCAGCGCGCCGATGGTGGTCGGGATGAGGGCGACCATCAGCGCCACCAGGACGATGGTGGTCTGCGGGGAGTGGGCGTAGATCGCCATCGGCTGGAGGGAGACCACCGAGAGGACGAACACGATGGTGAGCGAGGCGAGCAGGATGTTGAGGGCGATCTCGTTCGGCGTCTTCTGCCGGTTCGCCCCCTCGACCAGGGCGATCATCCGGTCGATGAAGCTCTGCCCGGGCCGGGAGGTGATCCGGACCACGAGGTGGTCGGAGAGCACCCTGGTGCCGCCGGTGACGCCGGTGCGGTCACCGCCGGACTCGCGGATCACCGGTGCGGACTCCCCGGTGATCGCCGACTCGTCGACACTCGCCACCCCCTCGACCACCTCGCCGTCGCCGGGGATCACCTCGCCCGCCGGCACCAGCACGATGTCGTGCAGCAGCAACTGCTCGGCGGGGATGGTCTCGTGGCGGTGGTCGCGGGTGCCGACCCGCCAGTGCAGCAGGCGGCGGGCGGTGGTGCCGGCCTGGGCCTGGCGCAGCGAGTCGGCCTGGGCCTTGCCGCGGCTCTCCGCGACCGCCTCGGCGAGGTTGGCGAACAGCACGGTCAGCCAGAGCCAGAAGCTGATCACCCAGGCGAAGACGCTGGGGTGGAGGACCGCGCTCAGCGTGGTGGCCGCCGAGCCGGTCTCGACCACCAGCATCACCGGGTTCTTGGCCATGGTGCGCGGGTGCAGCTTGCGCAGCGCTTCCGGCAGCGCCTCGACCAACTGCTCGGTGTCGATCAGCCGGCGCCGGTCGCCCCTCGGTGCGTCGGGGCGGTGGCTCGGATGCTGTGGTTGCTGCGTGCGGTCGAGGTCGCGGAACCTGTTCTGGGTGTCGGTGGTGTCCGGTGGAGTGAGGGCCGAACGGCGCATCGGTTGTGAGACCTTCCGAGCCGCCCGGGTGAGGGGGCGGCAGGATCGGGTGTGAGCGGGACGCCGCACAGCGAAGCACCGGATCTCCTCACTTCTCGTGCATCTTGACGGGAGCTTGGCGCGACGCCGCCCATCCTTGACAGCTCTCTGACGTACCGACGGACCGCTCCTTGACGCGGCGAGGCCGCTCCGGCGGGGGTGACCGGCTGTGTCATGGGGCACGTCTCAGTTGCCCGTCGTGGCCGGCCGCGGCTGGGCGCGTGGGCGCCTGGGTGAGTAGGCGGGTGGGGGATGTCGGCCCGGCCGCCTTTCCCACCCGCGCCTCCATGACGTTCGGTCAGAGCTTCGCGGCCACGAACGGGCCGGCTCCTGCGAAGAGGGCGGCGACCAGCACGATGGCGAGGCGGAAGTTCGCGTCCTCTTTCTCCGGGAGCCAGGCGACGCAGGCCACGACGGCAAGCAGGTACCCGGTGCCCAGCGGGATGGTGAGAGCACCGCCGACGTGGGCGTCGGCGAGGACGAAGGCCAGCAGCCAGAGTGCGGACAGGACGCCGAGGACGGCGGCGAGGCGGAGCGGCCCTCGCTGCCGGACGCGCCGGCGGGCGGTGCGGGAGCGCTCGTGGAACCGAACCCGCGCCCGCCCCGGCGGGCGGGCCGTGAGACCCGCATACAGGATGGCGAGCACGGTGGCTGCGGCCCCGGTGACTCCCCACGCGACGTCGCTGCCGATGTCGATCTCCTCGGGCAGCTGGGGCCTCGCCCGGCCGCGCGGGTCCATTCGGACGGTCACCTCCTCACCGATCCGGAACCTCTCACCGTGCGCGGTGAGCTGCCCGCCGGGCACGAGGGAGCCATCGCGGGTCTTCAGCGTGTGCCGGAACTGGTAGCCACGGTCGGCGGGAATCCGTTCCTTCTCCACCACACGAGCCGTCACCGTGGTGCCGGAGAAGGTCAGCAGCAGGTCGTCACGGACGACGGTCACCATTCCGGCGGTGAAGACCACGGTTGCCAGGACGAGGACCACCGCCCAGCATCCACGCTCGGTGCTGCTGGCCACCTTGCCAGTGCCGACGGTCAGCGCCACCACGGCCAGCAGCCCGATCCCCAGCGTGGCCGGCCAGCCCCAGTAGGTGTACGCGAGGCCGAGCCCGAGTGCCGCGCAGGGCGCGCCGAGCGTGAGGGCGACCATCAACGGGATGGACCCACGGCCGCCGCCGGTTCCGGTCACCCGACTGCCTTTCGGATGTTGTCCCACTGCTCGGGCGGGAGGGTGAGCCAGAGCGAGGGGGCGGGCGTGGCGGTGGTCAATTCCGGACCGCCCATCCGCGCATGCCGAAGACGCTGCCGACGGCGGTGACGGTACCGGCGACGCCCGCTTTGCCGCCGCCCATGCCGGCACCGCCGATGACGGTGTTGTTCCAGTTCGTCGCCGCAGCCCCCTCGCGGTGCCGGGAGCTCGGCGAGGAACTCGATGTCGACCGTGAAGTCGGCCAGCAGTTGCCCCCCGTGTGCCGTTGTCGAGCCCGTTCGGGGTCGAGGTTACGGGGGAGGCGGTTCATGGGCGGTGGTTTTGACGGAGCCCGTGTGTGGCGCATGCGGGCTCCGTACGCGAGCCCGGCAGAGAGGAACGCCGGAAGATCGCGGCGGTCGGCCGGGTGTTCGGGCCGGGAACCGACGATGGCACCCTGGCGCAAGCGGTTGTTCGTCGCCACCTCCTACATCACGGCCGACGCCGCCGAGTACTTCGGCCTCCCCCGCGACCGCACGATCATCATGGGCTCCCACATCGAGGTGTAGGCATCGGGGCCAGGGCAGGCTTGCTCCGCTTACCCCCGGTCTGGGGTGAGGGACGACCCGGCGGATTCCTCATGGAGGGCGTCCGGCCGGCGGGGCGCCTCATCGGGGACGCGATGACTCTGAAAGGTCACGTCGCGGCGGCTGCCGGACAGGGCTGACCGCCAGGGCTCCGTCAAGACGGCCCTCGAACGCGTCAAGGACTCGTCAAGGTGGGCGGATGGGCGCTCGGCCGCACCTAGCGTGACCTGCGAGGCAACGGTTCGCCGCTCGGGCGTGGGGCCTGGCGGCGAACCGTTGCCGAACCCCGGCCCCGGCGGGTTCCTCCGGGGATGGTTCGGCGGCCGGTGAAAGCCGGGCGAGGGGGTGCAGCGACGCCGACGGGTACGTCAGCCGTCGTTCGCGGGCGGCCGGCGGCGGTGAAGGAGGTGGCCATGGGCGGCTTCGGAGTGGGTGACGACGTAGACGTCGATGTCGTCGCCGGAGCCTTCGATGATGGTCTCCCCGGTGCCGCGGCCGAACAGGCCCTTGAGGCGGCTGCGACGGGTGGCGCCGATGACGATCTGGGTGGCGTTGACCTGCCGGGCGAACGCCAGGACCGCCTGCGCCGGGTCGCCTCCGGCGACCGCGTGCCAGCTCCCGCCGAGGCTCTCCACCAGGGCGCGCTGGTGGGCCAGTAGCCGCGGGGAGGGACCGGTCAGCCCGTCGTCGCGGGAGACGTGGACGGCCAGGAACTCGCTGCCGGCGCCGCGCGACGCGGTGCGCTTGGCGCGCCGGATCAGGGTGTCGCCCTCGGCGCCGCCGGACAGCGCGACCAGGACGCGCTCCCGGGTGCTCCACGGCTGCTGGATGCCGTGGTCCGCGCGGTAGCGCAGCAGGGCCTCCTCGACCCGGTCGGCGGCCCAGAGCAGGGCGATCTCCCGCAGCGCGGTGAGGTTGCCGGCACGGAAGAAGTTCGCGAGCGCCGCCTCGATCCTCTCGGGCGGGTAGATGTTGCCGTGCGCCATCCGCCGCCGCAGGGCCTCGGCGGACATGTCGACCACCTCGATCTGGTCGGCACCGCGCACCACGTCGTCCGGGACGGTCTCCTGTTGCCGGATGCCGGTGATCTGCTCCACCACGTCGTTCAGCGACTCCAGGTGCTGGATGTTGACCGTGGTGATGACGTCGGTCCCGGCCTCCAGCAGTTCCTCGACGTCCTGCCAGCGCTTCTCGTGCCGGCAGCCGGGGACGTTGGTGTGTGCCAGCTCGTCGACCAGGGCGACCTGCGGGCGGCGCGCCAGCACCGCGTCGAGGTCCATCTCGGTGAAGGCGCAGTTCCGGTACGACATTGCGCGGCGGGGTACGGCTTCCAGGCCCTCGGCCATCGCGCGGGTGAGCGGCCGGCCGTAGTCCTCGACGTAGGCGATCACGACGTCGGTGCCGCGCGAGGCGCGGCGTTGCCCTTCGGCGAGCATGTCGTACGTCTTGCCGACCCCGGGAGCGGCCCCGAGGTAGACCCGCAACCGGCCGCGAGACACCACCGCCGTCCCTTCCGGCTGCCAGGCAGGGCCGCAGGTGCGGCCCGACCGCCTCCTGCCGGGCCGCGCCCGGGGGCAGACCACGTGTCCCTTCCATCGTCGCCCCCGCATGCGGCTGGGGCGGTCACGGGCTGCTCGTGTCGGCTGCTCTCCCGGTGATGCGCGAATATGCCCTGCCGTTCTTCGCTAATGCCCCGATAAGATGGCCACAGGTGTGCCGGGAAGCCTGGTCGGCGCGGGGGACGACTGCAGCGATCGGCCGCGGTGACCCCGTTCGTCGTGATGGGGTCAATTCCACCGATGCGCGTTGTGGGGATCGTTCTCGTCCTGGTGGTTCTGGCCACGACCGTGGCCACCTTCGCCCGGCGCCTGCGCATGCCGGCGCCCTCGCTGCTGGTCCTGGCGGGTGTCGGAGTGGCGCTGATACCCGGTGTCCCCGCGCTGCACGTCCCGCCGGAGACGATCGCCATGGTCGTCCTGCCGCCCCTGCTGTACACCTCCGCCGAGGAGCTGTCCCTGCGGGACCTGCGCACGGTGTGGCGCCCGGTCACGATCCTCTCCTTCGGGTTGGTCTTCGCCTCCGCGGCCGCCGTCGGCTTCGCGGCCGTCGCCATCGCGGGTCTGTCGCCCGCGATGGCCTTCGTGCTGGGGGCGGTGCTGTCCAGCACCGATCCGGTGGCCGTCACCGCGCTCGGGCGCCGGCTGGCGCTGCCAGGGCGGGTCCAGGTCCTCGTGCAGGCGGAGAGTCTGTTCAACGACGCCACCTCGCTCGTGCTGTTCAAGGTGGCCATCGGCATCGCCGTGGCCGTCGGCGCCGCCGTGAGCCTGCCGGCGGCGGGCGGGGAGTTCCTGCTGCTCGGTGGCGGCGGGAGCCTGGCCGGCGCCGTGGTTGCCGGGCTGGTGTGGCTGGTCCGCCGCCGGACCACCGACCCCGTGCTGGAGACGGTGATCGCGCTGGTCACCCCGTACGCGGCGTACGTGCTGGCCGAGTCCGTGCACACCTCCGGCGTGACCTCGGTGGTGGTCGCGGGTGTGCTGCTCGGCCGTTCCGGCCACCGGCTCACCGACGCGCACATCCGGCTGCAGCTGTACGCCGTCTACGCGGTGGTGGTGTTCCTGCTGGAGAGCGTCGTCTTCAGCATCGTCGGTCTGGAGTTGCCGACGCTGGTGCGGGACCTGCCGGCCGGCACCGGCTGGTGGCCGCTGCAGGCACTGGTCCTGGCGGCCGTGCTGATCGCGGTGCGGGTGCTGTCGACGCTCCCGCTGACCCGCGCGGTCAAGCCGACCAGCGGCCGGTTGTCCTGGCGCGTCGCCGGGGTGGTCACCTGGGCCGGAACCCGGGGTGTCATGCCGCTGGCCGCCGCGCTGTCCATCCCGTTGGTCACCGACGACGGCTCGCCGCTCGCCGGGCGGCCGCTGGTGCTGGTGCTGACGACCGCCGTGGTGGTGTTCACCCTGGTCGTCCAGGGCCTCACGCTGGCCGCCGTGGTCAACCGTTCCGGACTCGCCCTGGAACCCGAGCACACCGCCCGCGAGGAGGACGACGCCCGTGACGCCCTCAACCACGCCGCCCTCGACCACGTCGAGCACCTAGCCACCCTGGAGGCGGTGCCCGACACCGCTGTCGACCGCGTCCGCCGCGGCCTCACCGCCCGCCTCGACCGCACCCCCGAGGCGCCCGACGGCACCACGGCCGACTCCGCCTACCGCCAGCTGAGGCACGAGGTCATCGCCGTCCAGAGCATGGAACTGCACCGCCTCTACGAGGAGCACCGCATCAGCGACACCACCCGCCGCCGCCTGCAGCAGGACCTCGACCGGGAGGAGGCCGCCCTCGGCACCTCCTGACCGCCGGCCGC
Source organism: Kitasatospora sp. NPDC090091 (assembly GCF_044747365.1). NCBI lineage: Bacteria > Bacillati > Actinomycetota > Actinomycetes > Kitasatosporales > Streptomycetaceae > Kitasatospora > Kitasatospora sp. NPDC090091. The sequence goes on from NZ_JBIVDY010000034.1 coordinate 14,577, forward strand.
CGCTCTGACGTCGTACAGGTCTTCCCCAACGGCGACGCGCTCCTAGGACTGGTCACCGCCGTGCTCGGCCCCGGCCGAGGTCGCCTGCCCTCCTGGCGAGGCCGGTCAGTCCTTCAGGGCCGCTTCCAGCACCGCCGCCGGCTGACGGCCGAGCGGCCAGGACGTCACGAGTTCAAGGCGTCCGATCGCCCATGCGAGCCAGTCGGCGTCGCCGAGCCGGTGACCGTCGCCAGCACTGACCGTCTGCGTCATCAGCTCGGCCAGGAGCAGGATGTGCGTGGGCTTGTACCACTCGGCGTGCCGGTCGAAGGTCAGCTTCCGGTCCTCGTACGGGTGGCGGAGGGTCATGCTGAGGTGGCCACCCCCACGCCCCTTGAAGGGGCCGGGGAGGCCGCCGAGAAAGCCCGTCAACCCGATCTCACCCTGGTAGCCCGATCCGTTCGTCCCGTGCCCTATCTGGATACCGACCCCCAGCATGACCCTCGACCAGGGGATCAACTCGTCCTCTGAGCCGCCGGCGTGCTGGACCATTCCCTCTGTTCGGAGCTCCACCCAGCGACCGTCCGGCCGGTGGGAGTCTCCCATCACACAGCGGCCATCGACGAGTTCCAGCGGCCCGTAGGTCTTTCGCGCATCCCCCATGGGCCCATTGGATCACGCGGCCGCACCGGAACTTCGCACCTCGGCAGAACCCGGGTCCGGAAGCCCCGCTCGATCGGAACGTCAGTGCACAGAGGCTCCACCATCGTTCTGGACGCGACCGGAACCAGGAGAAGGTGGCCTTGTTGCCGGTCTGGGTGGCGCCACCACCGCCGAGGCGGCACTCCGGGGTCCAGGGCGACCAGGCCTCCGACGGCGCCGTGGTCGTATTTCATCGATCGTCACCGGCGGCGTCAGAAAAGCGTCAGGAGAATTGTGCGTCGATATTGACGACTTGTTAACAACTGTCGTCACCAACTAACTTGACCGAACCATCGGCTAGGGGAAGGGAATGGTCAGCGGTGAGCTCGACGGATTTCAACGAGGGGGCCGACACGGCCGAACGTCTTGCGCCTGTAAGGGCGGTGCTGCACGAATTCGCCGAGGAGAACGACAGGATCCGCGCGCTCGGCGCCCGCTCGGCTGGCTCCGCAGCGGCAGCCCTCGACGGGTTCGCCACCGGCGACGCGCTGCGTACGGCGCTCAACCGATGGCAGCATCGAGCCGATGCGGTGGCCGAATCGCTCGCCGAGGCGTCGACGGCCCTCGGTGACAGCCCGAATCCTGGCGCCTGACCGATCGAGCCGGAAGCGCGCTCCATGTACCTGACCGAACTCGCCGAGCAACTCGACGGCCGGACCGCGGTGAGGGTGCGGCCCCACGAATTCTGCGCCACCAACGCCGAGGCCCGCTGGATCTGCCATTACCGCACACAGCAGCGCGTCGGTGGGCTCGAACAGTTCGTCACGCCGGGCGGTCGGACATCCGGAGAAGTCCTCCCGGAAGTGTGACATCTCCTCGAACGGCTCTCTCCGGGCATCGTGATGCAGCAGACTCGCGCGGCGGTGGCGACGGCGGGTGTCAAGGTTGGCCGGCCGTTACACCGTCCCTGCCCAGGCGCGGTTGCCGAGGAGGGTCTTGATGTCCGAGGCGAGCCCGTTGCCGGGGTTCACCAGGAAGCCGAGCTCGTAGAGGGTGTCCTTGTCCCAGCTGGTGGTCAACAGGCGGACCGGGACGTCGCCGGGGTGGGCCTGGAGTGCGAGTTTGAGCTCGGCGACCGTCTCGGGGGTGATCCGGGAGGCCGGCACGGTGATCTGGACGGGCGGCTTGGTGCCGAGCTCGGCAGAGGAGACGTCGAGGGTGGTGATCTCCTGGCCGAAGATGCTCAGCGAGCCGTCACGCTCGTTCACACGGCCGCGGACCGAGATGACGTTGTCCTCGATCATCTGCTCGGCCATGAGGTTGTAGGTGGCGGGGAAGAACAGTACCTCGACCGAGCCGTCGCGGTCGGCGAGGGTGATGATCGCCCAGGCGTTGCCGGCCTTGTTGATCCGGCGGTCGACGGCGGTGATCAGGCCGGACAGGCGGACCTCGCCCTCGGTGCGGCCGGAGCCGAGGAGTTCGGCGATCGAGGTGTCGCGGTTCTGGGAGAGGATGTGCTCGGCGCCGTCCAGCGGGTGGCTGGAGACGTAGAGGCCGAGCATCTCCCGCTCCAGTGCGAGGAGTTGGCGGCGGGGCCACTCGCGGTCGGTGAGCTGGAGGTCGAGGCCGATGCCGCCGCCGTCGGCGGGGTCGAGGGAGCCGAAGAGGTCGTCCTGGCCGATCGCCTGCTGCTTCTTGACCCCGGTCACGGCGTCGATCGCGCTCTCGTGGACGGTGCTGAGCGAGAGCCGGGTGTGCCCGAGTGAGTCGAAGGCGCCGGCCTTGACGAGGGAGTCGACGGTGCGCTTGTTGCAGACCACCAGCTCGACCTTGTCCAGGAAGTCGGGGAAGGAGGTGTACTTGCCGTTCTCCTTCCGGGTCTTCACCAGCGACTCGATGACCGGTACGCCGACGTTGCGCACGGCCTTGAGACCGAAGCGGACGTCGCTGCCGACGGCGGTGAAGTCGACCACCGACTCGTTGACGTCGGGGGAGAGGATCCGGATGCCCATCTGCCGGCACTCGGCCAGGTAGACCGCCATCTTGTCCTTGTCGTCGGCGACCGAGGTGAGCAGCGCGGCCATGTACTCGGCGGGGTAGTTGGCCTTGAGGTAGGCGGTCTGGTAGGAGACCAGGCCGTACGCGGCGGAGTGCGACTTGTTGAAGGCGTAGCCGGCGAACGGGACCAGGACGTCCCAGACCGCCTGGATGGCCTCGTCGGAGTAGCCGCGCTCCTTGCAGCCGGCGTGGAACGGGACGAACTCCTTCTCCAGGACCTCCTTCTTCTTCTTGCCCATCGCCCGGCGCAGCAGGTCGGCCTGGCCGAGCGAGTAGCCGGCCAGCACCTGGGCGGCGCGCTGGACCTGCTCCTGGTAGACGATCAGGCCGTAGGTGGGGCCGAGGACCTCGCTGAGCGGGGCCTCCAGCTCGGGGTGGATCGGGATGATCTCCTGTTGGCCGTTCTTGCGCAGGGCGTAGTTGGTGTGTGAGTTCATGCCCATCGGGCCGGGCCGGTACAGGGCGGAGACGGCGGAGATGTCGGCGAACTCGGTGGGCTTCATCAGGCGCAGCAGGGCGCGCATGGGGCCGCCGTCGAGCTGGAAGACGCCGAGGGTGTCGCCGCGGGCGAGCAGCTGGTAGGTGGTGGCGTCGTCGATCGGGATCTTCTCGATGTCGACGTCGAGGCCCCGGTTGGCCTTGATGATCTTGATGCAGTGGTCGATGATGCCCAGGTTCCGCAGGCCCAGGAAGTCCATCTTGATCAGGCCCATGGCTTCGCACGACGGGTAGTCGAAGCCGGTGATGATCACGCCGTCCTTGTCCCGCATGTGCAGCGGGATCAGGTCGAGCAGCGGGGTCGAGGAGAGGATGACGGCGGCGGCGTGCACGCCGGTGCCGCGGATCAGGCCCTCGATGCCCCGACCGGTGTCGATGATCTTCTTGACGTCCGGCTCGTTCTCGTAGAGCCCGCGGATCTCGGTGCCCTCGTTGTAGCGCGGGTGGCTCTCGTTGAAGAGGTCGGCCAGCGGGACGCCCTTGCCCATCACGTCCGGCGGCATCGCCTTGGTGATCCGGTCGCCCATCGAGAACGGGTAGCCGAGGATGCGGTTGGCGTCCTTGACGGCGGCCTTGGCCTTGATCGTGCCGAAGGTGTTCACCTGGGCGGTGTAGGCGGCGCCGTACTTCTCGGTGACGTAACGCACCATCTGGTCGCGCTGGCGGTCGTCGAAGTCGATGTCGACGTCCGGGGGGTTGATGCGCTCCGGGTTGAGGAAGCGCTCGAACAGCAGGTCGTGCTCCAGCGGGTCGAGCTGGGTGATGCCGGTCAGGAAGGCGACCATCGAGCCGGCCGCCGAACCACGCCCCGGGCCGACCGGGATGCCGTTGTCCCGGCCGTACTGGCAGATGTCGGCGACCACGAGGAAGTAGGCGTCGAACCCCATCGGGGTGATCACGCCCATCTCCAGCTCGATCCGGTCCAGCACCTCCTGGCTCGGGCTGTCCCCGTAGCGGTGCTTCAACCCGATCTCGATCTTCTTCCGCAGGTACGAGGCCTGGGTCTCGCCCTCGGGCACGTCGAACTGCGGCATCCGGTCGACGTAGGTGAAGACCTCCTCGTACGACTCGACCCGCTCGGCGATCGCCAGCGTGTTGTCGCACGCCTCCGGCAGCTCGCGGAACAGCTCGCGCATCTCGGCCGCGGTCTTCACGTAGTAGCCGGTGCCCTGGAACTTGAACCGGTTCGGGTCGTCCTTGTTCTTGCCCACGCCGACGCAGAGCAGGCTGTCGTGGGCGTCGGCCTGGTCGGCGGTCACGTAGTGGGAGTCGTTGGTGGCCAGCAGCGGGATGTCCAACTGCTTGGCCAGCCGGAGCAGGTCGGCGCGGACCGTGCGTTCGATGTCCAGGTCGTGGTCCATCAGCTCCAGGAAGTAGTTCTCCTTGCCGAAGATGTCCTGGTAGGCGCCGGCGGCCTTGACCGCCTCGTCGTACTGGCCGAGCCGCAGCCGGGTCTGCACCTCGCCGGAAGGGCAGCCGGTGGTGGCGATGATGCCCTCGGCGTGGGCGGCGATCAGCTCGCGGTCCATCCGCGGCTTCATGTAGTAGCCCTCCATCGACGCGAGCGAGGAGAGCCGGAAGAGGTTCCGCAGGCCGGTCGGGTTCTGCGCCCACATCGTCATGTGGGTGTAGCGGCCGCCGCCGGAGACGTCCTTGCCGCCCTCGCCGTCGGCCCCGGTCGGACGCTGGCCGCCCGGGGACCAGAACACCTGCTTCTTCTCGAAGCGCGAACCGGGGGCGACGTACGCCTCGATGCCGATGATCGGCTTGACCCCGGTCCTGGCGGCGGCGTGGAAGAACTCGTAGGCGCCGAACATGTTGCCGTGGTCGCTCATCGCGATGGCGGGCATGCCCTGTCTCTCCGCCTCGGTGAACAGCTTCCCGTTCTTTGCCGCTCCGTCCAGCATCGAGTACTCGGTGTGGACGTGCAGGTGCGCGAAGCTGTCGGACACGGTGTCTGGCTCCTCGGGACGGCGCGGAAACGAGACGCCCAACCTAACGACCGGCGGGCGCCGACGTGCCGTGGCACACGCTCCCGGCGGCAACCTTGACGACCTTCTGATGTCCCTGCGGTCAGCAGGGGGGTGAGGCCGCCGCCCCGGTCGGGCCTCGTGCGCTCGGTCGTCGGTCGCGTACAGTCGCGGCCGATCCGGACCAGGCCCCGCGGGTGCTCTCGGCGGACTCGCTGCTCGGCGGTGTACGGGGCGGTGACTTCGTGCTCCGACCCGAGGGCGGGTGACGGAGCCGGACTGGTCGACCCGCCCCTACCTGACGCTACGTCAGAAGAGTCGGCAAAGGGTCGGCATCGATCCGATCGGACGTTGTCACAGATACTCAAACGTGAGACTCGGCGCCCTCTCCGCCGGCGCTCGGCAAGCCTCGGGGCGCCCGCACGCGACACGCTGTGGCGAGGCGCCCCGAGGCAGGGGCGGACGAAGATCACGAATCCTGCTCAGCTGTGCATCTCTGCAGGTCAGCGTATCCGTCCGCGTGGCTTCAACGGAACGTTGGGAAGCTCCGGAGCGGGCAGTCGGTCGCCGTCGTAGCCGTGCACTTCGCCGAAGCGAACACCCTTCTCCCAGTCATTCCGTGCCTGTACGATCTCCTCACCGGATCGGCCGATGAAGTTCCACCACATCACGATCTGCTCCTCGAACGGCGTCCCGCCGAGCAGGATCAGTCGGGCGGGGGTGTCCGAGGTGTTGGTGATGGTCAGGGTCTCGGCGCCGGGGGCGAGGTAGCCGAGGTCGGCGGGGCGCAGCGCGGTGCCCTCCAGCAGGACGTCGCCGCGGTCGACGAGCAGGCCGTGCTCGAAGGCGGGGTCGACGGCGAGGGTGGTGGTGACACCGGGGTCGAGGGTCAGCTCGGCGCCGAGCAGCGGGGTGAAGGTGGGGACGGGTGAGGTGTCGCCGGCGAGGGAGCCGAGGAAGACCCTGGCCTCGCCGCCGGGCACCGGTACGGGGCTCGGGGCGTGGTGATGGAAGTCGCGGCCGGTGTTCCGGTGCTCCTCGGGCAGCGCCACCCAGAGCTGGACGCCGTGCAGCACGGTGGTCGCGGGGGTCGAGACCTCGGAGTGGCTGATGCCGTGCCCGCTCGTCATGAGGTTGAGCTCGCCCGGGCGCACGAACGCGTGGATGCCGAGGCTGTCCCGGTGCTCGATCTCGCCGGTGAACAGCCAGCTCACCGTCTGCAGGCCGGTGTGGGGGTGTGGGGCGACGTCCATGCCGCCGGTGTCGGCGACGTCGTCCGGCCCGTAGTGGTCGGCGAAGCACCAGGCGCCGATGAGGGAGCGGTTCCGCTGCGGCAGGGTGCGCCGTACCGTCATCGCCCGGGGCCCGCCCAGGGGCACGTCCCGCGGGGAGAGGACCTCCATGCGCCGTGCGGACGGTCGGTCGGCAGCCTCTGGCGCTTTTGTTTCGAATTCAACTACCATGGAGTCGATCATAGTCGCCGAGGTCGATCGGCGCACCCATGCCCGAGCGGCCGGTCCCGGCCCGCTCGGCCGAAGGGCCGTCAGCGGCCCGCCCACCGAAGGAGTCCAGGTGACCACGGCAACCCAGACCCGCGTCTTCGTCGACAAGCAGAGCCCGAAGGCCTTCCATGCGCTGGTCGCCACCTCCGAGGCCGTCCGCACCGTCGCAGCCGAGGCCGGACTGGACCGCAGGCTGGTGGAGCTGGTCAACCTGCGCGTCTCCCAGATCAACGGCTGCGCCTACTGCCTGGACGTCCACACCCGGGCCGCCCAGCGCGCGGGGGAGACCGCGCAGCGGCTCGGCGTGCTGCCGGCCTGGCGCGACACCGAGGTCTTCACCCCGCGCGAGCGCGCCGCGCTCGCCCTGGCCGAGGCGACCACCAGCCCCGCCGACCGCGCCGCGCAGGACAGCGCCTACGAGCTCGCGCGCGAGGTGCTGACGGAGGACGAGATCTCGGCGGTGATCTGGGTGTCGATCACCATCAACGCTTTCAACCGCGTCTCCATTCTGAGCAAGCACCCCGTGCACCCGTCCCCGGCGTCCTGAGGCGGGCCGCGCCGGGTCGCGGGTCCGTTCGCGGGTCGGGGGCCGAATCTGCCGCGCCGCCGTCGGAGCGAGCCTATGGGGCCGGGTGGGAGCCGCTTGCCTCCAAGTGCCGCGGTTCCGTTCCCGGAGTGCCCGGTGGCGCGTGCCCGGGGCCGGTTCTCAGTGGGTCGCCCGGGTGATCACGCCGACGAGGCGGAGGATGGCCTGGCCCCAGGGGGTCGCTGCGATGAGCACGCCGAAGACGGTGCAGAGGACGACGGTCAGCCGCTCGTCGGAGCGGCTGCGCGACTCCGTTCGGCGGGCCAGGCGGATGAAGATGATGATGGCGAGCGCCGCGGATGCGCTGATGGTCACTTCGAGGTCCTCGTCTCTGGGAGGGCGGCGACGGCGGCCGGCTCACCGGCTCAGTGGCCGCGGCCACTGCGCGGTGCGGGGATCCGGGGGAGCAGCTCCCAGAGCGGGAGGCCGCTGGAGGCCCAGCGGCCGAGGAGCGCGCGGTCGACCAGGGCGACGTTCTGGTCCAGGCCCCACCGCACGGCCGGGGCCGAGAACCTGCCGTTGGTGACGACGACGGGTACCTGGGCCCGGTGCACCCGCTCGTTGGCGCCGACCAGCGCGTACAGCACTCCGACGCCGACCGCAGCGCCGCCGACCGGGTCCTGCTTGTGCTTGCACTGCAGGACCCAGCGCCGCCCCATCGGATCGGTGGCGAGGACGTCCGCGCTCTGGTCGCCGCCACCGCCGACCTGCTCCGCGCGGCAGCCGTCGCGGCGCAGGAGGTCCCGCACGGCGAACTCGAAGGCCCGGTGGCCCATGTGGTCCAGGCCGCCGGGGCCGGTGAGGGCGAGCCGCAGGCGGCGCTGGCGTTCCAGGGCTGCTGCCTGCTCCGCCAGCCGGGCCCGGACCACCCCCGCGGCGACGGCTCCGCCCACCATCAGCAGCAGTACCGGGATCCACCAGTGGGCGAGCAGCCAGCGGACCAGCGCGAGTGCGAGGCTGACGGCGAACACGGCGCCCAACAGCAGTACGACGGCGGACTCTCCGCCGCCGCTCTTCCCCGGACGTCGACGACGCGCCGGTGGTCTGCGCGATCCCACCCGTACCCCCGTGATTCAGCCGGCAGTCGAACGATTCATGACACCAGCCGCCACGGGTGGCGCAGGAAGCGCGCACGGGCGCACGGGGGCGGCGTCCGGCAGGCGCGTCGATCGAACGGTCGGCGTTCGGGTTCGACTTGGGTTCAGGTCGGCTTAGTTGGGTTCGGTTGGGGTCGGTTCGGTTGGGGTCGGTTCGGATCCGGGTCGGTTCGGCGGCCGGCCGGTTCGCCGCGCCGCCGAACCGGCCGCCCCGCTCAGCCGGCGTGGTCGGCGAGGACCTCGGCGACGGCGCGCAGCCCCAGCTCCGCCATGGGGGGATTGGTGTCGCGGTAGTAGTCGATCCCGCTGACGAAGGTGAGCGCCCAGCCCCGGCCACGGGCCCAGCTCGCCTCGTCGAAGCCTGCCGCCGCGCGGAAGGTCCGGCGGGTCTCGGCGGTCAGTAGCGTCCAGGCCGCGATGGCGTCGCAGGACGGGTCGCCCACGCCGGCCGCCCCGAAGTCGATCACTGCCTGCAGTCGGCCGCCGGCGGCGAGGACGTTGCCGGGGATGAGGTCGCCGTGCGCCCAGACCGGCGGTCCGTCCCACTCCGGCTGCGCGAGCGCGTGCTCCCAGGCTGCGAGGACGGCGGGAGCGTCGATCACGTCCGCCGCCTTCGCGGTCCACTCGCGCACGGAGGCGTCACGGCTGCGCAGCGGCACACCGCGGTATCCGCGCGGCGCGCCGGTGGGATCGGCTGCGCGCAGCGCCGTCACGAACGCGCCGAGGTCCCGGGCGAACCGGTGGTCGGCGCGGTCCTCCTCCGTCAGGTGCGCGCCGTCGATCCAGCGGCTGACCGCCCAGGGGAAGGGGTAGCCGAGTCCGGGCTGTCCGACTGCGATCCGCTCGGGTACGGCGACGGGCAGCGCCGGAGCCAGCCGCGGGAGCCAGGTCTGCTCGAACTCCACCTGATCGACGGCTGCTTCGAGCCGGGGCAGCCGGACGGCCAGGTCGTCGCCGAGGCGGTAGATCGTGTTGTCGGTGCCGGCGGATCGGATCACCCGGACGGGAAGGTGCGCCCACTGGGGGAACTGCTGGGCGAGCAGGCGCGTCACCAGCGCCGGGTCGGTGGGGGTCTCGTTCGCATGCATCATAGGAGGGCGATGCTAATCGGGCGGCGGGCCGTGCGACATCGATTAATCGCCCGTCGCCGGAGGTCCGCTGGGCGCCTTCCCGGACCTCGCGACCGCCCCATCTCCGTTGCCCCGCAGATGATTTGGCACCATGCCGGGCATATGGTCCAGACCATTGACGGCGTCAGCGGGCGGCGCCTAGGGTGTGGGGCGCCGCCCTGGCGCAGACACGCCAAGAGATCCGTGGCAGGCGCACCCCCACGCGCCACCTGTGCCGGGCGTTCTCGCACTCGCACTCTCCATCCACCCCCACGGAGGAGCACCATGCGCAGGCGTCACATCGTCGGTGCCGTTCTGGCGGCCGCGGCCGTCCCGCTCGCGACGGCCTTGCCGGCCCAGTCGCACGGCTTCATCAACCTCCCGCCCAGCCGTTCCGCACTCTGCGGAGCGGGCGTCGTCACCAACTGCGGCGACATCGAATGGGAACCGCAGAGCGTCGAGGGTCCGAAGGGCTTCCCGGGCAGGGGCCCCGCCGACGGGACCATCTGCGCGGGAGCGGACGCCCGTTGGGCGCCGCTCGACAACCCGCGCAACGGCACCTGGCCGACCACGAAGGTGACGGCCGGCCAGCAGCTGAAGTTCACCTGGGAGATCGAGGCCAGGCATGCGACCACGAACTTCAAGTACTACCTGACCAAGCCCGGTTACGACGCGACCCAGAAGATCACCCGGGCCGGCCTCGACCTCACCCCGTTCCTGACCGTCCCCTACAACGGCCGCCAGCCCGCCGCCACGACCACCCACACCGCGACCCTTCCCACGGGCCGAACCGGGCACCACGTGGTGGTCGCGGTCTGGGACATCGCCGACACGGCCAACGCCTTCTACTCCTGCATGGACGTCCTGTTCTGAGGCACGCAGGAGAGGCGGAGTCGGTGCGGACTGCCCCCGCACCGGCTCCGACCCTGCGCCGTCCTGAGCCGCTCTGCGTAGTCCTGCGCCGTCCTGAGCCGCCCTGCGCCGTCCACCCCGAGGCCGGGGCGCGTCAGGACCCGACGGGCGCCGGCTCCAGGCGCTCGGCGCCGGTGTAGACGTTCATCGACGCGCCGCGCAGGAACCCGACCAGCGTCAGCCCGCTCTCGGCGGCGAGGTCGACGGCGAGCGAGGAGGGCGCGGAGACGGCCGCCAGCATCGGGATCCCGGCCATCACCGCCTTCTGCACCAGCTCGAACGAGGCCCGGCCGCTCACCATGAGCACTGTCCCGCGCAGCGGCAGCATGCCCTCGCGCAGCGCGTGGCCGACCGCCTTGTCCACCGCGTTGTGCCGGCCCACGTCCTCCCGCAGGCAGAGCAGCTCGCCGTCGGCGGAGAACAGCCCGGCCGCGTGCAGGCCGCCGGTGGTGTCGAAGACCCGCTGGGCCGCCCGCAGCCGGTCGGGCAGGGCGGCGAGGACGGCGGGCGTGGTGCGCAGCGGGTCCTCGTCGACGGACCAGGCCGCCGTGGTGCGGACGGCGTCGAGGCTGGCCTTGCCGCAGAGCCCGCACGACGAGGTGGTGTAGAAGTTGCGCTCCAGCGAGGCGTCGGGGGCGGGCACGCCCGGGGCGAGGGCGATGTCCACCACGTTGAAGGTGTTGCTGCCGTCGGCCGTGGCACCCGCGCAGTACCGGATCGCCGCCAGGTCGTCGGCGGAGTGCAGGGCGCCCTCGCTCACCAGGAAGCCGGCCGCGAGGTCGAAGTCGTCGCCGGGGGTGCGCATGGTCACGGTGAGCGGGCGCCCGTTGACGCGGATCTCCATCGGCTCCTCGGCCGCCAGGGTGTCGGGGCGGTGGGAGTGCGCTCCGTCCCGGATGCGCAGCACCCGCCGTCGCACGGTCACTCGCCCCATGGTCCCGCTCCTTCGTCTGCTGCCGGCGCCGCTCCGGCGGCCGTGCCGGGCCGTGATCGCCAGGCACAGCAAGCCTACGGCCGTCGGCGTGTCGCATGGACATGTGGGTGCGGGGAGCTGGGCCGCGTTCCCATTATCGCGCTTTATCGGGAGGGATTTCGAATTCTTCGGTGGGGGCCGGGTCGGGGAATCTCGGTGGGTGATCGGCCTGAATCCGTCGGGTAATTCGGGATGCGTGAAAGGAGGGATCGGATGAGCCGAATGCACTCGAACAAGCGGTGGTTGGGGGATTCGGCGGCGTGCGGTCCTGGTCGCGGGCCTGACCGGTGATGCGTTCTTGACGGGCCTCGGCGGTGATGCCGATGATGGTCGCCGTGCAGAATTCCCTGAGAGCGGGGGAGTGCGGGAAAGCGCCGTCCTGAACGACCGATGAACGCAGAAAGGTGCACCGGATGAAGGACTGGCTCGACGCCGCCAAGGCCGAGCTGGGCGTCGACATCGACATCGACGTCGCCGGGCTGCTCGACATGACCAAGGTCGTCGCCCACGGCGTGGCCCGCCCCGCCGCCCCGCTCACCGCCTTCCTGGTCGGCTACGCCGCCGCACAGACGGGCGGCGGCCCGGCCGCGGTCGCCGAGGCCAACCGCAGGGCCGCAGCCCTCGCCGAGCGCTGGACGACCGAGCACCGGCCGCCCGGGCCCGAGCCCGAGCCCGAGCCCGGAACCGGGCGCGAGCGGGCCGGGAGCGAGCCCGCATGACCAACGTGATCAGAGCCGACACCCGGCCCGCCGCTGCGCCCCGACCCGGCCCGCACAGAGCCGCCCCGCCCCGGCACCCCGCCGTCCCCTGGGAGGAGGCGCGGGAGACCGCCCGCGACAGCGCCGCCCGCCCCCTGCCCGCCGTCACCCGCACCCTCCCCGACGCGCTCGGCCACGCCCTCGCCGAACCGCTGACCGCCCTCACCGACCTGCCGCCCTTCGACACCTCCGCGATGGACGGCTGGGCCGTCTCCGGCCCGGGCCCCTGGCGGCTGCTTCCCGGCCGCACCGTCCTGGCCGGCGTCCGCCCCGAGCCGCTGCCCGACGGAACCGCCGTCCCCATCGCCACCGGCGCCCAACTCCCGCACAACGCCACCGCCGTGCTGCGCCGCGAACACGGCGGCCCGCACCCGGCCGACGGCCTGCTGCACCACCTCGCGCCCGACCCCCTGCCGCTGCGCCGCGACATCCGGCCGCGCGGCCAGGAGTGCCGCTGCGGCGAGCCGCTCCTGTCCGCGGGCACCACCGTCACCCCCGCCGTCCTCGGCCTGGCCGCGGCCGCCGGCTACGACACGCTCGCCGTCCACCGCCGCCCGACCGTCGAACTGCTCGTTCTCGGCGACGAGTTGCTGGACTCCGGCCGGGCCGCCGACGGTCGGATCCGCGACGCGCTCGGCCCGCTGCTGCCGCCGTGGCTGCACGCTGCCGGCGCCGACGTGATCGGCGTCCGGCGGGTGGCCGACGACCTCGCTGCGCTCTGTGAAGCTATCCGGAGCTCCCCGGCCACCGTGCTCGCCACCACCGGCAGCACTGCCGCCGGACCGGTCGACTTCCTCCACCGCGCCCTCGCCGAGGCCGGGGCGACCGTGCGGGTCGGCTCCGTCGCCGTCCGCCCCGGCCACCCGATGCTGCTGGCCGAACTGCCACCGGCCACCGGCGCGGGGCGCCCCCGCCACCTGGTCGGCCTCCCCGGCAATCCGCTGGCCGCGGTGGTCGGCACCGTCACCCTGGCCACGCCGCTCTTCCATCGCCTGGGCGGCCGTACCGACCCGCCGGCCCGCCTGCTCCACGCCGCGACCGACCTCCCCGGCCACCCGCACGACACCCGTCTGCTGCCCGTCCGCTGCACCGACGGGACGGTCACCCCGCTCACCTTCAGCGGCCCGGCGATGCTCCGCGGGCTCGCCCTCGCCGACGCCCTCGCCGCCGTCCCACCGGGCGGTCTGCCCCCGGGTGCCGCCGTGGAGGTCATCACCGTCCCCGACCACTGAGCCCGACGGCCCACCGGGCGGCTGCCCGGGCTGTGGAATGATCGCGGCCATGACTCCGTCGACTCCCGCGGACCGCAGCCGCTCCTTGGAGGAGCTCGAACGCGCCCCCTGGCCGGACCCGCCGGCCGACGCGACCCGGCTCGTCGCCACCGTCCACGCACTCGGACGCAAGCCGATCGGCACGCTGACCGTCGAGGACCTGCGCCTGCTGCTCGCCCAGCAGGTCGGCGTGCCGTTCGCCCTGCCGCTCGCGCTGGAGATCCTGCGCCAGGACCCGATGGCCGAGGGCGACCTCTACGAGGGCGACCTCCTGGCCGCCGTCCGCGCGCTGCCCCCGGAGGTCTGGCACGCGTCACCGCAGCTCGCCCGGGAGGCCCGGGCCGTCCTGGCGACTCTGCCCGACCGGTCCCCGGCTGCGCACTGACCTCGGGACCGGAGTGGGGTACTACCGGCCCGGCGAGTGCCCGGACGCACGTGCCTCGCCCGCATGCATGCAGGTCGCAGCCGTGTCGCGGGCCGAGTTGAGGAAGCGGCCCAGCAAGGCGGAGGGGGCATTTCCTGGCATCGCGTCCGCGGCCTAACGTCGATGGGGGAGTCCGCGTGCGGGAAGCCGCGAGGGGAAGTGATCATGAAGCAGGTGCTCGCAGCATCTCGCCCCGCGGCCCCGGACCGCCCGCCCCGATCGCCCAGTTGCTCAGCCGACCAGTCGACCAGTCGTAGGAGTTTCCGTCATGCCCCGCGATCTGACCTCCCTCCGCACCGACCTGCCCGTCTGGGCCGCCCCGATGGCCGGGGGCGCCGGCACCCCCGCCCTCGTCGAGGCCGTGGCGCGCGCCGGCGGTCTCGGCTTTCTGGCCGGCGGCTACAAGACCTCTGCCGAGCTCGGCGCTCAGATTGCCCGAGTCCGTGCCACCGGTGCGGTGTTCGGCGTCAACCTCTTCGCCCCCAACCCCGTCCCCGTCGCACCGGACGCGTACCGCACCTACGCCCGCGTGCTGCAGCGGGAGGCCGACCGCTACCACCTCACCCTCCCCGCCGAGAAGATGACCGAGGACGACGACGCCTGGGAGGAGAAGCTCGCCCTCCTTCTCAAGGCGCCCGTTCCCCTCGTCTCGTTCACCTTCGGCCTGCCCGACGGCGAGATCGTCAGGGCGCTCCAGAACGTGCGCAGCCTCGTCGCCCAGACCGTCACCAACTCGGCCGAGGCAGTGGCCGCCGCCGAGACCGGCGCGGATCTGCTGATCGTCCAGGCCTCCGCGGCCGGCGGACACTCCGCGACCCTCACCCCCTCTCGACCCGTCGCCCCGACCCCGCTGCCCGACCTGGTCAGCGACGTACGGCACACCGTCCCGCTGTCTGTGATCGCCGCAGGCGGTATCGCCACCCCCACGGACGCCTCGGCCGCCCTGCGGGCCGGCGCCGACGCGGTGATGGTCGGAACCGTGCTGCTCCGCACGCATGAGAGCGGCGCCGCCGCACCGTACAAGGCCGCCCTGGCCGACCCGGCGTTCACGGACACCACGCTGACCCGCGCCTTCACCGGCCGCCCCGCCCGCGCCCTGCGCAACCGTTTCACCGACACCTACGAACCGGCCGCGCCGCTCGGCTACCCGGCCGTCCACCACCTCACCAGCCCCTTGCGCAAGGCAGCCGCTGCCGCGAACGAGACCGAGCTGATCCACCTCTGGGCAGGCACCGGCTACCGAGAAGCCCGTGACGAACCCGCCGCCGAGACGCTCACCCGACTCGCCGCCGGACGGTGAGTCCGCCCAGGACGAGGTGGTGTCCATCGGAACGGAGGCGCAACGCTCCGGCGCAGTTCGTGGCCGCGCTGGTGGCCGCACTGCCGCAGCTCGCCGCCGGCCCGCCCGGCGAGCCGGGCCTGGGGCCTCCCGTGCCGCGCGGCGGACGGTCGGTCGACGAGTGGCGACGCTAGTGTCGGGGCATGCGACGGGGCGAAGCGGTTCTGCTCGACATCGACGGCGTGCTCACGGTCGACTGGGAGCCGCTGCCCGGCGCCGTGTCGGCCGTGCAGGAACTGCACACTGACGGCGTGCCGTTCGTCCTGCTGACCAACACCACCTCCCGAACGCGGCGCGCGATTGCCGCCACCCTCGCGGAGGCGGGCTTCCCCGTGGGCATCGAATCCGTCCTCACCGCGCCCGCCGCGAGCGCCGCCCGGCTCGCGGGCTCCCGGTGCCTGCTGCTCAACAGCGGCGACATCCGCGAGGACCTGGCCGCCGTTGAGCTCGTGGAGCGGCCGGACGACGCCGAGGTGGTGCTGATCGGCGGGGCCGGTCCCGAATTCGGGTACGAGGCGCTCAACCTCGCATTCGCCGCACTCCAGAGCGGTGCGCGGCTCGTGGCGATGCACCGCAACGCCTACTGGCGCACCGGAGCGGGGCTGCAACTCGACAGTGGCGCCTTCGTCGCCGGGCTGGAAGTCGCGGCGGGCGTCCGGGCCGAGGTGCTCGGCAAACCGGCCGAGGCGTTCTTCGCCGGCGCCCTCGCGCACCTGGACGCGGAGCCGGACGAGGCGGTCATGGTCGGCGACGACATCGAGTCCGACGTGCTGGCCGCGCAGCGGTGCGGGATCACCGGCGTGCTCGTCCGCACGGGCAAGGCCGCGCCGGGTGGGCCCCGGCAGAGCAGCGGCCGGCCGGACCACGAGCTCGACTCGGTGGCTGACCTCCCGGACCTGCTGTCACGGCTACGGCAGGGGTGAGCCGAGCCGGTTGGTTCGTAGTCCGGCGGTTCACCGTCCGCCCGCGCGGACGCCGTCCCCGATCACTGCCAGGCGATCACACGCACATCGCGCCCGACCCCGCCCGAGCCGGTGGGAGCACCGGCCGCGAGGGACGCGATCCGGACCGGCGCGGCACCGGCGGACAGGTCGAGCCGGTAGAGGTCCACGGTGCCGGCCCACTCCCGCAGGAACGCCAGGGACCGGCCGTCCGGGGACAGGACCGCGCCGGGGATGAGGCCCTGCTCCTCGGGAATCAGGGTCTCGACCTTGTCGACCCGGCTGTGGTCGGGGGCGAACGTCACCCTGAGCAGGGTGTTGCGGGCATTGCACAGCAGCGAAAGGTCGTCGAACCAGAGACGTGCCGCACATGCCGGCATCGCCTCCGAACCCGGCACCGGCGCCCTGCCGTTGAGAGACGGGCCGAGCACGGCCGGCTCGACGTTCTGCTCGGCGAAGGACGCCGCCGGATCGGTGCGTCGCCACAGCAGGTTGCTGCCCACGGCGACGGTGCCGCCGGGTGCCACCGCCGCCTGGTCGGGGGTCACTTCGAGCGGCGCGCGCACCCATGGCCGGTCGCCGGCCAGGAGGAAGCTCTGGCCGGGCGCGGTGCCGTGGTCGGCCGGCGCGGCCGAGGGCTGCTTGAGATCACGGCTGGTGAGGTGGCGGTCGCCGGTCACGTACCAGAGAGTCGACGTACCGCTCTGGAACACGGGTGCGCGGTCGTCGGACGCCGTCGCCCCCGGCCCGGTGGAGACCGGGCTGCCGCCGGACACGGAGAAGGCCGTGGCGGTCTTGCCCTTGTTGCCCGGCCCGGGGACGGTTCCGGCGAGGAGGGTGAAATCGTCGTTGAAGGCCTGCCGTTCCCCTGCCGCGGAGAGCCAGGCGCCCGCGCACAAGGAGTCCGACGAGCCCCCGTCGGGCAGGGTGGCGACCTGGCGGGCGACCTCGGCTCCGTCCGCCACCGAGTACGCGGCCACGGTGACTACGTGTACCCGGGCGTTGGGCCTGGTCGGAGACTGTGCGGCGAACCGGTCGCACCAGGCGAGCACCACTCGCCCCGGTCCGGCGATCTGCGGTCCGGTCCACGCTGGGGCGACTCGCTCCTGCGGTTGTTCCTGTCCGCTCTGGCTGTCACAGCCGGCCAGCGCGGCAGCCGCCAGCAGAAGAGCGGTTCCCCGAAGCCCGAGACCGATGCGCACCATACCCCCGGTGATCAGATTGTCGTCCGATCCTAAGTCTCAGCAGCCATCCAGTTCGCCACCTTTGATCACACGTCGGATCCGGCTGCGCACCCGCAGGCAGCTCCGGGCCGAAGTCCAAGGAGGGCACGGCCACTTCGGGTAGTGCCGCCGGGCAGGCCTCGGTGTCCTGGCTCAGACACCAGCCGCAAAGGTGGCCGCGGTCGCTGGAAGCGTCCCGTCAACCGGAGGCATCCCAAAATCACCAAGCAACAGCGATACGCGTCCACGTAATATCCGATGGATGCGCGACTACACCTTCGATGCCATCGCCCCGGGCGCCGCCCAGGAACAGTTCTTCCGCGTCGTAGAGAAGACCCCCGTCGGCTACCTCAACTACCATGGCCCCTTCTTCGTTCACCAGAGCTCTCCACAGGTCCGGACGCTCGACGCCGAGCTGCGGTTTGAACGCCGTCACACCGCAGCCCTCGCGGAGCTCCTCTCGGGCACCGACGAAAGAGTCAGAGGTACCTTCCGGCTTCACCTGGAACCCGATCCCCTGATCGTGATCTACAACGACTATGAGTACCACCCTTATCACGACTACGCCCGATGCATCGTTGCCCTGGCTTCTTTGGTTGCCGACACCGACTTCTCGCTGTGCCTCAGGCACGAAAGCGACGACGGTGACTGGAGCTTCCTCGTCGACCGCTACCGCATCACCGACGGGAAGCTCCAATGGCTGCGCACCCAGACGCCCTATGACGACCTGGACTCGTATCTCCTGTCGGTCGATGCACCCTGACCGGCCACCGCCTGCGCGCGGTGAGGCAGTGCCATTGCAGTCCGCGCAGGCGGGCAGCACATTACTTCCAGCACAAGCCCCCGCGGCGGGCCGCAGGTCTCGAATGCGGCCTCAGGAATTCGTCGCGGCGCGGTCGGAATCGCTGCGGAGGACACAGAATTCGTTGCCTTCGGGGTCGGCAAGGACTGCCCAGCCGGAGCCGTCGGGGTTCCGGTGATCGGCGACGAAGGTGGCGCCCAGGCCCAGTAGGCGTTCCACCTCCTGATCGCGCGAGGTCTCGGGGCGCAGGCAGAGATGGATCCGGTTCTTGATCCTCTTGGCCTCGGGCACCTGGTTGAAGTAGAGCACCGGGCCCTCCGCCAGTAGCACCTGCGTCTCCCGGGCACCCGGCTGGTCCTCGGGATCCAGTGGACGGCCGGTCACCCGGCTCCAGAACCGGGCCAGCTCGTAGGCATCCGCACAGTCGATCGCCACGTTCTGCACCACCGAAACCATGCCCGCCATCGTTCCCGACTTCCACGCCCGGCGCCACCGACCGGCCGTGCGGGCTGCCGCGTCAGCCGCGGGGCCGCCACCGGACGTGCAGGTGCTTGAGGCCGTTCTGGAAGTTGGACACCATGCGGTCGGGCGCAGCCCCCGGGGCCAGGGTCAGTTCGGGGAGCTCGGTGAGGAGGCTGCCGAGCATCGCGGTCATCTGCAGGCGCGCCAGCTGTGCGCCGACGCAGAAGTGCGGGCCGTAGCCGAAGCTGACGTGGTCGTTGGGCGTCCGCGTGACGTCGAAGCGGTCCGGGTCCGGGAAGACCGTCTCGTCCCGGTTGGCGGAGGCGTGGTAGACCACCACCTTCTCGCCGCGCCGGATCCGCCGGCCGCCGAGCTCGACGTCCTGCGCGGCGGTGCGCCGGAAGTCCACCACCGGCGGCCAGTAGCGCAGCATCTCCTCGACCGCCGAGGCGACCGGGGCGACCGAGGCGACCGGGGCGGCCGGGGCGGCCGAATCCGGCCACCGCAGCAGCAGCCGGTACTGCTCGGGGTGGCTGAGCAGGGAGTACAGACCGCCCGGCAGGGCGTTGCGCACCGTCTCGTTGCCGGCCACCGCGAAGAGGAAGAACATCGTCTCGAACTCCGCCGTCCCCAGCCCGCCTTCCCGCATCCGGGCGAGCATGCTGCCGGGGCGCGGCCGCTCGGCGAGCGCGTGGGCGTAGGCGAACATGTCGGCCAGGGCGGCGCGGGACCGTGGATTGACCGGGCGCCCGTCCGGCGCCGTCCAGGTGGTGGGGCGGTGGGCGAGGGCCGCCCGGCCGGCGTCGGTGAGGGCGGCCGGGTCGACGGTGCTGGAGTGGGCGTAGTCGGCGTCCTGGTAGCCGATCACCCGGTTCGCCCAGTCCTGCAGCAGCCGACGGTCCTGCTCCGGTACGCCCATGATGCAGGCGAGGGTCCGCACCGGGAGGTCGGCGACCAGGCGGACGATGTCCGCCTCCCCCTGCGCCCGCACCTCCCGGACGGCCGCCGCCGCATGGTGCTCGATACCGACGGCCAGCTCCCGCAGGGCGCGTGGGGTGAAGGCACCCGCGACGATCCGGCGCAGCCGGGAGTGGTCCGGCGGGTCCTGGTTGAGCATCATCGTCCGGGCGAAGTCCAGGTCGGCGGAGGAGTCCGGGTCCCGGATCTGGGTGGCGCCCAGGTGGGAGGAGAACACGTCCGGGCTGCGGAGGACGTGCTTGACGTCGGCGTGCCGCAGCACCGCCCAGTACCCGGGCCCGGCCGGCCACGGACCCACCGCGGGCTCCTCCACCCACCACACCGGGGCCGCGCTCCGCAGCTCCCGGAAGAGCTCGTACGGCACGCCTTCGGCGTAGGTCGCGGGCAGGAAGATCCGGTTCACGTGCGCCTGGTCGAGGATCACAGCGCCCGACGGTACGACAGACCGGGTCGGCGCGCCAGGATGCCGTCGACAGCGGACGCCGCCCGCGCTGCCCACAAACGGCCGTGTCGGAGCCGATCAGTAGAGTCCGGGGCATGACGAGGACCACCCCGCCGCGCCCGCTCGACGTCGAGGCGCTCTTCCCGGACCTGGCCGCGTACCGGGGCACCACCACCCGGCTCCACCCGTGCCCGGGGACACCCGGCGTGGCCGACAGCTCCGTGGGCGGGCCGCTGCTCTGGCCGGCGGACGAACCGTGGCCGGTGTGCCGCGAGGCCCACGGGTGGGGACGGGGTCGCAGAATCGCGGACATCCACCGGGAGCGGCAGATCCTCACCGAGGCCTGGGCGCGCGAACCGGACTCCGGCCCCACGGAGGCGGAGCGGAGCCTGCTGACGGAGCTGCGCCGCCGCCACCGGGTCGCCGGGGGCACGGACACCGACCCGCTCCCCATGATCGGCGTCGCGCAACTGTACCGGCGCGACCTTCCCGACCTGCCGGCCGGGTCGGACGGCTGCGACCTGCTCCAGGTGTTCTGGTGTCCCTTCGACGCGCACGGCCCGACGGGGTACGGGATGTCGCTCGACCTGCGCTGGCGCCGGTCGTGGGAGGTCGCCGAGGTGCTGGCGGAGCCCCCGCAGCCGGAGGTGGTCGGCTTCGACGGCTACGTCGCGGAGCCGTGCGTGCTGTTCCCCGAGCAGGTGGTCACCTACCCGTTCGCGGGGCTCCTCCCGGAGGACCTCCGCGCGAGGATCTACGCGTGGGACGAGGCCAGGGAGGAGGAGGCGGAGGAGGCCGAGGAGGCGCGTCGGGCGGCGCGCGGGTCGGCGCCCCCTGAGGACTGGGACGAGGCGCCGCCGGAGCACGTCGTGGGATACCAGTACGACCTGTCCATCCCGCCCGGGTGGCGCGTCGGCGGGTTCGCGTCCTGGCACTCCACCGACCCCGCGCCGATGGACTGCCGAGCCTGCGCGGCGCCGATGGAGCTTCTGCTGACCGTCGACAGCTCGGAGTGGGACGGCGGCAGCCACAGCTGGATACCGGTCGAGGTCCAGAGCCTGCCCGGTCGGCTCGGGGGTTCGACGCCCACCGAGGTCACCGTGGGCCGCTGGGGCGAGCTGAACGTCTTCGCCTGCCCCGCCGACCCCGGGCACCCGCACCGCTGGAGCATCCAGTAGGCCGCGGGAGCCTTCCCACCTGCCCGCGCTCGCTGCGCGGCGCGGCCGGGCCCGGCCTGCGCCACTGTGCAGACCGGGCCCGGAGGAGGCGCGGTGGTGTCAGCCGGCCGGCCAGCCGTCCACGGTGGTGATCGTGCGGTGGTACGGGCCCTCGGGGCCGGTGGTGCGGTAGTCCTCGACCGAGCCGCCCGTGCGGACGGTGGTGTCGCCGTCGTGCCGGTGGGCGGTCGGGCGCAGCGTGTGGTCGACGGTGGTGCGGTCGGTGACCCGGGCGCCGGTCGCGGTCGTGGCCTCGCGGTGGTAGCCGAGGTCCATGCTCGTGCGCTGGTCGGTGTTGCCCGCCGCGTCCTTGGCGTACCGGTAGCCGACGTCCAGCGGTTGTCCCTCGTGGACGGTGGTGGTGCGGCGCGGACCGGAGCCCCAGGTGGCGGTGGTGCGGGTGAGGTCGCTCCGGTTGTGCAGGGTCAGGTCGTTGCCGCTGTCGCGGAACTGCTGGGCGGAGTTGAAGACGAGGTCGTCGCGGACCTCGGTGGTGACGCGCCCGTGCGAGGTCTGCACCCAGCCGCGCGCCAGGTCGTGGCGGCCCGCCGTGACGGTCCAGTCGCCGCTGCCGCCGCCGTGGTCGGCGAGGGCGGTGCCGACCGCGGCCTCCGGGGCGACCCGGTACTCGGTGAGCTGCCCGGACGTGCGGGCCGCGCCGTGGTCGACGTCGGCGAAGAGGTTGACCTGGCCGCTCCAGAGGTCGTTGCTCTGGGCCTCGGCGGCGTTGACGGCGACGGCGACGGTGTGCGGCCGACCGTCCACCAGGAGCCCGACGTAGGGGGTCAGGTCGAGCCGGTAGGCGGGCAGGTCGAAGGCGAAGATGCCGGGGGTGGGCCGCCAGAGCAGCGGGTCCCACCCGCCGGTGTAGATCACGGGGTACGGCCAGACCGCGCCGGCGACCCGGCCGTCGATGCTGAGCCGCAGTTCGCGGAACGGACCCTTGCCGCAGACGCCGGTGCCGGAGTTGGCGCGGGCGAACGCGTCCGGCGCGGAGGCGTACGCGAACTCCTCGCAGGCGCCGCCGCCGCGCGCGTACACCTCGGCGGTGAGGCGTTCGAGGTTCGGCGGGAAGGAGAGCTCGCGGCCGGCGGAGGGGGCGGCCTGGGTGAGCCCGAACGCCCCGGTGGTGAGCAGCCGGTCGGCTGTGCGGGCGGCGGGCCACCGCGCGGAGGTGGTGTAGAAGGTGAGGCTCGCCGAGATCCGGAACACCCCGGTGTAGGTGTCGTCGGTGACGTTGGCGAGGTCGAACTCGAAGGGCTGCTGCCCGGCCGCGAACAGCGGGGCGTAGCGGGTGACGTCCCGTTCGAGTGACCACTCGATGCCGTCCTTGGACGGTTCGGGGGTGGAGGAGAGCAGCACCTGGGCGCCGCCGACGCGGACCGTGAACAGCCGGTCGAACTGCCGGCCGGCGACCTGGCCGTGCAGGTCCAGCACGACCGCCGACCAAGGCCCGGCGCAGGCGGCGGGTGGGGTGGCGGTGGCCGTGTACGGGGTGTCCGGCGGGCTGCCGTAGCCGTTGCGGAACGGCTGGTCGTGCATCACCTCGACGGTGCAGGAACGGGTGTCCGGCCGGGTGAGCGGCTTCGTGGCGGTGAGCGGGTCGTGGTAGTCGGTGCCGAAGTCGGCGTGCGCGGGCCCGGCGGCGGCCAGCGCCCCGGTGAGGGCGAGGACGACGGCGCCGGCCAGACGGCCGACGCGGCGGCCGGCTCGGCGGATCAGCGGGTGGGCGGCCAACGGTGTCCCTCTCGGTCGGGGCGGAAGCGGACGGGCGGTCCCGGGCATCCTTCCCGTGGTGGCATGCGCGCGTCAACACGCCGGGGCGTCCGCGCTTCGCCCCCGGGCGCCTACGGCCAGCCCGTCGGCTTCGAGGTGGCGCTCGCCCTGGCCGCGGTGATCGCCGTGCAGGCGCGCCGGACCTCCGTGGCGGCCCAGCCGGACGGCAGCGGGCCCCGGGCCCGGAGGGCGGCGGCCTGTCGCTGGAGCTCGCGGAGTGCGCCGCCCTGAGCGCTGGAGAGGCCCATCTCCTGGTAGTCGCCGAGGTCCGTGCCGCCGTCGAGGTACGTCTGCAGCCAGGGCGTGATGCTCAGGACGCAGTCCACGAGCGGGTCGGCGGACGGCGGTGCGGGCGCCGTCGGGGCGGCCGCGCGGGGCGCAGCGGCATGCCCGCCGCACCCCGAGATCGTCGCAGCGGCGGCGACGACCAGCCCGATCGCAAGTGCGAACCGTTTCCGCATGCCCTGCATTCTGGCCTCCGCCGGGTGGCCGCACCAGAGTTCGGACCGCCCGAGCGGCCGGCGCGGACCGTCGCAGGGCGGGCAGGCTCGGCGCACGCGGTCCGGGCCGTGCGAGCGACGGGCCGTCATGCGACGTCGAAGGAGAAGTCCCGGTGGACCGGACCGAACGGGACGTAGGGTCGGGTGCATGGCCGACGAGATCTTCACCCATCCCCGACTCGCCGCGATCTACGACGCGTTGGAGCCCGACCGCAGCGATCTGGACGCCTACCTGGACCTCACCCGGCGGCTCGGGGCCCGCAAGGTCCTGGACATCGGCTGCGGCACCGGCGTGTTCGCACTCCTGCTGGCCGAGGAGGGCGTCGAGGTCGTCGGTCTGGACCCCGCGGAGGCGCTGATCGAGGTGGCGCGGGCCAAGCCGGGCAGCGACCGGGTCGAGTGGATCCGCGGCGACGCGACGGCGCTGCCGCCGCTGCGGGTCGAGCTGGCGACCATGACCGCCAACGTGGCGCAGGCCATCGCGGCGCCGGCGGCCTGGCGGACGACGCTCTCGGCGGCCCACCGGGCGCTGCGTCCGGGCGGCCACCTGGTGTTCGAGACCCGAGTCCCGTCCGCGCGGGCCTGGGAACGGTGGAACCGCGAGGACTCGTACGCGGTGACGGCGGTCCCCGGCGTCGGCGCGGTGGAGAGCTGGGTCGAACTGATCGACATCGACGGCCCGTTGGTGACGTTCCGGTGGACGTACGTGTTCGCCGCGGACGGGGCGGTGCTGACCTCGGACTCCACGCTGCGCTTCCGCGAGCGCGACGAGGTGGCAGCCGACCTGGCGGCGAGCGGGTTCGCCGTCCAGGAGGTCCGCGACGCCCCCGACCGGCCGGGCCGGGAGTTCGTCTTCCTCGCGCGCCGACCTGAGCAGTGATCAGGAGGCGGGCGTCCCGGAGCCCTTCCCGGCACCGCCACCGCCACCTCCGCCACCTCCTCCGCCGCCGCCCCCACCTCCGCCGTTGCCCTTGCCGGAACCCGGGCGGGTGGCGGGTTGGCCGGGCTCCGGGGGAAGGTGCTCCTTGGCGTTGTGGCGTCCCGCGGGGGCGAAGACCGGCCCGTCGAGGCCGGGAACGCGGTGGGCCGCGATCCCGGCCTGCGTCTCCGGCTGCAGCAGATAGTCCTGGAACGCCTTCGCCCCGGCCTCGTTGACCCCCGGGACCTTCGCCGGACTGACCACCGCCGTGGCCATGACCCGCTGCAGCAACGGATCGCCGAGGACGAGCGGTTCGAGGTCGAGCGGGCGCGTCCGCAGGTACTCGCGGAAGGGCGTCAGGCCCCAGAGGGTGTAGCCACGGGCAGCGGCGGCCGCGTCCATGGCCGCGCCGGTGGCCAGGCCCTGGTCGGTGAAGGCCGACCACGGGAGGCGGGCCTCGGCGGCCACGGTGCGCATCAGGTAGCGGACGCCGTCGATGTTGTTGACGATCAGCGGCCGGCCGGCGGCGGTGATGCGGCGGAAGGCCTCGGCGAGGTCGGTGAGCCCGCGCACCCCGGCCGGGTCGTCGCGCGGTCCGGCCAGGCACATCAGGTTGGCGAGGACGGTGTGCGGCCACTGCACGAAGCCGTCCGTGACCAGCCCGGAGATGTCCCGGTGGCCGAGGTGGGAGAGCGCGACGTCCGCCTCCCCGGCCCGGACGGCCGCGCCGACCTCCTCGCCGACCGTCAGCCGGACCTTGAGCCCGCTGGCGGCCTCGAACTCCGGCAGCAGGACGTCGTACAGGCCGCCGTCGCGGACGGTGGTGACGCTCATCAGCCGGACGACGCCGGGGTCGGCGGGGCGCGGTGCCGCGGACGACGGGCGCGCCGGGGCGGCGGGCGGTGCCGGTGACGGTGCGTCGGCCGGCGCCGGGCCCGAGGGCCGGTCGTCCGCCGAGCAGCCCGCCAGCGCGGGCAGCGCCGGGAGCGCGAGTGCCGCCCCCGCCCGCAGGAAACCGCGTCTGTCGCTCGTGCCGCCGCGAGTACCGCGAGTACCGCGAGTACCACCGATGTCGCCGGTGTCGCCAGTGCCGTCCATACCGTCCCGCCCCAGCGGCGCCGGAACGTGCGGCCGTCCGGCGCGCGCCGCCGTTCGGCCGGGACCAGCCGAAAGTCTGGCAGCCGCCCGCGGGCCGCGGAACTGGTTGATCACCCAGTTCGCCGGCCGTCCACCGTCGGCCCGCCGCCCGGCTGCCTGTCGTCAGCCCGCCCTCAGCTCCGGCCGACGAAGGTGAAGCCGGCCTCGTCGACCGCGCTGCGCAGCAGCGCCTCGTCGAGCGGCTGGGCGGACGCGACGGTGACCCGTCCGGTGGGCGCGTCGGCCGTGACCTCCGTGACGCCGGGGAGCGCGGACAGCCCGGCGCTGACCGTCCGCTCGCAGTGGCCGCAGCTCATGCCGTCGACGCTGAGGACCGTGGTGATGGACATGGGGATGCCTCCGTTGCCGTGCGCGTGTGACAGGGGCGCCGGCCACTGCCCGTGCTGGGCGGGGCCGGTGAACGACGATTCCCACCACAGCGCACGATCGGGCGGCGGCCCAGGGACACGCCGCGCAGGTGGCACCTTCGAGTGGACCGTGGAACCGATCGGGCCGCGCATCCGACGGCGGCCTCCGCCGACCACTCCCGGTCGCCCCCGACCGCCGTCAGGGCGATCCGGTGCCGGGGTGAACCGGCGGTCAGGGCGACTCGGCGGCGGGGAAGACCCGGTCGAGCAGGTCGAGCAGGGTGGTGCGTTCGGCGTCGTCGAGGCAGCCGAGGCCGGGCAGGCCGGCGGCGATCTCGGCGCGGATGCTCCCGACCGCGGCGACGCCGGCCTCGGTGAGCACCACGTTCTTGACCCGCCGGTCCGTGGCGTCGGGCTCGCGGTGGACCAGACCGCGGGACTCCAGGCGGTCGACGATCCCGGTGACGTTGGAGGCGTCGCAGCCGAGCGTGCCGGCGAGCGTGCGCATGGGCACGGGCCGGCGGAGCAGGCTCAGCACCTTGCCCTGCATGAGGGTGAGGTCCTGGCGGGCGGCGACGGTGGCGAAGTTCCGGTAATAGTCGGCGGCGGCGCGGGCCAGCCGGTCCATGATCTGGACCGTGTCGGCGGCCTGGGCGGGCGGGGGAGTGGTCCTGGTCATGGGACCAGTCTAGGCCGCATTGCTTGACATCCTCAATTATTGAGGTCTACCGTTTCAGTATTGCTTGAGGGGATCAACCATCAAGCGCATCAACACTTCTTGTCCAGCAGCACAGGAGCACTCCCATGAAGGCCATCACCTACCGCAGCTACGGCGGACCGGACGTCCTGGAGTACGGCGACGTGCCCGAGCCCAAGCTCGGCCCGGACTCCGTCCTGGTCCGGGTCGCCGCCGCCTCGGTGAACCCGGTCGACTGGAAGATCCAGGCCGGCTACCTGGACGGCGTGCTGGACGTCGTCTTCCCCGTCGTCCCCGGCTGGGACGTCGCCGGCGTCGTCGAGCAGGTCGGTGTCGGCGTCACCGAGTTCGCCCCGGGCGACGAGGTGATGGGCTACGTCCGCGAGGACATGGTCCGCCGCGGCACCTTCGCCGAGTACGTCGCCGCGCCCGTGCGCACCCTGGCCCGCAAGCCCGCCGCCCTCGACTTCGCCCAGGCCGCCGGCCTGCCGCTGGCCGGCCTCACTGCCTACCAGGCGCTGACCCGCGCCCTGGAGGTCAAGCCCGGCGAGACCGTCCTCGTCCACGCGGCCGCCGGCGGCGTCGGCTCGCTCGCCGTCCAGATCGCCGTCGCGCTCGGCGCCCGGGTGATCGGCACCGCCAGTGAGCGCAACCACGACTACCTGCGCGGCCTGGGCGCCGAGCCGGTCACCTACGGCGACGGCCTGGCCGACCGGGTCCGCGGGCTCGCCCCGGACGGCGTCGACGCCGTGCTCGACCTCATCGGCGGCGAGGCCCTCCAGCTCTCGCCCGCTCTGCTCGCCCAGGGCGGCCGCCTGGCCTCCATCGCCGACGGCGCCGTGCTCGCCCTCGGCGGCACGTACGTCTTCGTCCGCCCCGACACCGCCGACCTCACGGCGCTCGGCGAGCTCGCCGACAGCGGCCGGCTCACCGTCGAGGTCGCCGCGACCTTCCCGCTGGAGCAGACCGCCGAGGCCCACCGGCTCAGCGCCGCCGGCCACACCCGCGGCAAGATCGTCGTCACCGTTCCCTGACCCGCGCCCATCGGTCGCCCCCGCACCACCCGGAAGGAATCCGTCGTGTCCCTCGTCGTCATCGCCGACTGGCTCGCCGACACCGGCGCCGAGCAGCGCGTCGCCGACCTGCTGCCCGCCGTCACCGAGGCCGCCCTCGCCGAACCGGGCGTGCTCGCCTTCCGGGTGGTCCGCTCCCTGCGCGACCGGGCCGCGTTCGTCGTCTTCGCCGAGTACGAGGACGAGGCCGCCCTGGTCTCCCACCGCGAGAGCGGCCCCTACCAGGACCTCATCCTGGACGGGATCACTCCGCTGCTCATCGACCGCCAGGCCGAGGCCTACGCCCTGGTGTGAGGCGCCGGCTCCGACGCCGGCGGGGCGGGATGTCGAAGACCCGGGTGCCGACCGATGCCGGCCGGCACCCGGGTCGGCGGCGTGTCGTCGTCCGTCACTGCCGGATCCCCGGCTCCGGCGGGTCCTGGTCGAAGGTCGCGAGCAGGTTCGCGACCAGGGGGTTCTGCTCGTGCCTGCGCCAGGCGACGGCGACCCGGGTGCGGGCGTCGCCGGGGTCCGTGCGGCGGAAGGCGACCCCGTCGAGGCGGATCCGGCGGATGCTCGCCGGGGCCAGGGTGACGCCCAGACCGGCCTGCACGAGGGCGCACAGGGTCTGCCACTCCACGGCGCGCTGCGCGACGTGCGGGGTGAAGCCCGCCGTCGTGCACAGACCGACGATCTGATCGTGGAGTCTCGGGCCGACCTCGCGCGGGAGCAGGACGAACGGTGACTCCGCCAGGTCCGCGAGCCGGACCGTCCGTCCGGCGGCCAGCGGGTGGCCGGCCGGGAGCACGGCCACGAACGGCTCGCGGAGGATCGTGCGGAAGCCGAGCTCCGGGTCGTCGGCGGGGGGTTCGCGCAGGAGCCCGACGTCGATGCTCCGGTCCTGGAGGGCGGCCAGCTGTGGGGCCGTCGTCATCTCGCGGACGTCCAGCTGCACGTCGGGGAACCGCTGCCGGAACGTCCGGAGCAGGCCGGGCAGGACGGTCAGGGCGAGCGAGGCGGCGAAGCCGATCCGCAGGCGGCCCGCCCGGCCGCCGCCGACCGTCCGGGCCGCGGCGAGGCCGACCGCGACGTCGGCGAGGGCGCGCTGGGCGGCGGGCAGCAGTTCCCGGCCCGCGGGGGTGAGGGTGACGCGGCCCGGCTCGCGGTGGAACAGCGGGTGGCCGACCTTCTCCTCCAGCCGGCGGATCTGCTGGCTCAGCGGAGGCTGGGCGATCCCCAGCCGTTCGGCGGCGTGTCCGAAGTGGAGCTCCTCGGCGAGCACGGTGAACGCG
This sequence comes from Kitasatospora sp. NPDC090091, assembly GCF_044747365.1. Lineage (NCBI taxonomy): Bacteria > Bacillati > Actinomycetota > Actinomycetes > Kitasatosporales > Streptomycetaceae > Kitasatospora > Kitasatospora sp. NPDC090091. The sequence continues at coordinate 43,501 of NZ_JBIVDY010000034.1, forward strand.
TGCAGCTGGAGGAGGGGGAGTTCCGGTCGCAGTTCCGGTCGCGTCATACGTCCAGTGATATCAGCCCACACCCACGGGCGTATTGGACGTATCGCGGCCGCCCGGCCTAGCGTGCGGGCCATGACAGAGCGACGTTCGATTCTCAGCGGTTCGGCCTTCGAGGAGCAGATCGGCTACGCGCGCGCCGTGGTCGACGGGGACCGGGTGCACGTGTCGGGGACGACCGGCTTCGACTACGCCACCATGACGATCTCCGACGACGTGGTGGAGCAGGCCGAGCAGTGCCTGCGGAACATCGGGGCCGCGCTGGCCGAGGCCGGCTGCACCTTCGCGGACGTGGTGCGGGTGCGCTACCTGCTGCCGGACCGGGCCGACTTCGAGCCGTGCTGGCCGGTCCTGCGCCGCTGCTTCGGCGAGGTCAGGCCGGCCGCCACCATGCTGGTGTGCGGCCTCGCCGACCCGCGGATGAAGATCGAGATCGAGGTGGACGCGCGGCGGGCCGCCGCGTAGGCGGGCTCGTTTTCGCGGGGCTCGGCTTCGGGGGCTTCGTTTCGGTCGCGTTGGGGTCGGTTTACGGACCGTTCCGGGGTTGGTCGCCTGGATGCGCACGGATGGTTCCGCAGCCATGGCAGCATCGATGTCAGATGTGACATATCACATTGCTCACGAAGGGTGTCGGCCCCACACGGCATGCCTCGCCGACCCTCAGGAGACCTCCCGTGAACCGAAGCGCCCTGACCTTCACCTCCATGGGCTTCACATCCCTGGCCGTTCTCGGCCTGGCGGCCGCGGCCACCCCGGCCGTGGCCGCCCCGGCGGCCGCCGTCCCCGCCGCAGCCGCCACCGCCTCCGCCGCCACGACGACGTGCGGCCCCTCCGTCCAGATGATCAGCAGGAGGAACACCGTCTGCGTCACCGTCGACGGCGACTCCGTGCGCGTCTACGGGACCAGCACGCAGCTGTTCCCCGGAAGCCGCGGTCGGAGCTTCATCTACGACATCTCGGCGACCGTCGTCGGCGGCGCGTCCCTCGGCCGGGAGACCGGCTCGGTGTACCTCGGCTCCGGCACCGGCTACGTCAACGGCCCGAGCGCCGTGGCGCCTTGCGGCTCGACGGTCCGGGCGTCGTTCTCCCTGACCGACTTCGGCACGCCCCCGCCCACCTCCGTCGTGGAGGTGCCGGTCACCTGCTGACCCGCCACCCGGTTCCCCCGGCCGGCCGGGACCCGTACCCGGCCGGCCGGCGGTAGGCTACGGCGTGTGGCGGAGCCGGGTGCGGACCGTGGTCACGTGCTGGTGGTTCGCACCGCCACGACGCCATCTGGCCTGTGACTGCACCAGAAGGAGAGCAGGTTGAGTACCGTCCCTGCCGGACCGGGTGACTACCGCCATGTCCCCAACCCGGAGCAGGCCCTCAAGTACGCGATCCAGCACATCGCGGGTGACCGTGTCGAGATCGTCGAGGGAGTGATCACCCCGGTGTCACCGTCGTGGGCCCACGAGACCGCGGTTGACCTGATCCGCGAACAGATCGGGCCGCGCATGCGTGAGCTCGGCCTTCGGGCGGGCTCGGGCAATCTCGACCTACCGGGGACGGAGAACTTCTACGTCCCGGACCTCGCGGTCGTGCCGGCCGAGTTGGCCAAGACCGAGGGCGCCCTGCTGCCCCACCAGACGGTGCTGGTGGTGGAGGTGACGTCACCGTCGAACGGGGACACCGACCGGACGGCGAAGCGGCGTCGCTACTCGCAGTTCGGTGCACCGGTCTACTTCTTGGTCGACCGTCAGGAGCGGACCTGCACCCTGTTCTCCCAACCCGGTCAGCTCGGGTACACCCTGGTCGAGGGGCCGCACCCCTTCGGCACGGCGATCCGGCTGCCCGAACCGTTCGATCTCGACCTGGACACCGGCGGGTTCTGAACGCCGAGCCCTCCACGGGCTCTGCTGTCCGGCGATCGGACCGCCGCATCGGCCGCGCGGCCCCGCCGGTCATCCGGTCCCGCGACGGGGCCGGGGCCGGCGCTCGTGCCGGCCGGGGCTACTGGGCTGTCAACGCAGGGCGACTGCCGCGCCGGTTCGCTCGGTGGCGATCCGGACGGCGAAGCCCGCCAGTGCGGTGCCCATCACATAGCGGTGAATGCGCTGCCAGAGCGGGTGCCGGCCGAAGAACCCGGCGACGGAGCCGGCCGTCACGATGAAGAACGCGTTGCCCGCAACCCCGACCGCGATCAGGGTCAGCCCCAACAGCAGCCCCTGCAGCGCGACATGGCCGCGCGTCGGGTCGACGAACTGCGGCAGCAGTGAGATGTAGAGGATCGCCACCTTGGGGTTGAGCAGGCAGGTGAGGAAGCCCATCAGGAAGAGCTTTCGGGGTCCGTCCTGCGTCAACTCCTGGGTGTTCCCGAAAGGGGATCGGCCGCCCGGCCGGACGGCCTTCCAGGCCAGCCAGAGCAGGTAGCCCGCTCCGGCCAGCTTGATCGTCAGGTAGATCTCCGGCACGAGCGCGAAGACGGTGGCGATGCCGGCGGACACCGCGAACAGGTAGACCAGGAAGCCGAGGGCGACCCCGGCCAGCGAGACGAGCCCGGCTCGGCGGCCCTGGGTGATCGAGCGGGAGACCAGGTAGATCATGTTCGGACCCGGTGTCAGCACCATGCCGAGCTCCACCAGCGCGATCCCCGCTATTGCACCCAGCCCGATCACAGCACTACCTCCGTCGTACGCGCGTTCGCCTGGACGCAACCTAGCAGCTCACGGCCGTCTCCGGCTGGCGCAGTCCTGCTGTCGACCGTCGGGGGGCCGGGCCGGTCACTGCAGCCGGGAGACCTGATAGTGCGTGATGGCCCAGCCGGCGTCGGTGCGGCGCAGCAGGATGCTGAGGTAGACGTTGACGGTCGGGCGGTCGGTGAAGGAGAAGTCGACGTCCAGGTAGCCGAGGATCAGGTCCTCGGCCAGGTGCCGGGTTTCCAGGATGCGGTAGGCGGCGGTCATGCCGAGCGGCTGGGACGCGTAGTAGGCGGCGATGCCGGGGCGTCCGACGCTGTAGGGGTGCAGGCCCTGGAAGATGGCGTCCTCGGTGAACCGGGCCGCCACCAGGTCGGGTTGGTGGCTGTCGACAGCGGACTTCCAGCCGTCGAGCACGGTGCGCAGGATGGTCTCGTCGTGGGTGGTGCTTCCCGCCATGGCAGTGGCTCCCGAGGTCCGAGGTTCAGGTGCCCGTCGGCGCCGGGGCCTTCGCCGGCCCGGCGGGGTGCGCGGCTTCGAGGACGAAGACCGGGATCACGCGGTCGGTCTTCTCCTGGTACTCGGCGTACGGCGGATACGCGGCGACCGCGCGCCGCCACCACTGGGCCTTCTCGTCCCCGGTGAGCTCACGGGCCGTCATGCTCCGGCGCTCGGGCCCGTCCTGGAGCTCCACCTGCGGGTCGGCCTTGAGGTTGAAGTACCAGGCCGGGTGGCTCGGGAAGCCGCCCTTCGAGGCCACCATCGCGTACCGCCCCTCGTGCTCCACGCGCATCACCGGAATCTTGCGGATGCTGCCGCTCTTCGCGCCGCGCATCGTGACGATGACGACCGGCAGGCCCGTGTCCCAGAGCGTTGTGCCCTGTGTGCCACCCGAACCCTCGTACAGCTCGACCTGTTCGCGGATCCACTGGGCCGGACTCGGCTCGTACTCGCCCTCAAGAGGCATCGCCTTCACCCCGTTTTCGTGTACGGATCACGTCGGGACAGTCCAACACAAGCCTCGCGGGAAGGGGAGACGCCGTTCCGCTCCGGCGACAACCTCGCCTGTGACGGCAAGGGCCGGTGTCGTACCCGGCTCTGTGTCTCCGCAGGTCAGGGTGGTCCCCGACGGGAGGGTGCTCGAAGACCGCCACAACACCACGGCGCGGCCGTTCGAGTGGAAGTTCACCGGCTTTGATCCGGACCCGATCCACCGGCCGGACGCGAAGGGCAGGATGCCGGTCGAGGGTGAACCGGAGAGACGGAGACGGGCCATGAAGGACTTCCTGGTCGAGATCACCACCGACGTGCCGCAGGACGTGCCCGCCGAAGAGGTCGACCGCCGGCGCGCCGCCGAGGCGGTCCGTGCCGGCGAACTGGCCGCCGCCGGGCGGCTGTTCAGGCTGTGGAGACCGGTCGGCGAGAAGCGCAGCATCGGCGTCTGGCGGGCGGCCGACGAGGCGGAGCTGCGCACCGAGGTGCTTGGCACCCTCCCGCTGTGGCCGTGGATGACCGCCGTGGTGACCCCGCTGGAGCCGCACCCGAACGACCCGGGCACGGGCACCTGAGCACGGCGGACCGGTCGACGGCGTGACCCGGCGACAGCCACCGTGCTCCGGTACGTCAGAGTGCCGGACCCGTTGAGCCGTCGGCTCCGATCGGGATCAGTGGGGCAGGGGCGGGGCGGTCGGGCCGAAGGCACGCTCGGCCGTGGTCGCCACCCAGAGCGGGAACTGCTCGACGGGTATCGCCGGCGAGGCCGGGAAGTCCGGGCGCAGCGACGCCGCGGGGAAGAACGCGACCTGGCAGCGACGGCAGAGCCAGGCCGCCCGCCACACGCGGCGGTGCTGCTCCCACTGCGCCCGGGTCGGCGCCGCCTGCCCCTGCTGCGCTGCGCGGCGCCGGCGCTGGGCGACGGCGTTCACCGCCAGTGCCACGCCCACCAGGATCGCGGTGAAGAAGAACGGGCCCACGGCGCGGCCGGCCTGGTAAGCGTTGTCGGAGCTGCCGCCGTCGTCGGCGAGCAGTCCGCGGACCCCTCCCAGGGCGAAGAGGCCGGCCACGCAGAAGAGGGCGATCGCGGCGCCGCTCATGCCGGCCGGCTCGGGCGGCGAGGACAGCAGCGCGCGCGTCGCCTCGTCCAGGGGCCGGTCGATGTCCACGAGGGACTGTGCCACGGTGGCGGACTCATCCGACGCGGCGCACTGAGGGCAGGGGGCGTTCATGGCGGGGAGGCTCCTGGGGAGGACTGTGGATCTTCGGTGAACGCGTAGTACACCACAGAGAACTGACCACCCGTTCCGCCGTCTCGGCCCCGGCCCCCTTCCCTCCCCGGCCCCCTGCCCCGGCCCCTCGGCCCCGGGGCCGCTACTCCGCCGCGGCGCGCAGCTCCAGGGTGCAGCACTTGACGCTGCCGCCGGCCTTGAGCAGTTCGGTGAGGTCGATGCCGATGGTCTCGAAGCCCCGCCCGCGCAGCTGCTCGGCCAGCCCGACCGCCGCCTCGGGCAGGACGACCCGGCGGCCGTCCGAGACGGCGTTCAGCCCGAACACGGCCGCGTCCTCGGCGGAGGCCAGCACGGCGTCCGGGTAGAGCTCGTGGAGGGTCTGGAGGCTCGCGGGCGAGAAGGCGGCCGGGTAGTACATGATCTCGGTGTCGCTGAGCACCGAGAGCGCGGTGTCCAGGTGGTAGTAGCGCGGGTCCACCAGCTCCAGCGTGACGACCGGGCGGCCGAGCACGCGCTCCGCCTCGGCGTGCGCCCGGCGGTCCGTCCGGAAGCCGGTGCCGGCCAGGAGGCGCCCGCCGACCAGCAGGTAGTCGCCCTCGCCCTCGTTGGTGAACGCGGCCTGCTGCACCCGGTAGCCCCGGGCGCGGAACCACTCGACGTACGCCGGGGCCTCGTCGGCCCGCTCGTCGTGGCGGAAGCGGGCGACCAGCGCCGTGCCGTCGACCACGGTGGCGCCGTTGGCCGCGAAGACCATGTCCGGCAGGCCCGGGGTCGGCTCGATCAGCTCCACGGTGTGGCCGAGGTCGAGGAAGAGCGCGTGCAGCTGCTCCCACTGGGAGATGGCCCGGTCCCCGTCGGTGGGCTTGGCCGGGTTCATCCAGGGGTTGATCGAGTAGTCGACGGTGAAGTGCGTCGGGCGGCACATCAGGTAGTGGCGCGGCCGGGCGGTGCGGGGGGTGTCCGCGGACATGGGCGGTTCTTCCTTCCGACAGGGTGAGCGGACGGGCGCCGGGCGGGTGACGGGGTGAGGCTCCGCCCGGCGGCATCGGTCGGCCTCCCGCAGGCTCCGGCACACGCGCCGGAGGCCCACCGCGGGAGGTCGGTCGCGGTGAGCCTCCCCCTCCCGGCGATCAGGCACGTGACCAGGGTGTGTACGGCGGCCGGACGGAAGTGATCCACCTCGGGCCGGGCGCCCGGTGGGGGAGACGTTCGCCTCCTGGTTCTGTGACGGCCGCCTCGTCGCCCCTCCGGGGCGGGGGCAGGGCCGTTAGAGTCCCGACCGTGACCGACACAGCGGGCCTCGCCGCCGACCTCGCCCACGCCACCGACCCTGCCGACGCCGACGCCGCCGGCGCCCACGCCGATGTCGCCGGCGCCACCACCGCGTTCTGGCGCGAGACTTCGCGCACCACCGTCTTCTCGAAGTTCGGCCGAGCCGTCGACCGCGTCGACTTCCGTCTCCCCGACGGGGCGGAGGAGGTCTTCTACCTCAAGCGCGAGCGCCCGGCCGGTGCCGTGCTCGCCCTCACCCCGGACCGGCGCGTCGTCCTCGCCCGCCAGTACCGGCCGGGCCCCGGGCGCGTCCTGTGGGATCTCCCCGGCGGCTACCTGGATCCCGGTGAGCAGGCGGCCGACGCCGTCGCCCGGGAACTGCTGGAGGAGACCGGGTACAAGGGGAACGTCGAGGCGGTCGGGGCCTACTGGCTCGACGCCTACACCGACGCCCGCCGGTACGCCTTCGTCGCCACCGGCTGCGTCCGGGTGGCCGAACCGCAGCTGGAGCAGACCGAGTTCATCGACGTCGTGACACTCTCCCTGGACGAGTTCCGCACCCGGGTGCTCCGCGCGGGACTGATGAGCGACACCGCCGCCGCCTACCTCGCCCTCGACCACCTCCGGCTGCTGTAGGGCGTTGCCGGTCCCTCCTCACGCGGCCGAAGGCCCGGGGTCGCCGGTCAGGGTGCACTTTGCCGCCGCCCCGTGTGTCCGCCCGGGTCGTCGGTCGGTCGCGTCCTAGCGTGGCCCGGAACGATCCGGGGGCCACGCCGCCGGGATCCCGCTCCTACGGAGGCACCTCAACCATGACCGTCAGCCTGCCCGAGCTCACCGGGGACTACGTCCTCGACCCCGTCCACAGCCGGATCGGCTTCGTCGCCCGCCACGCCATGGTCACCAAGGTCCGCGGCGCATTCCACAAGTTCGACGGCACCGCCCACCTCGACGGCGCCGACCCTGCGCGCTCCTCCGGCCAGGTGGTGATCAAGGCGGAGAGCATCGACAGCGGCGTGGAGCAACGCGACCAGCACCTGCGCACCAACGACTTCCTGGACGCTCCGAACTTCCCCGACATCACCTTCCGCACCACCGCGGTCGAGCCGCGCTCCGACACCGACTTCCGCGTCACGGGTGACCTGACCATCAAGGACACCACCCGCCCGGTCAGCATCGACTTCGAGTACACGGGCAACGCCGTCGACCCCTACGGCAACCTGCGGGTCGGCCTGGAGGGATCGGTGACCATCTCCCGCAAGGACTACGGCGTGACGTGGAACGCGGCCCTGGAGGGCGGCGGCGTGCTGGTGGGCGACAAGGTCGTCCTGGAGTTCGACCTCTCCGCGATCAAGCAGGGCTAGGGCGTGTCTGACAATTCGCGTCGCACGCCCGGCGGGAATTGTCAGACACGCCCTAGCGGCACCCGGCCGCTCGGAGCGCGCCGGGCCGTCCGGTGCACGTGGCCGGCGGCGTCACCGTGGTCGACGGCCGCAGGTCAGCGGGGTTGGTCGGGTGCGACTGCGGCCTGGTCGATGTCCTCGTGGGATTCCGGTCCGGAGAGATCAGCCCCCAACCCATGGGGCTCTTCTCCCCGGACCGGTCGGTGTTTCTGAACCGGTGGGAGGGGCGACGGCTCAAGAAGGCCGGCATCGCGCCTCCCGGGGGCGCGCCTTCATCCGGGCCGTTCATCCGGGCCGTCCATCCGCGCCGTCCGTGCGGGCCGGATGAGCACGGCCGGCCGTCGCGCCGGTGCGGACACTCTTGACGGGGTGGGGGATACGGCGTGAGACTCCGGAGCGGGACTTTCTCGATCGCAGGTGGGAGCACGGTGAGGAATGCGGAACCGGTCGCCCTGGGCGCGGCTCATGCCGTCCGCCTGCTGCCGGTGCTGACGTGCCGTCGCCACATCGACCTGCTGCGGGTGTCCAGCAGCATGGCACGGCCGGAGCGCCGTTCGACGGGTAGCCGCGGCCCGGTGGCCGTCCTCGGCTGAGCCCGGCCCCTGCCGACAGCCTGCCGCCCCTTCCCGCCGCTTCCGCCGGACGGTTCCGGCGTCGGCTCGCCGCCCCTTGCGCCATCCCGCTGTCTCCGCCGATCCGCGGCGCGCCCACGCGCGTGCCTCCGCAGCCCGGGAGATCCAACATGTCCGTCTCGTACCCCTCCGCCGCCCTGCCCGCCTTCCGGGGCAGGATCGGCGACGACGCCCGCAGCGGCCACCCCGCCGTGCCGCACCGCTACCGGCTCCACCTCGCGCTCTCCTGTCCGGACGGACTCCGCCTCGCGGTGGCCCACAGCCTGCTCGGCCTCGACGACATCCTTCCGGTGACCGTCCTGCCGGCTCTGCCCGACGCCGCCGACGGCGGCTACCTGGCCCTTCGCCCGCTGTTCGAGGCCGCCTCGCACCACTACCGGGGCCCCGCGTCGGCACCGGCGCTCAGCGACGACTGGAGCGGACGGATCGTCAGCACCGACCCGCGCGGGATCCTCACCGACCTGGCCCGGCGGTTCGACCGCTACGGCGTCGGCCTCCGGCCGTGCGACGCCGACACCGCGATCGAGGCGGTGGAGGAGCTGTGCGACCGGAGCATCGGCGCGCCCGCCCAGCACGCGGGCCGGGCCGACGCCGATCCGGCGTCCCGCGCGGCGGCCCTGGACCGTCTGCTGGGCGGGCTGGACGTGGTCGAGCACCGCCTGGCCGCCCGGGAACACCTGCTGGGCGACGGCCTGACCGTCGCGGACGTGCAGCTCTGGGTGACCCTGGTGCAGCTGGACACCGTGCACCGCTGGCACCTGGACGCCGCCGCGGTGGACCGGATCGCCGACCACCCCCGCCTGTGGGCCTACGCCCGCCGACTCGCCGGCCACCCCGCGTTCGGGCGCCACCTCGACCTGGACGGCATCGCCCGCCGCCACCACGCCGACTGCCGGGGCCGCGAGGGCGCCGGGGCGGCGATGCCGATCGTGGACTGGGCCCAGTACGCGCGGGAACGGGTGCGACAGTCCCGCTGAGCGGGAGCAGGACAGCGGGCAGCGGGGCGGCCCGATCGGGCCGGCGGCCGTCACCGGCCCGAGCAGGCGGACCAGACGCTGCTCCGGCGCCCGCTGACGGGATGACACAATCGACGACGAAACGCCGGCGTGCGGAGCCGCACGCCGCGGATGATGGAGCCTCCTCATGCCGCTGACCTCACAGCCCCTGCGGGCGCTGGGCTTCCTGACGATCGGGCTGTTCGACGAGGCCGATCCCGGCCGCGGCCACACCTCGACGCTCGAACTCATCGAGCTGGGCGAGCAACTGGGCTTCGACAGCGCGTGGGTGCGCCACCGCCACCTGCAGTACGGCATCTCCTCGCCGATCGCCGTCCTCGCCGCGGCCTCCCAGCGGACCAGCCGGATCGCCCTGGCCACCGCGGTCATCCCGCTGGGCTGGGAGAACCCGCTGCGGCTGGCCGAGGACCTCGCCACCGTCGACATCCTCTCCGGCGGCCGCCTCAACCCGGGCGTGAGCGTGGGGCCGCCGATGCACTACGACCAGGTGAAGTCCGCGCTGTACCCCGACACGGACGACCGGGAGGACTTCGGCTTCGAGCGCGTGCGGCGGCTCCTGGACTTCGTGCGCGGTGAGCCGGCCACCGGCTTCGCCGGGGTCGAGGGCTTCGAGGTGTTCTCGGACCGGGTGCAGCCGCACGCCCCCGGCCTCGGCAGGCGGATGTGGTACGGCGGCGGCAGCCTCCGGTCGGCCCGCTGGGCCGCCGAGCACGGGATGAACCTCCTGACGAGCAGCGTGGTGAAGGCCGAGGAGGCCCAGGAGTCCGAGGGCTTCGCGCAGATCCAGCTCTCGCACATCCGGACCTTCCGCGACCACCACCCCGACGGCGAGCGAGCCCGGGTCTCCCAGGGGCTGGTGGTCGTCCCGACCGACACCGCGACGCCCGAGCAGCGCGCGAAGTACCTGGCGTACGCCGACAAGCGGCTGCCGCGCACCCGGGCACCCCAGGGGCCGGGCCGGCTGATGTTCGCGCCCGATCTCGTCGGGACCTCGGCCGAGATCGCCGAACGGCTGTACGCCGACGCCGCGTTCCGCGAGGTCGACGAGGTCGCGTTCGCGCTGCCCTTCACCTTCGGGCACGACGACTACGTCCAGATCCTCACCGACATCGCCACCCGCCTCGGCCCGGCCCTGGGCTGGCGGCCGGCGTCCTGAACGCCGGCTGATGGGCGCCGGCGGATGGACGCCGTCGACGCGTGATGCGGGGTGCGGCGCGGCGGCCCCGGGCGCGGCCTGCGTCAGACTGGCGGCCGGGCCGGGACCAGGCTCTTCCGGTGGACCGTGGAGCTGTGCCGGATCGTCATGCCCACCCGCAGGTAGAGGGCCAGCGCGCCGGTGTCCGAGTGCGTCCAGAGGGTGCAACTGCGCCGGCCCTGCTGCTGGAAGGCGCGGAACGCGTGCCGCAGGAGCAGGCGGGCGATTCCCCGGTTGCGGTGGTCACGGCGGACGGCGACCTGTTCGAGGTACCCCTCGTTGGTGTCGGGAAGGTCCAACGCGATCGCCGCGCCCACCAGTTGGCCGCCGACGTGGGCCAGCACCGACATCGCCGGGGCGAAGGCGGGCCGCTCGACGGTGTGCCGGGCCCACTCCTCGTAGGCCATCCGCCGCGGCTGCCATTCGTCGAAGGCGTCCTGGACGAGCCGGTGAGCGGCGCGTGCGTCACTCTCACCGGCCGCGCCGCCGGGACGGAACGGCCGGACGGCGATGCCCTCGGGAGGTTCCGGCACGGCGGGCGCCGCGCCCCCGGCCAGGCCGAACTCCAGCTGCCACTCCGTCACCATCGGCTCGTAGCCGCGTGATCGCAGCAGGGCGACGGCGGCCGTGTCGCCGTCCGGGACGGTCTGGACGATCTGCCCGCCGCCCGCCTGCCGCGCCCGGGCCTCGGCCCAGTCCAGGAGCGCGGCGCCCAGACCGCGGCCCCGGTGCCCGGGATGGACGTCCACCTTGGACCGGCGATCCACCCAGGCATGCGCGGCCAGCCGCCCGTCCGGGCCGTGGACGAGCAGCGTGTCCGACTCCGGGACCAGGCCCGGCCGGGCGAAGTCGGCGGCGACGCCGCCGGTGTCGGTCTGCGCCCGGCCGTAGAGATCGCGCTCGCAGACGGCGACCAGCCGGTGGACGGCGCCGAGGTCCTCGGCGCTCGCCGGGCGGGCCCGGTAGCCGGTCGGCAGCGTGGGTAGGAGCTCGGACATCGGCGGACACTCCCGGGGTCGCGGACGGCAACGGCCGTGCGGCGCCCGGCCGTGGGCGCCCCACCGGCCCCAGTCTTTCGCCCGCCCCCGGTCGGATCAACCGTGCCGCCGGCTTCGGCTCTTCGCCTGCTTCGGCGCCGGGGCGCGGCGTCCGGTCCGCACTCAGACCTGCTCGAAGTGGAATGCCTTGATGAAGCAGTCGCGCGGCTGGGTGATGGCGAAGAGGATGCACTCGACGATCGACTGGGCCGTCAGCGGGTCGGTCGCCTCCCGGGGAGTGTTCTCCCACTGGTCGGAGAGCGGGTCCGGGTTGTCGAAGTCCGGCGGGTAGAGCGAGATCACCCGCACGCCCCGGCCGCGCAGGCGCTTGGAGAGGATCTCGCCGAACCCGGCCTGCGCGCTCTTGGCCGCGTAGAAGGCCTCGTGGGCGTTCGACCGGTCGTGCCCGGCCGCCCCGCAGGCCGACACCATGGTCACGATGTCCGGACGGTCGGACGCCAGCAGCAGCGGCAGGAAGTTCCGCACCGTCAGGACGGTGCCGGTCGCGCCCGAGGCGATGGTGTCGACTAGGTCCTCGTCCGAGCCGGCGAGGAGATCCGGCCCGGTCAGCCAGCGCGCGCCATTGTTGATCAGGACGTCGACGTGGTCGGTGCGCTCGGCGACGGCGGCGGCGAACTCCCTGATCGAGGCCGGGTCGCTCAGGTTGCACGCGAAGGCGTGGACGGCCTCGTGCCCCAGCGCACGGATCTCGTCCCGGACCGCCTCCGCCGCGGCGAGGCTCCGCGCCGAGAGGAAGACCTCGGCGCCGCTCGCGGCCAGGCGGACGGCAAGCGTGCGGCCGAAGTCCCGACCGGCCCCGGTCACCACGATCCGCCGACCGGCCAGTGCAGTTGCTGTGGACATGCGTCACCACTCCTTGCGCCGGGCGCTCCAGGAGGGCCCGGCCGTCATGTTTCCCGTTTGCGGATGAGTGCGGCCGGCGGTGGAACCGCCTCGCCGCTCGTTCGTTCTGGCCGCTCGCCAGGACCGCAGGCGCTCCGCCCGGCTACACCGCAGGGCCTCGGAAGCCCGGGTAGCCCAGGATGTGCAGCCTCTCGGACGGATCGAGCATGTAGGGGACCACCTTGCCGGTGTCCGTGAACCCGAGCCGCCGGTAGAACGCCCGGGCCCGCGGGTTGTCCTCGTGGACGCCCAGGGTCAGCCACGTGGCCGTGGTGTGCTCCCGGGCGAAGTCGATCGCCGCGTCCATCAGGGCGACGGCGGGCCCGCTCGGGCCGCGGTGCGCGGGCGACACGTACACGCCGTGGACGTGGACGTGGTCCGGGACGTCCGGGATCGGTGCGGCCCCGGCCGTCCCCACCCAGGCGCCGGACCGGTCGCGGGCGACGAACAGCGCCGAATCCTCGGACGTCGCCTCGGCGGCCGCCTTCGCCTGCCAGTAGGCGTCGTCGCGGGCCGCGGCCTCGGCGAGGGACTCGCTGAACGCCTTCGGCGAATTCCGCAGCGCCTCCAGCCGGATCGCGCGGAGCTCGCGCCAGTCCCCGGCGGCAGTTCGCCGGATGCGGTAGGTCATGGTCGTCGTCCTCTTGTTTGCTGCCGTCAGTTCTAGTGGATCAAGGTGCCACGGACATCGGCCGGATGTCCTCGGCCGTGGGTGGCGCGGGCCTACGACCACGGGCGTAGGCCCACGTCATCGGCGGCCCGGCCGGGGCGGGCCGCCGATGCGCCGGCCCCGGGGGCGGTTGCAGGCCCGGGGAGCGGACCATGGATGATCTGCGCTGTGTTGTTCGAGTCCCTGTCCGTCGCCGCGCTGGTCGTGGTGCTGGTCTGCGCAGTCGTCCGTCCGTTCCGCTGGCCGGAGGCCGCCTTCGCGGTACCCGCCGCCGGCCTCGTCGTCGCAACCGGGGCGATCGGCCTGGAAGCGGCGGGGGAGGAGGCCGCCCGGCTGGGCCCGGTGATCGGCTTCCTCGCCGCGGTGCTGGTCCTGGCCAAGCTCTGCGACGACGAAGGGCTCTTCCACGCCTGTGGCACCTGGATGGCCCGCTGGGCCCGGCGCCGGCCGCGGCGGCTGCTCGGCGCGGTCTTCGCGCTGGCCTCGCTGATCACCGCGGCGCTCAGCCTGGACGCGACCGTCGTCCTGCTCACCCCGGTGGTCTTCGCCACCGCCGCCCGGATGGGCGCCCGGCCGGCCCCGCACGCCTACGCGGCCGCCCACCTCTCGAACACGGCCTCCCTGCTGCTGCCGGTGTCGAACCTGACCAACCTGCTCGCCTTCACCGCCACCGGCCTGACCTTCACCCGCTTCGCGGTGCTGATGACGCTGCCCTGGCTGGCCGCCATCGCGGTGGAGTACGCCGTCTTCCGCCGCTTCTTCGCCGCCGACCTCGATGCACCCGTCCGGCCCGGCGACGGACAGGAGCCGCCCGAGCTGCCGCTGTTCGCGCTGGTGACCGTCGGCCTGACGCTGGGCGGCTTCGCGGTGGCCTCCGCCGTCGGCGTCGACCCGGCCTGGGTGGCCGCGACCGCCGCCGCCGTCATGGCCGTCCGCGCCCTGGCCCACCGCCGCACCACCCCGGTCGCGATCGTGCGCTCGGCCGCGCTGCCGTTCCTCGCCTTCGTCCTCGCCCTCGGCGTCGTCGTCCGCGCGGTCGTCGACAACGGCCTCGGCGACGCCCTCGGTGGCCTCCTTCCCGCCGGCACCTCGCTGCCTGCGCTGCTGGGCACGGCCGCCGTCGCCGCGCTGCTCGCCAACCTGATCAACAACCTGCCCGCGGTGCTCGCGCTGGTGCCGCTGGTCGCGCCCTCCGGCGCCGGGGCCGTCCTCGCGGTGCTGCTCGGCGTCAACATCGGCCCGAACCTCACCTACGCCGGCTCGCTGGCGACGCTCCTGTGGCGGCGCATCGCCCACCACCACGAACACGACGTCCCGCTGCGGCAGTTCACCCTCCTCGGCATCCTCACCGTCCCCGCCGTGCTGCTCGCCGCCACCGTCGCCCTCTGGGTCGCCCTCACCACCGTCGGCCCCTGACGGCGGGCCAGCCTCGGGAGACCTGCCCGGCCGTCGCGATCGCCGCGGTCCCCGGGACGGCGCTCGGCCGCCTCGACCGGTTGACGACGGAACTCGACGGCGAGTGCGAGTGGCTGGTGACGAGCGGCGCCCTGCCCGCCGACCTGGTCGTCCGCAACCGCGGGGTCGCCGAGGCCGCGCTGCGGCCGTGGACCCCGGTGTTCACGCACGGCGACCTGCAGATCACTCACGTGTTCGTCGACGGCGGCGAGGTCACCGGCATCATCGACTGGTCCGAGGCGGGCCGGGGCGATGCCCTGTTCGACCTCGCCACCCTGACGCTCGGGCACGAGGAGCACCTCGACGACGTCCTCGCCGGCTACGGCACCGACCTGGACCTCGACGTGATCCGCGGGTGGTGGTCGTTGCGGAGCCTGCTGGTGGTCCGCCGGCTGGTCGAGAACGGCTTCGACCCGTCGGCGCCGGGCTGCGAGGTCGACGTGCTGCGGTCCCGGCTGTGAGGCCGTTCCGGGGGCGTGGTGGCCGACGCGGGCAGTAGCCCGTCCGCACTGGGGAGCCTGCCTGCGGACCCGGGTCGGCGCCGATTAATAAATGAACGGCCATTTACTAACTCTGCTACAGTCGACCGAGAGGAGGAAGCCATGCCACGACCACGCGCCACCAGCGACACCGAGATCCTCGCCGCCACCGGGCGCGCCATCGGCGCCCACGGCCCCGGCAGGCTCACCCTGGCGCACGTCGGCGCCGAGGCCGGCGTCTCCCCGGCAACGCTGTCCCAGCGCTTCGGCTCCAAGCGGAGCCTGCTGCTGGCGTTCGCCGCGGACGCCGCCGCGGGGGCCGCCGAGCCCTACTGGAGGGCGCGGGCCGCGCACGAGTCGCCGCTCGCGGCGCTGCACGCCGCCGCCGACGAGTTCGCCGGTCACATGTCCACCCCCGAGGCGATGGCCAATCACCTCGGGATGCTCCAGCTCGACCTCTCCGACCCCGAGTTCCGAGCCCATGCCGCCGCGCACAGCCGCGCGGTCGACCGGGCGCTGCGGGAGTTGCTCGCCGACGCCGTCGCGGTGGGCGAGCTCCCGCCGGGCACGGACGTGCCGCGCCTGGCGCGCGCCGTCCAGCTCACCACCGACGGCTCGCTCCTGCGGTGGGCCCTCACCGGAGAGGGCGATCCCGCCACCCTTCTCCACGACGACCTCGACCACCTGCTCAGGAGGACCCAGTGACCTTCACCGCCACCGTGTTCATCGGCACCAGCCTCGACGGCTACATCGCCCGCGCCGACGACGACATCGAATGGCTGACCTCGCGCGGCGAGCAGGCCGGCGACCTCGGCTTCTTCGAGTTCCTCGACACGGTCGACGCCGTGATCATGGGCCGCAACACCTACGACAAGGTCGTCGGCTTCGGCGAGGAGAACTGGCACTACGGCGACCGCCACGTGGGCGTCCTGAGCACCACCCTCCCCGAGGACGCCGACCCGCGCATCACCGTCTACCGGGACATGGACGGCCTCCTCGCCGACCTCGACCGGCGCGGGATCAAGCACGTCTACCCCGACGGCGGCCGCCTCATCCAGAGCTTCCTCCGTGCCGGGCGCGTCGAGCAGTTCATCATCAGCGTCGCCCCGGTCCTGATCGGCGGCGGCCACCGGCTCTTCGGCGAACTGCTCCAGGACGTCCCGCTGCGTCTGGACTCGGCCGCCGACGCCGGCGGCGGCTTCGCGCAGCTGCGCTACACCGTCGAGAAGTAGCCGCGCATCCGGGAGGGGGACGAACGGTTCGAACCGGCCGTCGCAGGCCGGCGGGGGCCGCGGGTGACGCGTAGGACGCCACGGCACACCCCGCCACCCACCACCTCCGGACGAAGGCCCCGCACCGATGACCGACGACACCCTCCAGCCGCCCGCGTTCGCCCCGGCTCGCCCACCGCGAGCAGCTCGACGGCGGCCGCGCCCACGCGGACGTCCTCCTCGAACTCGTCTGCGCCGAACCGGCCTTCGGCGCCCCGCCGATCTCCCGCTGACCTCTGCTCCTTCCGCCGGGGCCGTGTCGCTGCTCGCCGAGCCGTGACACGGCCCCGGCGCCGGTCGGCCCGCGGTCAGCGTGCGGACCTTTGTGAGTGATCGTCAAGTTCGCATACCAGTGGGTAAGTTGATGCTTCCAAACCCGTTCCCCGGTGGGGTGCCGACTGCTACGCTCCCGGTCGGCTGACCGAGCCGAGATCCTTCTCCTTCGTGCCCTCGATGGGAGGTGAGGGAACATGTTGAGCTTCTCCAGTCAGGTTGGGAGCACCGCCACCGGCGGTGCGTTCGTCCAGGTTGCGCCGGGAGCCAGCACCACCTGTGGCGGCGGTAACTGCTGCTGCAGCTCGTGCTGCAGCTGGTAGTGACCGGTGTCGGGCGGAGGCGGCTGCCGGCGGCCGCCTCCGCCCGATTCGCACGTCGCACGTCTGCACCTCCGCAAACCCGCACATCCCGTACGCCGCACTGCCGCCCGAAACCCTCGTCGAGCGAAAGGCCGAGATGTCACTGAAGGACTCCGAAGAGGCCGTGTCCGACTACCTGGGCCGGAACGCCCACGTGTCCACCGTGGCGGCGTTCGGGCAACAGCACACCTCCGTGTCGATGTACAGCGCGACGACGGTGGTGCGGGCGCCGGAGTCGGTGGTGCGTGGCCGGTGGAGTGCGGCCGTGCACGGCTTCGTGGGGGAGGAGCTGCTGCTCAACCACCGGCGCAGCGGCCGGGACCTGGGCATGCAGCTGGGGGTGTCGCGGTTCTACGGCCACGACGCCGTCCTCTCCAGCGCGCACAGCGACCTCCAGGAACGGCTGGACGGGGCGATCGCGCTGCCCGCGCACCGGCGGCTGCGCGCCGGCCTCACCACCACGGTGGCCGCGCGGCGCAGCGGGCGGGGCTTCTCCGGGAAGCCCGCCGCCCTGGACGAGTTGGCGACCGTCCTCTGGCACGCGCAGGGCGTCTCCGGCAGTCTTCCGGTGCCCACCGCCCAGGACGGCGACGCCGCCGTGGCGCTGCGCAACGCCCCCTCCGGCGGCGGCCTCTACCCGGTGCGGATTGCGGTCCTCGCCCAGCACGTGAAGGGGCTGGCGCCGGGAGCGTACGAGTACCAGCCGCACAGCCACACCCTGCTGCCGCTCGGCGCGACCCCGGCCCCGGTGGATCTGGCCCGGCAGCTGTTCACGGCGGACGTCGAGCTCGGCAAGGTCGCCTTCGCCCTGGTCTACGTCTACGACCTGTACGCCAACTCGCAGAAGTACGGCGACAGCGGGCTGGTCTTCGCCCTGATCGAGGTCGGCGGGATCTCCCAGAACGTCCACCTGGCCCGGACCGCGCTCGGCATGATCGGGTGCGACCAGGGCGGGTACGACAAGCAGACCCTTGAGAAGACGCTCGGCTGCGACGGCACGTCGCGCCATGTCGTCCACCTGACGCTCCTCGGACACGGAGAGGCCTGATCCATGACCGTCGCACCGTCCGAGCCGGGGATCGTCCTGGCGACGTCCGTCCGGCTCCTGGCCGTCGAGCCGGGGGTCGTCCGGCTGCGCTGGGGCATCTGGAACTTCTCCGAGGTCAACGTCGACCTTCGGGCGGAGTCGCCCGCGGTCCGGGCCGCCATGACCGCGCTGTTCGATACGCTGGCCGCCGGCAAGCCGGCCGACGGGTCGTTCGCAGAGGCCGTCGACCTGACGCCGGTGGAGCGGGCCAACCTCCGGCTGGCCGTCAACGAGCTGCGGCAGGCCGGCTTCCTGGCCCACGACCGTCCGTCCGAGCACGGTGCGGAGATGGCCCGGGCGCTGCTCGGCAACCTCGACCTGTACGGCGCCGGCGAGTCCGTCGACGCCACGGTCGGCTTCGCCGCCGACTCGCCCAGCGCCGCCGCCTACCTCGCCGGCCAGGCGGAGACCCTCGGCGTGCCGCTGGTGCCGCTGCCGGCCGACTTCCTGGACGGGCTGCGCAGCGCCGACCTGACCTCCGGGATGGGCGGCCTGGCCGCGGCGGACGCGCTGAAGCGGCTGAGCGCGGCCGTCGAGCACTGCGACTCGCTCGTCGTCCACCTCGGCCAGGCCTCCATCCTGACCCTGCGCAACCTCAACCGGCTGGTCTGCCACCTGGAGAAGCCGGTGGTGGTCGGGCTGGTCGACGGGCCGTTCGCGACGGTCGTCGGCGCCGAGAGCCCGCGCACCGGCTGCCTGGAGTGCTTCGAACAGCGCTCGCTGGCCCGCCTGGAGGACCACATCGGCTACCACGCCTTCGTCGGGGCCGGCGCCTCCGCCGGCACCGGCCGGGCCAACGGCGTCGAGTCGCTGATCTGCGCGCACCTGGTGAACGAGGCCGTTCTGCTGCGCTCGCTCGGCACCTCGCGGTTCCTCGGCCGGGCGCTCAGCGTCTACCTGCCGACGTACGAGATGCAGGCGCAGGACGTGCTGCGCATCGGCACCTGCCCGGCCTGCGGCCACGTCGCCCGGGACATCGTGCGCGAGATCAACTTCAGCAGCCGGGTCGTCGTCGACCGCCACGTCCGCGAGGCGCTCGGAGGGGGCCGATGAGCGGCATCCCGACCCGCGGCCACCCGGGGATGGCCGAGGCGCTGGCCCGGTACGGGCGGATCGGCGGCAACCAGGGCGGGATCCTGCCCGGCATGCTGGTCTCGGTCGCCGCGATCGACGGCGAGCCGTACCTTCGCTCGGCCACCGCGGCGATGCCGCAGTACCACCGCCTGGCGCTGGGTGACCCGCACCTGCAGATGCAGTACCACCTCGCCGGCTACGGCTCCACCAACGAGGAGGCGGTGACCAGGCTCACCGGCGAGTCGGTGGAGCGCTACGCGGCGATCATGGCGATGCCGCTGTTCGCGGACCGGATCGAGTACGCGTCCTACCGCTCGCTGTCGTCCCGGCACCGCTGCCTGCCGCTGGAGCTGCTGGGCATCTTCGACGCCGAACAGCAGCAGGTGCTCGCCCGGATGATGCACCGCTACTCGCCCGAACTCCCCACCGAGGACGACGTCATCGCGTGGATCGCCTGCCCGTCGCTGACCCGGCCGGGGGAGGAGGTCTACCTGCCGGCGCAGCTGGTCTTCCTCGGCTTCCGCAGCGACGCCCGGGCCGGCGACAAGCTGTTCACCCCGTCCTTCTCCACCGGGACGGCCGCCCACGTCTCGCTGGACAAGGCGCTGCTCGGGGCGCTCGTCGAGGCCGTCCAGATCGACGCCTTCGTCCTCAACTGGTACACCGGGGCCCGGGCGCCGCTGATCGACCTCGACGACGACGGCCGGGAGCTGCTCGCCGCGGCCGGGCTGGCACCGGACGGACCGTACGAGGTGCGGGCGAGCTACCTCACCCGGCCGGACCTGCCGCTGCCGAACATCGGGGTGACCCTGGTACGCCGGGACGGCAGGCTGCCGTACATCGCCTTCGGGCTCCAGGCGGACCCGCAGCCGCGCCAGGCCCTGCTGCGCGGGGCCGCCGAGGCTACCGCGATCCTCGGCATCGGCATGTTCAGCACCGTCTTCGACCTGCCCAACGTGCACTTCGCACAGAACGGTTCGGCGTACACCGACCTGGACACCAACGTGCTCTGGTTCGCCGCGCCCGGGGACGCCGGACGCAAGCTGGCCGCCGTGGAGAGCCGCACCGCCGGGCGGGTCGACTTCGCCGGACTGCCCGGCTACGCGGCAGACGACCGGACAGCGATCCACCGGCTGCTGGCCGACCTCGCCGGTGTCAGCGAGTGGGCGGGCTACCTGGACATCACGCCGCCGGAGCTGGCCGACATGCCGTGGCGGGTGGTCCGGGCGGTCGTCCCGGAGCTGCTGAGCATGTGCCTGCCCGGCTTCCCGCCGAAGGGCCACCCGCGGATGCTGAGCCATGGGGGTGTGACCCATGTGGTCCCACACCCGCTCCCTTGAGTGCCTGGTGCTGGTGGCCAGCGTCGCTCCCGCCGAACTCGTGCGCGTCGCAACGGCGTTCGGCTCCAACGGCGCCGGCGGTGGCCCCGGCGGCGGCCCGGCCTCGGCGAAGGGCGGGTCCGGTGCCGGCGGCGGACGGGGCCGGGCGGCGTGGTTCGCGCTGCTCGGCGCCCCGGCGGCCTACCTGGTGGTGACCGGCCTGGCCCTCGCCGTCGCGGCGAGCGGCGGGTTCACCCCGGACACGCTGACCGACTGGCGGGCCGATGCGTTCTGGCTGCCGGCCGCCGCCCTCGCCGGGGCCGCGCTGGTGGGCGCGGAGTTCCTGGTCGGCGCGGTGCCGCGGCTGCTGCAGGGCGCGCACGGGCTGCGGCTCGCGGTGCACCGTTCGAGCGGTGTGGCGACCCCCGGGTACGCCGCCGCCATCCTGGCCACCGCGGTCGCGGAGGAACTGCTCTACCGGGGCCTCTGGACCGGCCTCCTGCACCAGCGCCTGGAGCTGCCGACCGGTGTGGCGATCGCCGTCGCCGCGCTGGCGTACGCGCTCGGGCACCTCTTCTTCGGCGGCCTCGCCGTCGTGCAGAAGACGCTGTCCGGCGCCGTCTTCGGCGTGCTCCTGGTGGTCTCCGGCAGCCTGGCGGTACCGCTGGTCGCGCACCTCGCCCAGAACGCCGCCGTCCACCTGCTGGCCGTCCGTCAGGAGCGCGCCGCCCTCCGCACGGCGGACGGCAACGCGGCGGCAGCCGGCACGCGGGAGGCGGCCCGATGAGCGCGCCCGGGTACGCCGGACTCTGCGCCGTCGTCGTCGCCGGCTGGCTGGCGCTGTACCGCGTGCCGTTCAACGACCCCGCCCGGCGCCGGCGGACGGCACTGCGGCTCGCCGGCCGGACCGGACAGAGCCCGGACGCCGCCTTCGCGGTGTTCGGCACGGTGCTGTACCTCGCGCTGGGCGCGCTGGCGCTGACCGCACTGCTCGCGGCCACCCCGCTCTCCCTCGACGACCTGGTCGGACGGCCCACCCCGGCCACGGCGCTCGCCCTGCTGCTGGCGGTCCTCGGCACCTCCAGCGCCAACATCCTCTGCGTGTCGCTGCTCTACCGGGCCGATCCGCGGGTCGACGTGCCGGGCGAGATCGCCCGCATCCAGTGGATCGCGTCGATCCTCGCCCTGCCCCGGCACTACCGGTGGATCATCCCGGCGGCCGCGGCCCTGTTCGAGGAGCTGCTCTTCCGCGGCGCGGTCCTGCTGGGGCTCGGCTCGCTCGGCAGCGGCTTCGGCGTCGCCCTCGCGGTCAGCACCTGTCTGTTCGCCGCCGGCCAGGTCGCCCTCGTCTCCACCCCGGTCCAGGCGTACGTGCTGGGCACGTCGAGCGTCACCCTCGGCGTGGTCGGCGGCCTGCTGACCGCGGCCACCGGCGGCATCCTGCCCGCCCTGGCCCTGCACATGTCCTTCGCCGGCTTCTACACCCACCTCAGCGCCTCCGCGGGAGCGCGCACCCCCGCCCCCAGGAGGATCAGCTTGTGACCGTGAACCAGCCGTCCGCCGATCCGGCGGTGGAGGAGGCGGACGCCGGGGCCGTCGTCCGGGTCGACCGACTGACCGTCACGTACGGCGCGTTCACCGCCGTGCGCGACGTCTCCTTCCGGATCCCCGCCGGGGAGGTGTTCGGGCTGGTCGGGCCGAACGGCGCGGGCAAGACCTCGGTCGTCGAGGCGGTCGGCGGGTTGCGCCGGCCCGCCCGGGACGGCGCGATCTCGGTCTGCGGCCACGATCCCCGTACGGACCGCGAGGCCGTCACCCGGTTGGTCGGGATGCAGCTCCAGGAGTCGCAGTTCCCCAGCCGCGCCCGGGTGGGCGAGCTGTGCGAGCTCTACGAGGCGATCTACCGGGCGCCCGGGGCGTCCACCGCGCTGCTGGAGTCCTTCGGCCTCGCCGACCGCCGCCGCAGCCTGATCGCCGACCTCTCCGGCGGCATGCGCCAGCGGCTCGCGCTGGCCCTCGCCCAGATCGGCGACGTCCGCCTGGTCGTCCTCGACGAGCTCACCACCGGCCTCGACCCGCACCAGCGCCGGGAGACCTGGCGCTCGGTGCTGGACCTGGCCGCGCGCGGCGTCGCGGTACTGCTCACCTCGCACGCGATGGACGAGGTCGAGGCGCTCTGCGACCGGGTCGGCGTGCTGCGGGCCGGCGAGCTGGTCGCCCTCGACGCGCCGGCGCGCCTGACCGAGGCGCACGCGGGCCCGTCCACCTTCACGGTCGACCTGCGCGCCGCCGCGGACGGCGGCGGGAGCGGGGCCGGGGCAGTGGCCGGGTCGGCGGCCGGGCGAGGGGCCGGAGCGATCGAGCAACGGCTCGACGGCCTCGGGCTGGCACGGCTGCCCGGCGGGCCCGACCGGCTGGAGTTCACCGGGACCTTCCCGGCCGACTACGACCGCATCGTCCGCCTGCTCGCGGACGCCGGGCTCCCGCCCTCCGCGGTGAGCCGCCGGACGCCGACCTTCGAGGACGCCTACCTCAACCTGGTCGGCGGCACCGTGCGCAAGGAGGTGGCCTGAGATGGCGACACTGTGGCCGATCCTCCGGTTCGAGTCGCGCAGGATGCTGCGCAACTTCGCCCCGGTGTTCTTCGCCCTGGCCTTCCCGGTGCTGATGCTCTGCATGTTCGGCGGCATCTACGGCAACAAGCCGTCCGAGCAGTTCGACGGGCGCGGCACGGTGGACATGTCGGTGCCCGCCTACCTCGTCCTGGTGGTCTCGGTCACCGGGCTGATGAGCTTCCCGCTCGGGCTGGCCGAGTACCGCGACCGCAAGGTCCTGAAGCGCTTCCGCGCGACACCGGTCGACGCCTCCGCCTTCCTGGTCGCGCAGGGGCTGGTGAACATCGCGCTGAGCCTGGTCGGCGCGTTCCTGCTGGTGGTGGCCGGGTACCTGTTCTTCGACCTGAACCTGCCGAGCTCCGGCGGCGCGCTCGCCGCGACGGCCGGCACACTCCTCCTCGCGGCGCTCGCGATGTACGCGGTGGGCGGCGTGGTCGCCGCGGTGGCGAAGTCGGAACGGGTGGCGGTGGCCGTCGCCAACCTGGTCTACTTCCCGATGATCTTCCTCTCCGGGGCGACCATCCCGCTGCAGATCTTCCCCTCCGGCATGAAGGCGATCAGCGACGCCCTGCCGGCGACGTACGCGGTGAAGCTACTCCAGCACGCCTGGCTGGACAGCGCCACCGACGTCGCGCTCGACCTCGGCGTGCTCGCGGGCGTCGTCGTGGTCGGCGGAGCCGCCGCCGTCCGGCTGTTCCGGTGGGAGTGACCGTGACCGCCGCCCACCCCCCGCTCGCCGAGCAGGTGCCTGCGACCGCCTTCCTCACCGCGCTCGCCCGCGCCGAGGCGACGGCCGACCCGCGCGGCGGCCTGCGCGACCTGTACGCCGAGCGGTTCGCCGCCCACTGCCCGGCCGCCATCCGCCGCGTCACCCGGCACACCGCCGGGACGTCCTCGCTGGTGGCCCGGACGGTGGCCGTCGACGGGCTGCTCGCCGGCCTGCTCGGCGATCCGCTCGGCGATCCGCCCGGTGACCGGGGCGCGGAGGGGGGCGCGGGCGGCGGCAGGGTGGCGCCCTGGGAGGTCTGCGTCAACCTCGGCGCGGGCTTCGACGCCCGTCCCTACCGCCTGGCCTGGCCGGCCCACTGCCGGGTGATCGAGATCGACTGCGCGCCCGTGCTCGACCTCAAGGACCGCCTGCTGCCGGCCGGGGCCGCGCCCGTCCCGGTCGAGCGCCTGCGCTGCGACCTCCGTGACCTCACCACTCTGGCCGGGCTCCTGCGCCCCCGCACGGCCGGCCGGCGGGTCTTCCTCCTCGCCGAGGGCCTGCTCACCTACCTGCCGGACGCCCAGGTCCGCGCGCTCGCGGCGGAGCTGGCCGGGATCGGCACCGCCTGGATCTGCGACGTCCTCTCCGTTGCCTCCGCGCAGGGCCTCACCGCCGCCGCCCACACCGCCGGGACGCCGCTGACCATGCACGGCCTCGCCGACCTCACCCCGTTCGAGGCCGCCGGCTGGCGCTGCGACCACCTCGACCTGCTCCCCACGGCCCAGCTCTCCGCGCGCCCCGGCGCCACCACCAACCTCCTGCCCGACAGCGTGCTCCGGCTGCGCCGGCACCCCTGATCCCGGGGGCATGCGCCGGACCTACCGCCGCGAGCCGGGCTCACGCCTCGCCGTGAGGGCGCCGACGCGCGGCGGCGCCCAACCAGCCGGACGACCGTCATATCACCTGGAGGTAAGGCTCGTTCCGGCCGCTGCAGCCGGGGTGTTCGCCGGGGGAACGAGGTCGTCGAGGGCGCCGACGCAGTCGAGGGCGGCACGGGCGGAGCGCGGCAGCATGACCGCCTCGTAGGCGCGGACGGCGTCGCCGACGGTGGGCTCGGTGAGCAGGGCGTGTGCGAGGTCGGCGCCGTCGAGCATGGCGAGGTTGGCGCCGAGCCCGACCGGGGGCAGCAAGTGCGCGGCGTCGCCGAGGAGTGTGATGCCGGGGGTGTGCTCCCAGGTGTGCGGGGCGGGCAGGTCGTACAGGGGGCGGTGGACGAACGGGCGGTCGTTGTGGCGGAGCAGGTACCTCAGCTTCTCGTCCCAGCCGTCGAACATCGTCAACAGCCGGGCGCGGACGGCCGCCTGGTCGTCGAGGCCCTCGCCGCGGTGCCAGTCCTCCGGAACGCGCACCGCGGCGTAGCCCCGGATGTGGCCGTCGCTGTTGCGCTGGGCGACCAGGGCCCCGCCGGCGGACCTCGCGAGCATCGTGCCGGGGCCGACCAACCGGGCGAGGTCGGGGTGGCGGCGGTCGCAGTCGTCGAAGCCGGCCTCGACGAACGTGACGCCGGTGTAGACGGGCCTGGCGTCCGACAGGGCCGGTCGGACGCGTGACCAGGCGCCGTCGGCGCCGACCACCAGGTCGGCGTCCTCGGTGGTGCCGTCGGCGAGGTGCAGGCGCCAGGTGCCGTCGCCGAGCGGGGTGACCTCGCTGATGCCGTCACCCCATCGGACGGCGTTCGCGGGGAGCGAGTCCAGGAACAGTCCGCGCAGCTGGCCGCGGTCGATCTCCGGGCTCTCCTCGGTCGGCCCCGGGATCTCCCCGTCGTGGTCCGGCCCGGTGGCGGATCGCGCCACTCCGGTGAGCGGCTCGACCACGCGCCATTCCTGGCCCTCGGGCCGGGCGAGCGCGTGGAAGCGGTCGAGCAGGCCGGCCGCGCGCAGCGCGACCTGGCCGCTTCCGGCGCGGATGTCGAGGGTGCCGCCCTGGCCGCGGGCGGTGGGTGAGGCTTCGCGTTCGAAGACGGTGACGGGACGGCCGTGGTGGTGCAGGACGGCGGCCAGGGCGAGGCCGCCGAGGCCGGCGCCGACGACGGCGATGCGCGGGGCGCGGGTGGAGTTCATGGGAGGTCCCCCCTATGACGGTGGATGAGCCGGGTGGGCCCGGCCTCGTCCACAAAAACACACCCACTCCAAAAGTGCAATCACTACACTTTTGAAGTGGGTTCACCGTGGAGTACGGTGGACCGGTGACCGAACCGACCGGGCGCCGCGAGCGCAAGAAGGCCCAGACCCGCCAGGCGCTGGCCGACGCCGCCCTCGAACTCTTCCTCGACCGCGGCTACGACCAGGTCGGGGTCAAGGACGTCGCCGACGCCGCCGACGTCTCCGTGACCACGCTGTTCAAGCACTTCCCGGGCAAGGAGGCGCTGGTCTTCGACGAGGAGGGCGACCTCGAAACGGCCCTGGTCGCCGCCGTCCGGGACCGTCCCGCCGGCCGGTCGATCCCGCACGCCCTCCGTGAGCACCTCCTGCTGGCCGGGACCAGGCTCGCCGTCAAGGCCGCCGATCCGCGCTTCGCCGCATTCACGCAGATGATCCAGGACACCCCGGCCCTGCGGGACTACGCCCGGCGCATGTGGACCCGCCACGAGGCCGCCCTGGCGCTCGCCATCGCGACCGAGGTCGGCGCGCCCGAGGACGACGTCACCTGCGCCGCCCTGGCCCGGTTCGCGTTGGAGGCCCGGGTGCTCTTCCGGCGGCACGCCGACCCCCGCCGCGCCGCCGAGGAGGCCTTCGCCCTGCTCGAACCCGGCTGGGCGGCCCGGTATCCGGGCCACTGACCGCCCATGGGCCCCGGCGGCCTCGCGGCCGGCGCTCCGGTGGCCTACGGGCTGTACTCCGGTGGCCCTACGGACCGCGCTCCAGCGGGTCAGTCGTGTTCGGCCGACCCGCTGAGCCGCAGCTTGCGCTGCGCCCGCTGGTAGAAGGTGGTGTGGCCGAGCCGTACGACGCGGGCGGCGGTCGGGAGCATCGTCACGTCGACCACGTCGCCCGGACGGACCCGCCCGACCAGCCGGCCGTCCGCCTCGACGGTGAGGTCACCGCTGTGCGGCAGCACCTCAAGGGCGAGCCGTTCCCCGCCGGAGAGGAAGACCGAGCGGTTGAACGCGGAGTGCGGCGCCACCGGTGTGACCAGCAGTCCCTCGGTGGTGGGGGAGACGATCGGCCCGCCGGCCGAGAAGCTGTAGGCGGTGGAGCCGGTCGGTGTGGCGACCACGACGGCGTCCGCGGTGTACGACACGAAGGGCTGGTGCTGGACCCGGACCGCGACGGCCGCCGACCGGTGCCCGGGGCTGCGGATCAGCACGACGTCGTTCAGCGCGGTCTCCTCGGTGCTGCCGAACGTGGCCCGGACCCCGGACCGCGCCTCCACGGTGAAGCGCTGGTCGTCGATGGCGTCGAGTGCCTCCGCGAGCTCCGGGATGTCGACCTCGGCGAGGAACCCCAGCCGTCCGACGTTGACCCCCAGGACGGGTGCGCCGCCGCCCACCATCAGCCGCATCGCGCGCAGCATCGTCCCGTCCCCGCCCAGGCTGATCAGCAGATCGGCGCTGGCGGCCATCTCCTCGGGCCCGACCGACACCGCGTCGCACCCGATCCGGGCCACTTCCTCGGCCAGCCCGAGGACCTTGGCGTCCCGGGCCCGGCTCCAGCGGATGACCGTGTCCACGACGGGCCCGCAGGTCCGCTCCGGGTGGAGTACCAGCCCCACCGTGCCGATGAATCCCATCCGCGGCACCTCGCCGTCGACCGGGTCGCTGTTCCTCCCCCTCCTCGTTCCCCCCTTCCACCCAGTCACGCACAGCCGTCCCCCACGTTCAAGCCGGCACGGGGGTCTTGTGCGGCGGCCCGGTCCGGGAAGACAGTTAGTTAAGAACAACTAATTACTTCTTCCCCCCTTCGGCTGTGGGAGTCGCCATGCAGGTCGCGGTGCAGGACCATCCGCACTACAAGTGGGTGGCCTTGTCGAACACCACCCTCGGCATGCTGGTGGCCACGATCAACAGCTCGATCGTGCTGATCTCGCTGCCCGCGATCTTCAACGGCATCGGGCTCAACCCGCTGGAGCCCGGCAACGTCAGCTACCTGCTCTGGATGCTGATGGGGTACATGCTGGTCACCGCCGTCCTGGTGGTCACCCTCGGGCGGCTGGGGGACATCCACGGCCGGGTCAAGATCTACAACCTCGGCTTCCTGGTCTTCACCCTCACCTCGGTCGCGCTCTCCCTGGACCCGATGTCCGGCGGGGGCGGTGCGCTCTGGCTCATCCTCTGGCGGGTGGCCCAGGCGGTGGGCGGGTCGATGCTGATGGCCACCTCCGCGGCGATCATCACCGATGCCTTCCCGGCCCGGCAGCGCGGGATGGCGCTCGGGGTGAACATCGTCGCCGCCATCGCCGGTTCGTTCATCGGGCTGGTGCTCGGCGGCGTCCTCGCCGAGTGGAACTGGCACTCGATCTTCTGGGTCAACGTGCCGATCGGCATCGTCGGCACCGTCTGGGCCTACCGTTCCCTGCACGACACCGGGGTGCGCCGGCCCCGGATCGACTGGTGGGGCAACCTGACCTTCGCCGTCGGCCTGACCGCCCTGCTCGCCGGTATCACCTACGGCATCCAGCCCTACGGCGGCCACACCATGGGCTGGACCAACCCGTGGGTGCTGGCCGGACTGATCGGAGGCAGTGCCGTCCTCGCCCTGTTCTGCCTCGTCGAGCGGCGCACCCCCGAGCCGATGTTCCCGCTGCGGCTGTTCCGCGACGCCTCCTTCACCGGCGGCAACGCGGCCACCCTGTTCGGCTCGGTGGCCCGCGGCGGCCTGCAGTTCATGCTGATCATCTGGCTCCAGGGCATCTGGCTGCCGCTGCACGGCTACCAGTACGAGGACACCCCGCTCTGGGCCGGCATCTACATGATCCCGCTGACCGTCGGCTTCCTGATCGCCGGGCCGGTCGCCGGCCACCTCTCCGACAAGTACGGCGCCCGGCTCTTCGCCGCGGGCGGCCTCGCGCTGATGGCTGTCTCCTTCGGCGGGCTGCTCCTCCTGCCCACCGACTTCGGGTACCCGTGGTTCGCGCTGCTGATCCTGCTGAACGGCCTGGGCGGCGGGCTGTTCGCCGCGCCCAACACCTCGCTGATCATGTCGGCCGTCCCGGCCGACGCCCGCGGCGCGGCGTCGGGCATGCGCGCGACCTTCCAGAACGCCGGCATGGTGCTCTCGATCGGCATCTTCTTCTCGCTGATGGTGGCCGGTCTGGCCGGCTCGCTGCCGCACGGGCTGGAGAGCGGGCTGACCGCGCAGGGCGTCCCCGCCGACACCGCGCAGAGCATCGCCGGACTGCCGCCGGTCGGCACGCTGTTCGCCGCCTTCCTGGGCTACAACCCGGTCCGCGAGCTGCTCGGCCCGAACGTCCTCGGCCGGCTGCCCGCCGCCAACGAACAGACACTCACCGGTCGGGAGTTCTTCCCCCAGCTCATCTCCGGGCCGTTCCACGACGGTCTGGTGGTCGTGTTCTGGTTCGCCATCGTGCTCTCGCTGCTGGGCGCGGCCGCCTCCCTGGTGCGGGCCCGTCCGGCGGCCGCCGCGCCGGCTACGGCACCGGACGACGGTACGGTGAAGGCCGCGCCCGGTGCGGCGGCGCGGGCGTCCCGGGCCAACCCGGGCAGCTGAGGAGGACCACCGCCCGATGGCGACGGAACCCACCCCGACCGGGGCGGACCACCCCCTGCCCGCGGAGGATCTCGCCCGGCTCCGGCTGGCCGTGGCCCGCCTGCACCGCCAGCTGGTGCAGGCGTCCACCCGGCTGGACCTGACCTTCGCCCAGCTCTCGGCGCTGGCCCGGATCGAGGAGCACGCCCCGGTCCGCCTGGTCGACCTCGCGGCGCGCGAGGGCGTCGCCCCGCCGTCCATGAACCGCACCCTCGGCCCGCTGCACGCCGACGGGCTGATCGCCAAGGAGCCCGACCCGCGGGACCGCCGCTCAGCGTGGATCACGCTCACCGAGCACGGCCGCGCCACCATCGCCCAGATCCGCGCACAGCGCTCCCAACTGCTCGCCGACCGGATGGCGCGGCTCTCCACCGAGCAGACGGACACCCTGCTCGCGGCGCTCCCGGTCCTGGAACTCCTCGCGGAGGAGCCCCCGGACGCCGGCTGACGGCCCGCCCGGCGCCCGCTCCCACCGCGGCGGTGCGGAGGACATCGGAGACAACGGCCTCCGGTGGGAGTCGGACCCGGCCCTCGTACGACTGCGACGCCCTTTCCCAGGAAGGTCGCGTTGTCACCGTTGATCGGCTCGTACACCGGGTGTGCGGCATCGGCCGGGACGGCGGGCAGCGCTGGTCGACTGCAAGGTGGGCATGACCGACCACTGGACCGGAGAGCTGAGAGCATCCCACCTCAGCATCACCGGAGGCGATCTTCGCCTGGAGGGATTCAAGGGCACCGTGGACCTCGCTGGGGCCCACATTCGGGACGATCTCCACCTTGAAGGCGCACAGCTGGCGAGAAGCGAGGGCGGGTACTCGCTGAACGCACCGAACCTGCGGATCGGGGGCAATCTCTGCGCGACCACCGACCAGGAGGTCTCCCTCCTCTGGGACCACGAGGACGTGTGGCTGGGTGCCGACCGG
The DNA here is from genome assembly GCF_044747365.1 of Kitasatospora sp. NPDC090091. Classification (NCBI taxonomy): domain Bacteria; kingdom Bacillati; phylum Actinomycetota; class Actinomycetes; order Kitasatosporales; family Streptomycetaceae; genus Kitasatospora; species Kitasatospora sp. NPDC090091. The sequence goes on from NZ_JBIVDY010000034.1 coordinate 73,906, forward strand.
GATTCGGCGGGTCTGCGTTACGTCCTCAAGGGTATGCGGTACGAGGCCGTCCACGCCAGCGGTGTCCCCTTCGAGCGCCGCCTGGACTGGCTCGCCGAGAGCGCTCACTACGCGCGCTCGGTGCACCAGGCCAACCGGGAGATCGCGAGCTACACCACCGGCGCTCCGGCCCCGCAGGCGTTCGACCAGTTGGCCTCGGCCTACGTTGCCGCGGGCAAGGACGACGATTCCCGGAGCATCCTTCTGAGGAAGAACCAGGCGATCGAGCTTCACCGTCGGACCGTCCCACGCCCCCAGCAGGTCATCCGGAGGGTGAAGCTCAAGAACTGGTGCGTGGCCGTCGCAACCCGAGCCTGGAACGTCACCCAGGATCTCTTCATCGGCTACGGCTACCGACCGAGCCGAGCGCTGTTCTCCCTGATCGTTCTCTGGGCAGTGGGGGTCGCGGTGTTCTTCCTCTGGCCGCCGGACCCGTACGTCCGGCAGGCGGTCATCGCCCAGCACGTGCCGGAGCTGCCTCGGATGAACTGGGTCGAGCACCTCACGTATCCCGTGGACCTGCTCATCCCGCTGGTCGGCTTCGGGGAGAGGGACCGCTGGCACCCGGCTACTGCCGGCACGACCTTCCTGGCCTCGGTGCTCGTCATCGCGGGGTGGTTCCTCGGCGCGACGTTGCTGGTCAGCATCACGCGGGTGGTTCGACGGAAGTGAGCCACCCCGCCGGCAGGCCGTGACGGCAGTCGGAGTACGGCGGGGAGGAGGTCCCCCGGCTCCGGCACCGTCGGGTCCCCCTCGGCCGACCGTCACGCTCACGGGAGGAGTTCGCTGCGCCGTGCCGACCGTAGCCCCCGCGGCACTCGCGGCACTCGCGGGGCATGGTCCACTTCGCACATGAGCCTTTTGGTTGACGTGATGGTCGCCGACGAGAGCGGCAAGTCCCGCGTCGTCGGCGTCTCCGTAGAGGCATCGGATCACCGGTGCCCGCCTGGTGTCCCCGTCCGTGCGGGAGCCCGCTTGGACACCGGCATCCTGATCGAGCGCGAGGCCGCGGCATGACGCGACGCCCGACACTGATCGTCGTCAGCGGCCCGCCCGGGGCGGGCAAGACGACCCTGGCGCACGCCTTGGCCGATGCTCTCGGCTGGCCGGCGGTCTGCCGTGACGAGATCAAGGAGCGCCTGGCCGCCACCAGTGCCGGTCCGGCCGACTACTCGGACCTGAAGACGCTGGAGGTGTTCTTCCGCGCGATCGGTGAGCTCCTGACCTCGGGAACGAGCCTGGTGGCGGAGGCGGCCTTCCAGGACCGCCTCTGGCGTCCGGGACTGGAACCTCTCGCGGATCTGGCCGACATCCGTGTCGTGCGCTGCATCATCGATCCCGCACTCGCCCGCCTGCGCATCACCCGCCGAGCCGCCGAAGAGCCCTCGCGCGCCGTTCATTCGGACGCCGAGCTCCTGCACCGGATCGCGGAAGGGAATCAGCCGATCGAGTCCTGGGTCCCGATCACGCTCGATGTTCCCTGCCTGGTCGTGGACACCGGGCAGAGCTGGAAGCCGCCCCTGGCACGGATCGTCGAATTCGCCGCACGCGCCCCCGGGGCAACCTCTGAGGATCAGTCCACGATCAACCGGTCCTGACGGCTGCTCCAGCGACGCTCCCGGGAAGTGGCCCTGGATCCTGGACTGGCAGCACATCGGCTTCGGCTCCGTTCGGCAACCCCGGCGTCTACCCGCCGGGTGGGCGGGGCCCGGCCGGGGTGGGGGGCCAGGTGTCGGGGGCGAGGGTGCCGTTGACGTAGGCGCGGGCGATCAGGGCGGTGCGGTTGGTGGCGCCCCAGCGGCGGGAGAGGCGGGTGAGGTGGTAGTTGACGCCGTCCGCGGTCAGGCCGACCTCGCCGGCGATCCGGGTGCTCGTGTTGCCGGCGGCGGCCAGGGCGAGGATGCGGGCCTCCAGGGCGCTGGCCCGGGCGGGGCCCGCCGGGGGAGGGGCCGGCGCGGCGGCGGGCTGATCATGGGGGTGGACGATCAACAGCAGGTTCAGCGAGGCGTCCGGCTCGTCGCTGACGACGTTCACGGTCATCTCGCCGACCCGGTCGGTCCCGGCGGCCGTGCTCCAGGAGACCTCGACCGGGTAGCGCGAGCGGCGGCGCAGCCGGACGGCCTCGGCGAGCGGGTGGAGGTGGCCCGCGGTGGTCGGGCGGAACAGCTCCAGCGCGTTGCGTCCGGTGAGGCGGCCGGGGAGCGTGTCCCATTCCGTGGCGAGGGCGTGGTTGGCGACGAGGACGGTGCCGTGCGCGTCGCAGAAGAGGAGCGGCAGCGGGATCCGGTCGAACAGCAGCGCGGCCCGGTTGCGCCAGAAGACGGCCTTCCCGTCGAGCGGGGCGGCTGATGGCACAACAGATGACTCGACCGGTCGGGCAGGTGACGGGCAGTCCGGGGCGCACTTCGGTCCGGCTGCCGGCTGCGAGAGGGCGCAGCGCTCCTCCTCGGACGGCTGTCCCGCCACGTGCATGGGCTGTTGCTCCCGCCTGTTCGTACGCCGGCCGGCGCGTCCCGGGTACGCCGTGGCCCGCCTGATCCGCTGTCACAGGGGTTTCGGCCACGGCCCATCTACCCGAACGGTCCGGCCTTGGCAATCCTCGAAACCCCGCTTCCCCTACAAGAAGTTGTAGCACCCTTCGGATTCCCGACCGGTCGTGCGCGGAAGGTTCAAGACAGCCGCCCGTACCGGCGGTAACCATGCGGATTCCCATGCGAAGGGCAGAACACCCATGGCCGAGACCTCGTCCGACCTGCCGATGCCGAGTGGCGAAGTCGATGGCGTCCCCGTGATCGACGTCTCCGAGATCGGCCTGGGCGCCGTACCCCTGCTGCAGCAGATGGAGTTGGCCCGGCGGAACGGGCCGGCCTTCCTGCAGCGCATCCACGGCCGCGACACGCTGTTCGTCAGCGGACTGGACCTGGTCACCGAACTCGCCGACGAGCAGCGGTTCACCAAGGCGGTCGGCCCGGCCCTGGTCAATGTGCGGGAGTTCACCGGGGACGGCCTGTTCACCGCTTTCAACGACGAAGCCAACTGGGCCAAGGCGCACGACGTCCTGATGCCGGCCTTCGCCCTGGGCTCGATGCGGACCTACCACCCGGTGATGCTCAAGGTCGCCCGCAGGCTCCTCGACTCCTGGGACCGTCACGCCGGCGACGGCACGCCGGTGGCCGTGGCGGACGACATGACCCGGATGACCCTGGACACCATCGGCCTGGCCGGCTTCGGCTTCGACTTCACCTCCTTCGAACGCGCCGAGCCGCACCCCTTCGTGGAGGCCATGGTGCGCTGCCTGGAGTGGGCGATGATCCGCCTCGGCCGCGCGCCCGGGGGCGACCACCGCGCGGTCGACGCGGCGATGCGGGCGGACGCCGACTACCTGGCCGCCGTCGTCGACGAGGTCATCACCGCGCGGACCGCCGGCAGAGCCCGGCCGGAGCACACCGACCTGCTGGCGCTGATGCTGGAGGCCGTCCACCCGGCCGACGGCACCACGCTGGACGTGGAGAACATCCGCAACCAGGTCATCACCTTCCTGATCGCCGGCCACGAGACCACCTCCGGCGCGCTCTCCTTCGCCCTGTACTACCTGGCCAGGAACCCCGCCGTGCTCCGCCTGGTCCAGCAGGAGGCGGACGAGCTGTGGGGCGACGCGGCGGACCCGGAGCCCACCTTCGAGGACATCGGCCGCCTGCGGCTGACCCGCCAGGTCCTCAACGAGGCGCTGCGGCTCTGGCCGACCGCTCCCACCTTCTCGCGCGAGGCCCGGGAGGACACCCTGCTCGGCGGCCGGATCCGGCTGCGCGCCGGACAGGACGTGCGCGTGGTCGTCCCCATCCTGCACCGGGACCGCACGGCCTGGGGCGACAACCCGGAGGCCTTCGACCCGTTCCGCTTCGCACCGGCCGCCGAGGCCGCCCGCTCCCCGCACGCGTTCAAGCCGTTCGGCACCGGCGAACGAGCCTGCATCGGAAGGCAGTTCGCGCTCCACGAGGCGACCATGCTGCTCGCGATGCTGGCCCACCGCTACCGGCTGGTCGACCACGCCGACTACCGGCTGACGGTCAAGCAGACCCTGACCATCAAGCCGAACGCCTTCACCCTCACCGTCGTCCCGCGTACGCCCGCCGACCGGGCCGCGAACCGCGCCGCGCTGAGCGCCGGAGCACCGGCGCACGGCAAGGACGGCAACGGCGGCAGCTACGTGGACGGCACAGGTGGCACCGACGGCGGGCGGCAGGCCTCGGCCGCGTCCGCAGGGCCCACCCGGGTCCGCCCGGGCACCGGCGTGCTGCTCCTGCACGGCTCCAACTACGGCACCTGCCGCGAGTTCGCCGCCCGGCTCGGCGACGCGGCCGCCGAACTCGGCTGCGACACCGCCGTCGCCCCGCTCGACGCCTACGCCGGCAAGCTGCCGACCGACCGGCCCGTGGTCATCGCCACCGCCTCCTACAACGGCCAACCCACCGACGACGCGGCCGCGTTCGTCCGGTGGCTGGAGCAGGCCGGGCCCGGCAGCGCCGACGGCGTCCACTACGCCGTCCTCGGCGTCGGCGACCGCAACTGGACGGCCACCTACCAGCGCATCCCCACCCTCGTCGACGACCGCCTCGCCGCCCTCGGCGCCACCCGGCTGCTGCCGCGTGCCGAGGCCGACGCCTCCGGCGAACTCACCGGCGCCGTCGACGCCTTCACGGCGGCGCTCCGCACCGCCCTGCTGCACCACCACGGTGACCCGGACACCGGCGCAACGCCCGCACCCGCGGCCGGGAACGCGGCCGGGAACGCGGCCGAGAGCACGACCGGGACGCACAGCACCCCCGGCTACGCCGTCACCGAGCTCACCGGCACCGCCCTCGACGCGCTGGCCGCGCGCCACGACCTGACCGCGATGACCGTCGCCGCGACCGGCCACCTCAGCCGCCCGGACTACCCGCGGGTCAAGCGCCACGTCCGCCTCGCCCTGCCCGAGGGCACCTCCTACCGCACCGGCGACCACCTGGTGGTGCTCCCGGCCAACGACCAGGAGCTGGTCGAACGCGCGGCCAAGGTGCTGCGCCTCGACCTCGACGCGGTACTGAGCATCACCCCGACCCGGCGGCGCCGGGACGGTCTCGCCGTGGACCGACCGCTCACCGTCCGGGAGCTGCTCACCCACCACGTCGAGCTGCAGGACCGGCCGACCGCCGCGCACCTCGCCGACCTGGCCGCCCGCAACCCCTGCCCGCCGGAGCAGGCCGCCCTGCGCGCCCTCGCCGACGCGCGCTCGGCGGCCGGTACGGACGCACCGGCCGACCCGCGCACCCTCCTCGACCTGGTCGAGGACCACCCGGCGCTCCAGAGCGGGGTCCTGACCTGGCCCGTCCTCCTCGACCTGCTCCCGGTCCGCCGCCCCCGGCACTACTCCGTCTCGTCCTCGCCGGCCGCCGACCCGCGCCACATCGATCTGATGGTCTCCCTCCTCCAGGCGCCCGCCCGCTCGGGCCGTGGCACCTACCGGGGCACCGGCTCCGGCCACCTGAGCGGCCTGCGGCCCGGGGACACCGTGCTCGCCCGGCTCCAGCCCTGCCGCGAGGCGTTCCGGATCGACCACAGCGCCACCACCCCGGTCATCATGGTCGCCGCCGGCACCGGCCTGGCCCCGTTCCGCGGCGCCGTCGCCGACCGGCGCGCCCTGCTCGCCGCCGGTGCCCGACTGGCCACCGCGCTGTGCTACTTCGGCTGTGACGCGCCGGACGCGGACTACCTGCACGCCGAGGAGCTGCGCGAGGCCGAGCGGGCCGGTGCGGTGTCGCTCCGCCCGGCCTTCAGCGAAGCCCCCGACCGGGGGCGGCGCTTCGTCCAGGACCGGATCGCGGCGGAGGCCGACGAGGTGTGGTCCCTGCTGGAGGCCGGCGCCGAGGTCTACGTCTGCGGCGACGGCGCCCGGATGGCGCCCGGCGTCCGGGCGGCCCTGGAGACCCTGTACCGCGACCGCACGCCGGGCGCGGGCGAGGCGGACGCCCGGGCCTGGCTGCAGCGCCTGATGGTCGAGGGCCGCTACGTCGAGGACGTCTACGCCGGCTGACCCGCGCACCAGGGCCTGTCCGGCCGGACAGGTCCTTAAGGCGTGTCTCTTTGATGGGTTGAGCAGTTGGTCGGATGTGTCTGTCCGGTTGGTGATCAGTGATGCGATGTGGGACCGGATCGAGCCGCTGATGCCGGCCGATCCGGTTCGTGGGCGGCGGTGGGCGGACCACCGTCGCACGTTGGAGGCGATCGCGTGGAAGTACCGCACGTGCTCGCCGTGGCGTGATCTGCCGAACGACCTGGGCCCGTTCCAGACTGAGCACAAGCGGCTGCTGCGCTGGGCGGTCGACGGCATGTGGGAGAAGGTGTTCGCCGCCGTCCCGGCCGCGGCGGACGCCGACGACGACATCGGATGGGCCGCCTCGGTTGACTCGACGGTCTGCCGGGCCCACCAGCACGCGGCCGGTGCCCGCAAAGGGTGACGGCCTCCGTGGCGAGCCTTCCGACCACGCCATCGGCAGGTCCCGTGGCGGGTTGAGCACCAAGGTTCACCTGGCCAGTGACGCCCGGGCACGGCCACTGGCGATCGTCCTGACGGCTGGGCAGGCCGGCGACGCGCCCGCCTTCGACACGGTCATGGCCGTGATCCGCGTACCCCGCGTCGGGCCGGGCCGTCCACGCACCCGGCCCGACACGGTGATCGCGGATCGCGCGTACTCCGCCCGCGCGATCCGCTCCCATCTGCGGGAACGCCACATCCGCACGGTCATCCCGCAGCCGGTGGACCAGATCCGCAACCGGCAGCGGCGCGGCTCATGCGGCGGACGCCCACCCGGATTCGACCGTGAGGTGTACAAGGAACGCAACACCGTCGAGCGATGCATCAACCGCCTGAAACAGTGGCGCGGCCTGGCCATGCGCACCGACAAGCTCGCCATCGCCTACCAGGCCGCACTCCACCTCGCAGCCATCCTCATCTGGCTCCGCAGATGACCAAAGCGACAGCCCTTAGAAGCCGTTGTCTTTCCGAGAGTGACGGGCGCATTTCCGCTGGTCAGGCATAGGGGCGGTGTTTCGGCGGCAGGGACGGGGTGTTGTGTCGTCTCTTTGGTGAGGTGCTGGGATGCCGTCCGTGATGGGGTTGCTGGAGGAGCGTGAACGGGCTGCCCGGCGGCGGGTGGAAGCCCTTCAGACCGAGCTGCGGGAGGCGGAGGCCGTGTGGGAGCGGTTCGTGATTGCCCGTGAGACGGTGGCCGAGGTCCTGGCGGAACCCCGGGGAGTCGATGAGGTTCCGCCGGTCGTGGTGGCAGGCGAACGGCCGGTGCGGACCGCTGCGGCTGTGCCGGGTTCGGTCGTGCCGGTGCGGAGGGACGGCCTCGATGTCGGTGTGCTGGCGTCGGACTACCGTCGGCTCGTGGATGTCCTGGCCGGCGAGAGCGGGTCGGGCGGGGAGGCGATG